>JBBWZH010000085.1:0-6305 GCA_039648995.1 Mycobacteriales bacterium
GGTGCCCGAGCTGACCCAGCCGACCCTCGCCGCGGGCGAGACCATCGCGGATCTGCAGGCCGACATCGCCGGGTTCGACCCGGAGACGGCGGCGACCCGCGGCATGCACTACGAGCGCCTGGACCAGCTGGCGATGGACCACCTGCTGGGGGCGCGATAGAAGGGATAGCCACCACCCGCACCATCTCACCTGGCACCACAGCACAGTCCACATAGGATCGGCGTGTCGGCGCGCGCCTCCACGGGGGATGACCTGAGGAGGTTCGACCGTGCGTTGTCGTTCGCGTTTCCTAGGCCGGCGGCTGCTCGCCGTCTTGTTCGGGGCGGCGGTGGTCGCCGGGCTGTTACCGGCCACCACCGCGCTGGCCGCGCCCACTGCGGCGGCTGACCCGACGTTCAAGGTCCTCGTCTTCTCCAGGACGACCGGTTTCCGGCACGACAGCATCCCGGCCGGCGTCGCCGCGATCCAGCAGTTGGGTCGGGATCACAACTTCACGGTGGACGCCACTGAGGACGCCACCCTGTTCACCGACGCCAACCTGGCGCAGTACAACGCGGTGGTGTTCGTCTCCACCACCGGCGACCCGCTGGACCAGCAGTCCGAAAAGGACTCGTTCCAGCGGTACATCGAGCACGGCGGCGGTTTCGTCGGCGTCCATGCGGCGGCCGACAGCGGGTACACCTGGCCGTGGTACGGCCAGCTGGTCGGCGCCTACTTCAAGCAGCACCCGGCGATCCAGCAGGCCACGCTGAAGGTGGAGGACCCGGCCCACCCGTCCACAAAGGACCTGCCGACCACGATCGTGCGGACCGACGAGTGGTACGACTACCAGACCAACCCGCGCGGCAAGGTACACGTGCTGACCTCGCTGGACGAGAAGAGCTACAGCGGCGGCACGATGGGCGCCGACCACCCGAACACCTGGTGCCAGGACTACGACGGCGGCCGGTCCTGGTACACCGGCCTCGGGCACACCATCGAGAGCTACACCGAGCCGAACTTCCTGCACCTGCTGCTCGGTGGCATCCAGACCGCGGCCGGCGCCGTCCCGGCGGACTGCTCCGCCTCGCTGGACGGCAGCTACCAGAAGGTCACCCTGGACGACAACACGTCCAACCCGATGATGTTGGATGTGGCCCCGGACGGTCGGGTGTTCTACATCGACCGGCTCGGCGACGTGAAGGTGATCAAGCCGACCGGTGGCACCACGCTGGCCGCGCACCTTGACGTCTTCACCGCCAACGAGAGCGGCCTGCTCGGCCTGGCGCTGGATCCGAACTTCGCCACGACGCACTGGATGTACCTCTACTACTCGCCCAACGGGTCCGATGTGGACAGGTTGTCGCGGTTCACGGTCACCGGCGACACGCTGGATCTGAGCAGCGAGAAGGCGGTGCTCTCGATCCCCGTGCAGCGGGCCGAATGCTGCCACCACGGCGGCGGCATGGTGTTCGACAAGAAGACCGGCGACCTGTGGCTGGCCAACGGCGACAACTCGAATCCGTTCGCCTCGGACGGCTACGCGCCGATCGACGAGCAGCCCGGCCGCTCGTCCTGGGACGCGCAGCGCAGTGCCGCGAACACCAACGACCTGCGCGGCAAGCTGCTGCGCATCCACCCGGAGGCCGACGGCACCTACACGATCCCGGCGGGCAACCTGTTCCCGCCGGGCACCGCGCAGACCAAGCCCGAGATCTACGGCATGGGCTTCCGGAACCCGTTCCGGATCGGCATCGACCCGAAGACCGGCCACCCGCTGGTGGCCAACTACGGCCCGGACGCCGCCACCGCCTCGGCCACCCGCGGTCCGGAGAACACCGTCGAGTGGGACCTGATCACCAAGCCCGGCTTCTACGGCTGGCCCTACTGCATCGGGAACAACGCGGCCTACCGTGACTACGATTTCGCCACCGGTGCGTCCGGCCCGGCGTTCGACTGCTCGGCGCCGGTGAACAACTCACCCAACAACACCGGTCTCACCCAGTTGCCGGCGGCCATCCCGGCGACCGTCTGGTATCACTACGCCGCCGGCACCGACTTCCCGGAACTGGGCGGCGGCGGGGCGCCGATGGCCGGCCCCACCTACCGGTACGACCCGGCCCTGGTCTCCACCCGCAAGTGGCCGGCCTACTGGGACGGCAAGGCGATCTTCGCCGAGTGGAACCAGAACAAGATGTACTCGTTCCAGCTGAACGAGGCCGGCGACAAGCTCGTCGACATCAACCAGATCCTGTCCAGCTTCAACTTCCTGAAGCCGATGGACATGAAGTTCGGTCCGGACGGCGCGCTCTACCTGATCGAGTGGGGTTCCGGGTTCGGCGGTGACAACACCGACTCGGCGATCTACCGGATCGACTATGTCGCCGGCGCCCGCGCTCCGATCGCGAAGGCCACCGCCGATCACACGTCCGGCGCGGCGCCGCTGGCCGTGCAGTTCTCCAGCGCGGGCTCCAGCGACCCGGACGGGACGCCGATCACCTACGCCTGGGACTTCGACGGCAACGGCAGCACCGACTCCACCGAGCAGAACCCGGCGCACACGTACGCCACCCCCGGCAACTTCAGCGCCACGCTGACCGTGACCGACGCGAGTGAACAGACCGGCACCGCGAGCGTGCCGATCACGGTCGGGAACACGCTGCCGACGGTGACGATCACCGTGCCGCCGAACGGTGGCTTCTTCGAGTTCGGCGACCAGGTGAAGTACACGGTCACCGTCACCGACCCCGAGGACGGGGCGATCGACTGCAACCGCGTGCACGTGCAGGCGATCCTCGGCCACGAGACGCACGGCCACCCGCTCGACCAGTACACCGGCTGCAGCGCGACCGTGCAGACCACCCTCTCCAGTGGACACTCCGAGGGCGACAACGTCTTCTACGTGCTGGAGGCCAGCTACACCGACAACGGTGGCGCCGGCGGCGCGAACCCGCTGACCGGCCGGGCGCAGGTGATCCTGCAACCGAAGCGCAAGCAGGCCGAGTTCTTCACCGCGACCGGGAAGGTTCCTGACGGCGCCGGAGTCGGCACCCCGGGCGTCCAGGCCGAGACCGCGGCCGACCCGCAGGGTGGCGGGCAGGACATCGGCTTCATCGAGGACGGTGACTACTGGACGTTCGACCCGACCAACGTCGCCGCGATCGACCAGGTCCGGTTCCGGGCCGCGTCCGGCGGTGGCGGCGGCACGATCGAGATCCGGGCCGGCTCGGCCACCGGCACGCTGCTGGGCAGCGTCCCGGTGCCGGACACCGGCGGCTACCAGACCTACAACGACTACACGACGACGCTGACCAACCAGCCGACCGCGTCCGGGCCGCTGTTCTTCGTCGTGCGCCGGCCCGCCGGCAGCACCTCGACCGGCGGCCTGCTCAACGTCAACTGGGTGGACTTCATCGGTCGGGGCGTCACCGACAACCAGCGTCCACTCGTGACACTGGCGGCCTCGACGACGTCCGGCACGGCCCCGGTTGCGGTGAACTTCACCGCCAACGCGACCGACCCGGATGGCAACACCCCGCTGACCTACCAGTGGGACTTCGGGGTGCCCGGGGCGCCGCAGCCGACGACACCGACCGCGTCGTACACGTACACCAGCGCGGGCACCTACACCGCGATGGTGATGGTGACCGACAGCCGGGGCGCCAGCACGCACGAGCAGGTGACGATCCAGGTCGCTGCCCCGAACACCAGCTGCCTCGGACAGAGGTCGGACGACTTCACCGGCAGCACGCTGGACCGTACCCGGTGGACGACGGTGATCCGGGAGAGCCAGGATCTGTCCGTACACGACGGCAGCCTGCACATCCCGACCACGAACACCGACATCTACGGGGCCGGTGCCGGCACCACGCCGAACATCGTGCTGCAGCCCACCCCCAGCGGGCCGTGGCAGGCGACCACCAAGGTGACCCTGGCGGCGCGGGACGCCTACCAGCAGGCCGGTCTGGTCGTCTACGGCGATGACGAGAACTACGCGAAGATGGTGCTCGAGGGCCGCGGCACCGCGGACGCCAGCGCGCGCATCTTCCAGTTCATCCGGGAAGAGGCCGGGGTGCCGAACGAGGTGGCGGCGAGCAACACCGCCAACCTCGGCGCCAGCTTCCCGGACACGGCCTACATCCGGTTCATCAGCAACGGCACCACGCTGACCGCCTGGTACAGCCCGGACGGGACCGCGTGGACGCAGATGCCGGAGACCAAGGCGCTGGCCGGGATCACCAACCCGAAGATCGGGCTGATCTCGCTGTCCGGTACCGGCACCCGGCCGGTGGTGGACGCGGCGTTCGACTGGTTCCAACTGGTGCCCGACCCAACGGCCACTGTGGATACCCCGAACGACGAGTTCGACGGCACCGCGCTGAACGGCTGCCGGTGGGACTCGATCGTCCGCGAGGACCAGACCGGCTACCGGGTCACCGGCGGCAACCTGGAGATCGACACCACGTCGGGTGACATCTACGGCAGCCCCAACGGCACGCCGAAGAACTTCATCCTGCAGAAGGCGCCGGCCGGTGACTGGGCAGCCGAGACCAAGGTGGACGGAAGTACCTTCAACGAGGCCTTCCAACAGGGCGGCCTGATCGCGTACGCCGACGACGGCAACTACGTGAAGTTCGACTTCATCACCACCAACACCGCGGGCGCGGCCGTCGCCCGCGGGCTGGAGCTGCGCAGCGAGATCGGCGACGTCGTGCAGAACCCGCAGCCGAGCTTAAGCAACATCACCGCGACCACCTGGTGGCTTCGGATGGTGAAGCAGGGCACTGTGTACCACGCGTTGTACTCCTCCGACGGTACGAACTGGACCGAGCTCGGTGCCGTCACGAACGCCGCGCTCGGCACCGGCAGCAAGCTCGGCCTGTTCGCGTTCGGGGTGAACCAGACGGCCGCGAAGACCGCCAGGTTCGCCTACTTCCACCTCGGTGGGGCTGACACGACGGCGCCGACGACAACGGCGACCGCCGCGCCGGCCACACCGAACGGCCAGGGCGGCTGGTACGTCACGCCGGTCACCGTCACGCTGGCGGCAGCCGACGAGAACGGCGGCAGCGGTATCGACCGCACCGAGTACCAAGTGGACGGTGGCGCGTTCACGCCGTACGCGGGGCCGGTGACCGTCTCTGCGGACGGTACGCACACGCTGTCGTACCGCTCGGTGGACAAGGCCGGCAACGTCGAGGCGGCCCGAACGGTGACGCTCAAGGTGGACGCGACCGCGCCGGTGACTGTCGCCTCGTTCGCCCCGGCGAACGACGACGGCTGGCACGCGCACGCGGTGCCGGTGACGCTCGGCTCGACCGACGCCACCAGTGGGATAGGCCGGATCGAGTGGTCGCTGTCCGGCGGTTCGGTCTGGACGCCATACACCGGGCCGATCGACATCACCGGCGACGGTGTGCATGAGCTGCTCTACCGCGCGGTCGACAAGGCCGGCAACGTCGAGACGCTCAAGTCGGCCGTGGTGAAGATCGACGGCACCGCACCCACCGTGCTGGTCTCGGGCGTGGCGGAGGGGCAGCTCTACGGCGACAGCCAGGAGAGCCGGATCACCTTCTCCGCGGTCGACCCGACGTCCGGCGTGAAGTCGCTAGCCGGCGCGCTGAACGGGAAGCAGTTCCTGTCCGGCACGCTGCTGGCGATGTTCGACGTGCCGCTGGGGCAGCAGGTGCTGACCGTGCACGCGGTGGACAAGGCGGGCAACGCGACCGACCAGACCGTCCGGTTCTACGTCACCACCTCGACCCGCGATATCGCAAACCTGATCGATCGGTTCAAGGCGGTGGGCCGGCTGACCAGTTCGGCGGCGAAGAAGCTGCAGGACCAGCTGACCAAGGCCCGGCTGGATGAGGCGAAGAGCCAGGACACCAAGGAGATCACCGATCTGAAGAAGTTCATCGCGCTGATCACCCCGTCGCTGGTACCGGATGTCGAGGTCCGGACCGTGCTGGTGCGCGACGCCAACGCGATGATCGTGCGGCTGGGCGGCACGTTGTCCGGCGGCGCGACCAATGGCGGCCCGGGGCGCAAGACCTTCGGGCGGCTGCCGGGTGACCGCACCCGGGTCCCGAAGGGCGGTCGTTTGTAGCAGTTGAACCGGTGCCGGGGTCGCGCTCGTGGCGGCCCCGGCACCGCCGTCTGCGGGGTCGCCCGGCAACGGCCGCGGACTGCCCGAACTGCCGGCCGGAGGTGCGGCGTGCGGCGTCGCAACCACGTCCGATGTGGACAAACGTGGCGTATCGCCGGCCTGGCTCCGGGCCCGCTGAACCGAACCGCGGCGCGGTCCGTCGTTACCGGCACGGTCGGT
>JBBWZH010000098.1:0-7852 GCA_039648995.1 Mycobacteriales bacterium
CGGCGCGGCGACCCGGATCGAGATGCGCACGGTGTTCCCCACCAAGGAGCTGCGCGACGAGGCGGTCGAGAAGTACCACGCGATCGAGGGCGGCCAGCAGACCCTGAGCAACCTGGCTGCCTACGTCACGGAGATCATTCCTAAGGGAGTTGAGGACTGATGGCCGGCAAGGTGTTCTTCAGCGTGACGATGTCGCTGGACGGGTTCATCGCGCCCGAGTCCCTCGAGGACTTGATGGGGCAACAGTGGATGGAACTGCAGCAGTGGATCTTCCCGCAGCGGTTCTTCCGGGAGAACCTGAAGCTCGGCGAGGGCGGCGAGGAAGGGCGCGACAACGACATCGCGCGGGAGACGTTCGAGCGCACCGGCGCGAGCGTGATGGGCAAGCGCATGTTCGACGCCGGCGAGCCGGCATGGCCGGAGGAGGCGCCGTTCCACACCCCGGTCTTCGTCGTGACGCACACCAAGCGTGACCCCTGGGAGCGGCCGGGCGGGACCACCTTCCACTTCGTCAACGACGGCATCGAGCCCGCGCTCGACCAGGCCCGCGACGCCGCCGGCGACCGGGACGTCCGCATCGCGGGCGGCGGCGCGACGATCCTGGAGCACGTGAACGCCGGCCTGATCGACGAGTTCACGATCGCGCTCTCACCCGTGCTGTTCGGCTCCGGAATCCGCCTGTTCGAGGGCGTGGACGCGGGCCGCGTGGCCCTGGAGCAGGTCCGCGCGGAGCCGACGCAGCGGGTGACCCACCTGACCTACGCGGTCCGGCAGCGGTAACCGTCTCCAACTCAGCCCCCGCCGAGGCCAGCAGCGCGGCGAGATCCCCGACGCTCCGAGCATCAGGAAGAGCGAGCGTTCGGGCCGCGATCTCGGCCGCGCGCGGCCGGGGCCCGGTCAGTGCTGGCCGGCCGCGGCCGCGCTGCCGAGCCGGGCACGGATCTGCGCGGCGTCCGGGTGGTGCAGGTCGGTGAGGATCGCCAGCGACCTGGTCAGGGCTGACCGGGCGGCCTCGGCCTGGCCGGCGGCACGGCGCGCGTCGGCCAGGTGGGCCAGGGTGTCCGCCTCGTGGTACCGGTCGCCCAACTCGCGGAACAGGTCCAGGGCACGCTGGAGGCAGGCCAGCGCGTCGTCGTGCTGGCCGAGGTGGTGGTGGGCCAGGCCCAGGCTGTCCCACGTGCCGGCCTGCCCAGCCAGGTTGTCCAGCCGTCGGTGCAGGGTGAGCGCCGGCCGGCAGCACGCCAGCGCCTGCTCGTGTTCGCCGCTCATGATGTGGTTCCAGCCGAGGACGTTCAGCGCGTCGGCCTCGCCGAGCAGGTGGCCTGCCTGCCGGTACAGCCGCAGCGCCTGCCGCGCGTGGACCCCCGCGTCGACGTGGTCGCCGCTGCCGTCGCGCAGGAAATACAGCCGCAGGTGCAGGTGCGCCTGCGCGACCGGATCGCCGGCCCGGGTGGCGAGGTCGAGGGCCAGCAGCAGGTGCGGGCTCGCCTCGTCGAACCGGGCCGTACGCAGGTACGCGTCGCCCAGCAGCCGGTGTGCCCGGATCCGCGCGGCCGGGTCGGCCAGCCGATCGGCGGCGGTCACCGCGGTGCGGCCGACCGCGATCTGGTCCAGCCAGTGACCGGATCGGTGCAGGAAGTTGCGCAGCGCGTGGGTCAGCTGCCAGGCGTGGGTGTCGAAGCCGTTCGCCGCGGCGTACTCAACCGCGGCGAGCAGGACCCGGTGCTCGGCGGCGAACCAGGCGAGGGCCTGCTCACCCGTCAGCGGCACCGGGGTGACGCCGGGCCGCGGCGGTTCCGGTGTGATCGGGTCCGGGGGCGGCTCGAGCAGCATCGCGGCGCGGTGCGCGGTGTGCAGGTAGTGGTCCAGCAGCCGTCCGGTGGCCGCGTGCAGCTGATCCGGCGTGCACTCGGCGGCGGCCAGCCGGGCGGCGTAGGCGTGCAGCAGGTCGTGCAGCGCGTACCGGCCGGGCCGGTGCTCGACCACCAGGTTGGCGCGGGCGAGGGTGTCCAGCAGCGCCCCGACCCGGGACACCGGCAGGGCGGCCAGGCTGGCCGCGGCGGCGGCGTCGAGGTCCGGTCCGGGGTGCACGCCGAGCTGCCGGAGCAGCCGGGCCGCCGGCCGGGGCAGCGCGCGGTAGGACCACGAGAACACGGCCAGCACGTCGGCCGCCGGATCGCCGGCCGTGCCCAGCAGGTCCAGCGGGTCGCGGCTGGTGCGGAGCTGGTCGGCAAGGTGGCCCAGCCCGAGGTCGGGTCGCAGGGCGGCCCGCGCGGCCACCACGGCCAGCGCCAGCGGCAGCCGCCCGCACCCGGCGACGATCTCGGCGACCGCCCGCGGCTCGGCGCTGACCGGGCCGGGGCCGAGCCGGGCGGCCAGCAGGTCCCGCGCCTCCGCCGGGCTGAGCGGGCCCAGTTCGACCGGGTACGCACCTTCGGCGGCGACCAGGCCGGCCAGCTGGTTCCGGCTGGTGATCACCGCCAGGCAGCCGGAGCTGCCGGGCAGCAGCGGGCGGACCTGGGCGTCGTCGCGGGCGTTGTCCAGCAGGACCAGCACCCGCCGGCCGGCCAGCACGCTGCGGTACAGCGCCGCCTGCGCGTCCGGGTCGGCCGGGATCCGGTACGCCGGGACGGCCAGCGCGGCCAGGAACCGGCGCAGTGCCTCCGCCGGGCCGAGCGCGGGCCCCGGTCCGAACCCGCGCAGGTCCAGGTACAGCTGGCCGTCCGGGAACCGGTCGGCCACCCGGTGCGCCCACTGCACAGCCAGCGCCGTCTTGCCCACTCCGGCCATGCCGGAGACCGCCGAGATCACCACCGGACCGGCCGGCCGGCGGGCGGCCAGCAGCCCGTCCAGCACCCGCAGCGGCCCTGCCCGGCCGGTGAACCCGCGGACACCGGTCGGCAGTTGCGCCGGCACCGGCCACGGACCGGGCCCGCCGTCGGGTGCCCCGCCCGCGGGCCGGTCCGGCTGCCACGCCGGTCCGCCGGCGGCCCGGCCGGGCGGCACCGCCGGGGCGGCCACGGCCGGTCCGGCGGCCACGGCCGGTCCGGGGTCGCCGAGCACGGCGGCGTACGCGGCGACCACGTCCGGGCCCGGGTCGACGCCGAGTTCGGCCGCGAGCCGGCGGCGCAGGTCCTGGTGCACCGCGACGGCCTCGGCCCGCCGGCCGAGGGCGTGGTAACCGCGGATCAGCCAGGCGTGCACGGTCTCGTCCAGCGGCTGCGCGGTCGCCGCCTCGCGCAGCACCGGTACCGCCTCGCCCCACTGCCCGGCCGCGGTCAGCGCCTGCCCGTGGCCGACCAGCGCGGCATATCGTTCGGCGGCCAGCGTGCCCACGGCCGGGTGGCCGGCAAGCCCGGGCACGTCCGCCAGCGGTGGCCCGGCCCACAGCGCCAGCGCCTCGGCGAAGCTCGCCGCGGCGGTGCTCGGCCGCCCCGCACGCTGGGCGCCGGCCGCGGCGGTCACCAGCGCGCGGAACCGCTGCGCGTCGACGGTCCCGGGCGGCACCCGCAGGGCGTAGCCGTCCCCGACCACCGGGAGCACGGTGCTGGGCCGGTACGGCGCGCGGCCCGGCTCCAGGACGCGGCGCAGCCGCTTCACGTAGGTGTGGATCATCCCGATGGCGCTGGGAGGCGGCCGGTCCGGCCACAGCGCGTCCACCAGGTCCGCGCGACCCACCGGACGCCCGGCGGCGAGGGCCAGCAACCCGAGCAGCCCGCGCTGCCGCGCCGGGCCGAGGTCCAGGGCCATCTCGTCGCGCCATGCCCGCACCGGACCCAACACGTCAATCCGCACGTCCGCCTCCCGGCCGGACCAGCACCGGTCCAGGACCGGACAGTCGCCGAACAATCGGCGGATAGCCCGCCGTACCACTGTATGTCCACGTCCGCCCGGACCGGCAGTCCATCACCTCATGCGCACGAAGGACGTGATGCGCCGATGACAACGGGAGATCCCCCCGGCTCCGCGGCGCGGCTGGCACGCCGGCCGCGACCCGGCCGCGGTCGTCGGGGTCGCGCACCCGCCTTCTCGACACCGCCGGCCCCGGGCCGGCGAGATCCTCATCGCCATGATGTCCGGCGCCTGGACGGCCCGATCCCACGGCGTGACGCACTGTCCGGCGGTGTTCCGCCGGACAGTCGTCGAACAGTCCACGCACACCCGCCACTGCCAGACTGACCGCGGCCGATTGGGGCGCCAGGGCATCGTGGCCGGGCGGCGGCGGGGGGCGGCCGTGCCACGAGTCGCCACACGAGAGGACCCGCAGTGTCCATGATCCGCAGACGCCTACGGAAGACGGCGGTCACCTTCTGGGCGGCGGTCGCCGCCACCCTGTTCTTCGCGGTCGCCGTGCCGGGCACCGCCTCGGCCGTCCCCATGCGGACCATCACCGGCCGGACAACGTGCAATTTCAATCTGCCGTACGGCTTCTACATCAGCTACGCCTCGCCGTCGGGCACCGACTGGACCCCGTGGATCAGCAGCGGCATCAGCGTCATCGCCATCGACAGCGTCTCGAAGACCTGGACCACCACGATCCCCACCACCGCCGGCCTGTTCGCTCTCGACACCTTCTGCTACGCCGACCAGAACGAATACGACGGACGTGTGTTCTACGGAACCGGCCAGTACATCGGCTACACCGCCAGGCTGACACCAGGTACCTCGTCGATCCAGTCGACCTGGAGCTGCTTCCGGGGCCAGGGCGGTTTCGGGTTCAACGGGTACGTCCACAGCTGCACCATGACCGCGGCCGCCTACGGCTGACCGGGTCCCGACATCCGGGTGTGGCCGGGCCGCCCCACCGGGGCTGGTCCGGCCACACCGTCCCGCTGGCCAGGGACCGCGTAGGCCGGACCGCTAACCAGACATTCAATACTGGACGGCCACGTAACAGGTACTTATTCTGCCGTCACCAGCTGGCCGGACGCCTGGAGGAACCATGATCGCCGTAGGCCGACCACTACTGCACGCCGGCGCCGCGCTGCTCGGCGCCGCCGCCCTGGTCGCCGTCGCCGCCCCGGCCGAGGCCGCCGACCTGGCGTGCCTGTCCTCGAACAGGCAGATCACGTGTGTGGCGACCGGTGGGCCGGCCGGCCGCACGATCCACTGGACGCTGAATGGCAGCCCGGTGCCCGCCTGGGACAACCTCGCGACGATCAGGTTCGGCTGCACGCCGGGCTCGGTCTACCGCGTCGGCGCCAACATGGTCGCGCCGACCGGCGAGACCACGTCGCTGCTCGACGCGGTGCCCTGCTCCAACCGGCCGCCGGTCTGACCGGAGCGCAGCCGCGCCGGCTCTGATCGGGACGGATCCAGGGTGGTGGCAGGATCGGTGGCATGCCTGGTGGGGACGCGTTGACCGCGTTGGTGGCGGAGAGCGGGGCGCTGTCGACGGTTTTGGAGCAACTGGGCGCGGAGGAGTTCGGGCGGGCGACGAACTGTCCACCCTGGGATCTGGCCGAACTCGTCGTACATGTCGCGATGAGCGTCAGGGTCGGCGACGAGCCACCGATCGCCGCGCCCGGCGGTGCGCTGTCGACCGCGGCCGACTACTACCGCCGGCCGGAGCGGAACACCTCGCCGTACCGGCAGGGCAACGTCGACCGAACCCAGCAGGTGGCCGCCGCGGTCCTGGCCACCACGCCGGCCGCGCAGTGGTTCAGTCAGACCTGCGCGACCGCGATCAGCGTGCTACGCCGGCGCGACCTCGGTCAGATCGTCCCCATCGGCGGGGTCGGCGCCATGACGCTGGCCGATTGGGTCACCACCCGCGTCATGTCCCTGGCCGCGCACGGGCTCGACGTCGCCATCACCCTGGGCCGTCCGCCGTGGACCACCCGGTCCGCGCTGATCGAGATCGCGCCAGTGCTCACGGACCTACTCGGCATGCCGCCACCGGCCGAACTCGGCTGGGACGACCTGGCGCTGCTGGCCGTCGGTACCGGCCGCCGCCCGCTGACCGAGGATGAACGCAGCATCCTCGGCCCGGCCCAACACCGGTTCCCGCTGCTGTCATAGTCCATCCCGCCCGCGTTCGACCGCGTGGGCAAATTCGATGGCCGGGTCTGGACGGCGCTCGCTACCGTCACGTGGTGGTCTACCAGAGCCCACTGGCTTACCTGCTCGGGCTGGAAGGCGTCTCGCTGTTGCGAGCCTTCGCCGGCGATCACGGTCAGGATTTCTGCGAAGCGCGCATTGCCGAGATCCGGCGGCTGTTGGACAGCCCATCGCTGCGCGGCGCGGGAGTAGTCGCCCACAGGGTCGACACCGTCGAGGGCTACCGCGTCTGGTCGGCGACCTACGATCAACCGGGCAACGGGTTGTTCGACATCGAAGAACCCGTCGTGCACGACATCCTTGGATCACTACCGCCCGGCACTGCTCTGGATGCCGCGTGCGGCACCGGCAGATACGCGTCCTATCTGGCGGCGCGCGGCCACCGGGTCATCGGCGTGGACAGTTCCCCGGCGATGCTCGCTCACGCCCGCAGGCGGGTGCCGGGAGCCGAGTTCGAGCAGGGTGATCTGCACGAGTTGCCGCTACCGGACGAGCACGTCGACATCGTCGTGTGCGCCCTGGCCCTGGTTCACGTTCCCGACCTCAAGCCCGTGATCGCCGAGTTGGCCCGGGTCCTGCGTCCCGGCGGTCATCTCGTGATCACCGACGTGCACCGCGAGTTGACGATGTTGGGCTCGGTGCCCCGGATGCGTTCCGCCGACGGCGAGGCGGGGCTGCTGCCGGCATACCGACACCGCGCCAGCGACTACCTCGCCGCCGCCTTGCCCCTGGGCCTGCAGGTACGGCGTTGCGAGGAGCCCGCGATGCCCAGCCGACCACACGGCACGCCGCTGCTCGACGACCTCGAAACAGGACCATGGGACGACTGGCCCTGGTCGCTGCTGGACATCATCCCAGCGGCAACCGCAGCCGCCTGGAACGGAACGCCGCGCGAGATCATCTGGCAATTCCAACTGGCGACTCCGCCGCCATGACGTCCAGTTCGATCGGCCCCGCACCCCGATGATCAAGTGGGCGGTCGAGGCGGCGGAGAACGTTCAGTGGTCGGCGCCGATCTGTGCCAGGACCAGTTGGAGGTTGTGGGCGAGCGGACTGACCGCGTCCACGGTCAATGCGGGCATTCGCGGTGGCTGGAGTTCCCGCCGCATTCGCTGCACGTGGTCCCAGTCGATCTCGTGCCAGCCGGGAATACCGCGCTCGCGTCCGGTGATCCGCTGCCGGTGCAGGTCGACGTCGGTGCACACGCAGTGCACCACGTACAAGGCGGCGCGGGACCAGCCGGTGGTCTGCCGCCACCGGTCGAGGACCCGGTCGTCGACCAGGCAGTCCACGACCGCGGACTGGTCGATCAGCAGCTGCCGGGTGACCAACGTACCCAGCAGGTCCGCGTACACCCGCAGGTAGGTCTGCCGGTCCAGCCCCGACAGCACACCGTGCGGGGCCAGCGCGCCCAGCAGCCAGTCACCGGCGAACGCCGGTGCACCGATCCGCCGCGTCACCGCCTCAGCCAACGTCGACTTCCCGGTGCCCGGCAGCCCGGTGAATACGACCACCACCGGCCGGCCCACCACACCTCCAGCACGCCCCACTCAAGATCGAGCATCCGACTCGGCCGTTGATCCGACGCCTGACCGTCGGCTGGCCTTCCAGCACGATGTGTTCATGGCCCCGCGGCGTCGTCGACATCCGCGAGGGCTGCGCCATCCGGCAGCGCCTTCAGGAAATGGACGTCGGCGTGACCGCCCGGCAACCCCTCGGTCCGGCCGGTCTCGACGTACCCATGCCGTACATAGAAGGCCGGAGCCTGGAATGTCATGGACGACACCACCAT
>JBBWZH010000177.1:0-34661 GCA_039648995.1 Mycobacteriales bacterium
CCGGACGCTCCCCCACCACCGGCGCGGCCAACGCGTCCACCGTGCACTCGGTCGGACCGTAGTAGTTGAACCCCGCCGTATCCGGCGCCGCGGCCAACTCCCGCCACAACGCCGCACCGACCGCCTCGCCACCCACCATCACCACCGCCGGACGGTGCCGCGGGTCAGCCAGCAACCCCGCCGCCACCAATTGCGCGGCGTACGCCGGCGTGAGGTCGAGGATGTCGATGCGGTGCTCGGCGACGTACTCGACCAGCCCCGCCGGGTCCAGCCGGAGTTCGTCGTCGATCACGTGCAGCTCTCCGCCGGCCGCCATCAGCAGCGGCCCCTCCCACGACATGTCGAACGAGAACACCGCGGTCAACGCCATCCGGGCCGGCCCGCGAACGTCCGTGGCGGGCCGCAGCTGGTCGCGCTGCGTGAAGAACAGGTTGGTCAGGCCGCGGTGCTCGACCACCACGCCCTTGGGCCGGCCGGTCGACCCGGACGTGTAGATCACGTAGGCGCCGCTGGTCGGGCTCAGCCCGCCACGCCGCTCGGCGTCGGTGAGGTTCCGGTCGCCGGTCGCCGCCAGCTCGGCCGCCACGGCAGCGTCGTCCATCAGCAGGACCGGCCGGCCGCCGAGCCCGGCGTGCACGCTCACGCTGTCCGACGTGGTCAGCACCAGCGCCGGCGCCGCGTCGCCGAACAGGTAGCCGATCCGGTCGGCCGGCAGGTCGCGGTCCACCGGCAGGTACACCCCGCCGGCCTTCACCACCGCGAGGAGCCCGACCAGCATGTCCGCCGTCCGCGGCAGCGCCAGCGCCACCACGCGTTCCGCGCCGACGCCGCGGTCGAGCAGCAGCCGGGCGAGCCGGTTGGCCCGGCCGTTCAGCTCGGCGAAGGTCAGCCGTACGGCGCCGCAGACCAGCGCCGTCGCGTCCGGCGTGCGTGCCGCCTGCGCCTCGAACACCTCGGGGTAGGTCAGCTGCGGGGTGGGCGTACCGGTGTCGTTCCAGTCGTGCAGCACCAGCCGCCGCTCCCCGGCCGGCAGCATCGGCAGGTCGGCGACGGTCGCGCCGGGCTCGGCGGCGATACCGGCCAGCAACACCCCGAGCTGGGTGCACAGCCGTTGCGCCGTCCGCGGGTCGAACAGATCGGTGCTGTAGGTCAGCGAGCCGACCAGGTGGTCATCGAGCTCCTGGAAGTCGAGGCCGACGTCGAAGGCGGCGGTGCCGACCGGCGGTTCGAGGTGCGTGACGGTGAGCCCGGGCAACCGCAGCTGCCGCGGCGGGGTGTTGTGCAGCGCCACCATGGCCTGGAACAGCGGCGTCCGGCTGGTGTCGCGGGAGACCTCCAGCTCGTCGACCAGCCGCTCGAACGGCACGTCGGAGTTGGCGAACGCGTCCAGCACCGTGCCGCGTACCTGGCCGAGCAGCTCGGCGAAGGTCAGCTGGGGATCCACCGTGGAGCGCAGTACCAGGGTGCTGACGAAGAAGCCGACCAGGTGTTCCAGCTCGGCGCGGTCCCGCCCGGAGCTGACCGTCCCGACGGCGATGTCCGACTGCCCGGACCAGCGGCTGAGCAGCAGCTGGCAGGCCGCCACCAGCGTCATGAACAGCGTGGCGTCCTGCTGCTGCCCCAGCCGCTTGAGCGCGCCCGTGACGGCGGCCGGGACCTCGAAGTCGACGCTCGCCCCGCGCTTGCCCCGCACCGGCGGGCGGGGCCGGTCGGTGGGCAGGTCCAGCGTCGGGACGCCGGCGAGTTGCCGGCGCCAGTAGGACAGCTGCCCGTCGAGCGCCGGACCGGCCAGCAGGCCGCGCTGCCAGCCGGCGTAGTCCGCGTACTGGACCGGCAGCGGCGGCAGCTGCGGCGGGCCGCCCCGGCAGGCCGCCGCGTAGCCGGCGCTCAACTCGTCGAGCACCACGCCGAGCGACCAACCGTCGGTGACGATGTGGTGCATCGTGAGCGTCAGTACGTGCTCGTCGTCCGCGAGCCGGGTCAGCCCGGCACGCAGCAACGGCCCGGTGCGCAGGTCGAAGGACCGGCTGGTCTCGGCGGCCAGCAGGTCGCGCAGTGCGCTGTCCCGGTCGGCCGCGGGCCGGTCGGACAGGTCGAGCAGCGGCAGTTCCACCTCGCCCGGCGCGTGCACGACCTGGCTGGCCTGCCCGTCCACCGAGTCGAATGTCGTGCGCAGCGGCTCGTGCCGGGCCACCAGCCAGGCCAGCGTCGACCGCAGCGCCGCCACGTCGAGGGCACCGCGCAGCCGCACAGCCATCGGCGTCACGTACTCGTCGGCGTCCGGGTCGAACTCATGCAGGAACCACAGCCGCTGCTGGGCGAACGACAGCGGCAGGGCGCCGTCGCGGGGTAGCGCCGGGATCGGGTCCGCCGCCGGCCGGCCGCCCTCGGCGGTCAGCTGCGCCGCGAGCCCGGCGACGGTCGGCGTGCTGAACACGACGCGGGGGGACAGCTGCACCGCGAGCGCCGACCGGATCCGCGACACGATCTGGATGCTGAGAATCGAGTCGCCGCCGAGCTCGAAGTAGTTGTCGTCCACGCCGACCCGCTCCAGCCCGAGCACCTCGGCCCAGATGCCGGCCAGGACGGCCTCCAGCTCGGTGCGCGGCGCGCGGTGCCCGGCACCGCTCGCGGCGCCGGTCGGCTCCGGCGCCGGCAGCGCTCCGCGGTCGAGCTTGCCGTTGGGGTTCAGCGGCAGGGCCGCCAGCGTCACGAACGCGGCCGGGAGCATGTAGTCCGGCAGCGAGCGGGCCAGGAACGGCCGCAGCGCCGCCGGGCCGAGGTCGCCGTCCACCACGCCCGGGCCGGCGGGCACGCCCGGGCCGGCGGGCACCGCTCGGCCGGTGGGCACGG
The DNA here is from genome assembly GCA_039648995.1 of Mycobacteriales bacterium. Taxonomy (GTDB): domain Bacteria; phylum Actinomycetota; class Actinomycetes; order Mycobacteriales; family CADCTP01; genus JBBWZH01. The sequence continues at coordinate 2,854 of JBBWZH010000177.1, forward strand.
CCGGGCCGGCCGGTACGACGTAGGCGACCAGCCGGCGCTCGCCGGGGCCGTCCGTACGGGCCACGACCGCGGCCTGGGCGATGCCGGGGTGTGCCACCAGCGCGGTCTCGATCTCGCCCAGCTCGATCCGGAAGCCGCGGACCTTGACCTGCTCGTCGGCCCGCCCCAGGTAACGCAGCTGCCCGTCGGCGGTCCAGGAGACCAGGTCACCGGTGCGGTACATGCGGTCGCCGGCCGGGCCGAACGGGTCGGCGACGAACCGCGCGGCGGTCAGGCCCGGGCGGCCGAGGTAGCCGCGGGCGAGGCCGTCCCCGGCGAGGTACAGCTCGCCGGGCGCCCCGACCGGCACCGGCCGCAGCATCGCGTCCAGGACGTAGGTGCGGGTGTTCGCCGTCGGCCGGCCGATCGGCGGCGGCTGGTCGCACCCGGACCCGTCGGAGTACCAGGCGGTCGCGTACACGGTGGCCTCGGTCGGGCCGTAGATGTTGGCGATCCGGCTGTCCGGGAACGCCCTGCGGATCTCCCGCAGCGCGGACAGCGGCAGCGCCTCACCGGCCAGCACCACGTTGCCGGCCGTCACGGTCGCCGTGCCGGCGGCCAGCACCTGGGCGAAAGCGGACGGCACGGCGCTGACGAGGCTCACCGGCCACGCGCCGGCGGCCGGCTCGCCGAGCACCAGCACGTCGCGGACCACCTCGATGCTGCCGCCGACCAGCAACGGGCAGAAGATCTCGAAGACGGAGACGTCGAAGTTGAGCGAGGTGGACGCGACCACCCTGGCCAGTCCGACCGGCCCGAACTCGGCGGCGGCCCAGCCCGCGAGGTCGGCCAGGTTGTGCTGGCTGACCACGACGCCCTTGGGCCGCCCGGTCGAGCCGGACGTGTAGATCACGTACGCCGGGTGCGCGGGAACCAGCGGCAGCCGCCGGTCGGCATCGGCGAGGTCGGTCGCCGGGTAGCCGGCGAGCGCGTCGGCGGTGGCGTCGCGGTCGATCAGCAGCCGCGGCACGGCCGCGCACTCGGGCAGCCGGCCGGCCACCTCGGTGCTGGTCAGCAGCAGCGCCGGCGCCGCGTCGCCGAGCATGAACGCGATGCGGTCGGCCGGGTAGGCCGGGTCGACCGGCAGGTAGGCCGCGCCCGACTTGAGCACCGCGAGCAGCGCCACGATCAGCTCGGCGGTCCGGGGCAGCGCGAGCGCCACGAAACGCTCCGGTGCGGCGCCGCGCTCGACCAGCAGCCGGGCCAGCCGGTTCGCCCGCTCGTTGAGCTCGGCGTAGGAGAGTTCGGCGCCGGCGCACCGGACCGCGGTCGCGTCCGGAGTGCGGGCCGCCTGCGCCTCGAACAGCGCCGGCACGACCAGGTCCGCGACGGGCTGGTGGGTGTCGTTCCACTCGACCAGCACCCGGTCGAGCTCCGGGCCGGACATCGCCGGCAGCTGGCGCAGCGGCTGCTCCGGGTCCACCGAGACGGCGTCGAGCAGCAGCAGCAACTGGTCGACCAGCCGCTGGACGGTGCCGGCGTCGAACAGCCTGGGGTCGTAGCCGAGTTCCAGCCGCAGCCGGTCGTCGAGGTACGCGCGCAGGCTGAGCGGGAAGCTGGTGGTATCGGACGCCGATACCTCGCGGATGCGCAGGCCCGCCGGCCCGGCGGGGGCCGCGTCGAACGGGTAGTTCTCGAACACCACCATGCTGTCGAACAGCGCGGTCCCCGGCGGCAGGTCGGCCCACGCCTGCAGGTGCGCCAGCGGGACGAAGTCGAACCGGCGGGCCTCGGTCTGCGCCGCCTGCAGGTCGCGCAGCCAGCTCGCGGCCGGCCGGCCCCAGTCCAGCCGTACCCGGGTCGGCACCGTGTTGATGAACATGCCGACCATCGCCTCGACCCCGGGCAGTTCGGCCGGCCGGCCGGAGACCGTCGTCCCGAACACCACCTCGTCGGCGCCGCTGTACCGGGACAGCAGCAGCGCCCAGGCGCCCTGCAGCACGGTGTTGACCGTCAACCCGCTGCGCATCGTGGCGCGGCGCAGCTCCGCCGACCGGTCGGCGGTCAGCGCCACCCGGATGGACTCGGCCGACTCGGCCCGGTGAGCCTCCAGCGGGGGGCGGTCGAACGGCAGCGGCGTGGCCTCGGCACCGGCCAGCACGTCCCGCCAGTACCGCTCGGCCGCCGCCCGGTCCTGGCGGTGCAGCCAGCGCAGGTAGTCCCGGAACGGCCGCCGGACCGCCGGTTGCGCCGGGGTACCGGTGACCAGCGCCCGGTACGTGTCGCAGACCTCGGCGAAGACCTGCCCGAGGCTCCAGCCGTCGAGCAGCACGTGGTGGAAGGTCCAGATCAGCAGCACCTCGTCGGCCGGCAGCGCGACGATCCGCAGCCGCATCGGGGGCGCCACGGTGAGGTCGACGCCGGCCGCCCGGTCCTCCTCGGCCAGCCGTACCAGCTCCCGCTCTCTGTCCACTTCGGACAGCGAGCGGAGGTCGTCATCCGCGCAGGGCAGCGGCACCCGCTGCTGCACCACCTGTAGCGGCGCGTCCACGCCGGTCCAGACCAACCGGCTGCGTAACGCCGGGGTCCGGTCCAGCACCGACTGCCACGCCGCCCGCAGCGCCGCCGGGTCGGCAACGCCGGACAGCCGCAGCCGGGCCTGGTCCACGTACGCGCCCGACTCGGCGTCGACGAGGCTGTGGAACAGCAGGCCGGCCTGTAGTGGCGTCAGCGGGTAGATGTCCTCCACCGTGCTGCCGTCGCCGACGAGCGCGTCCACCTGCGCCTGGCTCAGCTCGGCCAGCGGGAAGTCGGACGGGGTGCGGCCGCCGGCGCCCGGCCGGCCGCAGAACTCGACGATGCCACGCAGCGCGCTGACCGTCTCGTCCGCCAGCCGGCGCACGGTCTGCTCGTCGTGCACGTCGGCCGAGTAGATCCAGCTGAACGCCAGCTCGCCGTTCTCCACCAGGGCGGCGACGTCGAGCAGGTGGCCGCGCTGGTTCGCGGCCGCGATGTCGCGGCCGACGCCGTCGCGCCGACCCCGGTACAAGCCGGTCGCGGCGCCGACATCCCACTGGCCGTGGTAGTTGAAGCTGACCTGCGGGGTGGGCTGGGCGCGCAACGCGGCCGCACCGGGGTCGCCGGAGTAGCGCAGCGCCCCGTAGCTCAGGCCGCGGTGCGGCACGGCCCGCAACTGCTCCTTCACCGACCTGAGCACCGTGCCCCAGTCCGCGCCGGCCGGCACGGTGAGGGCGACCGGGAACTCGGCGGTGAACCAGCCGACCGTGCGGGACAGGTCCACCCCGTCCAGGATCTCCTCGCGGCCGTGGCCCTCCAGGCTGATCAGGACCCGGTCGCGGCCGGCCCACCGCGCCAGCACCGAGCCGACGGCGCTGAGCAGCACATCGTTGACCTGGCTGCGGTAGACCGGCGGCACCCGCTGCAGCAGCGCGGTCGTGTCCGCCCGGCTCAGCCGGGCCGACACCGTCCGGGTCGAGCCCACGGTGTTCGCGCCGGTGCGGTCGACCGGGATGCCGGCCGGCGCCGCGGCCCCGGCGGCGGTCCAGTGGGCCAGGTCGTCGGCCAGCCCACCGGCCTGGACGTGCTCGGCCAGCCGGGTCACCCAGCGGACGAATGGCGTGCCGACGGGCGCGAGGGTGACCGGCCGGCCGGCGGTCAGGTCCCGGTACGCCGCCTCGATGTCACCGAGCAGGATGCGCCAGGACACCCCGTCCACGACCAGGTGATGCGCGGTCAGGTACAGCCGCGGCGACTGCCCGGCGCCGAGGAACAGGTTGCCGGCGACGAGCGGCCCGGCCTGGATGTCCAGGCTCGCCTGGCTGGCCGACACCGCCGCCTCGATCGCGGCCGGCTGGTCGGCGGTGTCCACATCGGACAGGTCGACACGATGCAGCACCCCGGCGGCCGGAGCCTCGGCGGCCTCCTGCGACCACCCGTCGGGGCCGTGGCTGAAACGCAGCCGCAGCGCCCCGTGATGGCCGATCGCCGCGTCGACCGCCGCGCTCAGCGCGTCCGCGTCGACGCCATCGTCCAACTCCAGGAACATCGACATGGTGAAGTGGTCCGGGTCGGCCAGCCCCGACTCGAGGAACCAGCGCTGGATCGGCCCGACCGGGTGCGGCCCGCCGGTCACGCCGGAGTCCGGCTCCAGCAGCGCGTCGGCCAGCGGCGCGGCATGCGCGGCGAGCTCGGCGATCGTCTGGTGCAGGAACAGGTCCCGGGACGTCAGCCCGAGGCCGGCCCGGCGGGCCCGCGAGACCACCTGGATGCTCAGGATCGAGTCACCGCCGAGGGAGAAGAAGTTGTCCTCCACGCCGACCCGGGGTGCGCCGAGCACCTCCGACCAGATCTCGACGAGCGCCTCCTCGGTCGCCGTCCGCGCCGGCACGAACGTGTTCTCGGGTTCGAGCGCGAGGTCCGGCGCGGGCAGCGCCCGGCGGTCGAGCTTGCCGTTCGGGCTCAGCGGGAGGGCGTCCAGCGGCACGAACGCGGCCGGGACCATGTAGTCCGGCAGCGTGCGGCCGAGGAAGTCGCGCAGCGCGGTCGCGGTCGGGGCCGCGCCCGGGGCCGGTACCAGGTAGGCGACCAGCCGCTTGTGGCCGCCGTCCGCCCGGGCCACCACGACCACCTCGGCCACCTCGTCGTGCCGGGACAGTGCGGCCTCGACCTCACCCAGTTCGACCCGGAAGCCGCGGACCTTGACCTGGTCGTCGGACCGGCCGACGAACTCCAGCGTGCCGTCGACGGCCCACCGGACCAGGTCGCCGGTCCGGTACATCCGCGACCCCGGCACCCCGAACGGGTTCGCGACGAACCGCTGCGCGGTCAGCCCCGGCCGGCTCAGGTAGCCGCGGGCAAGGCCGATGCCCGCGACGTACAGCTCTCCCGCGACACCGACCGGCACCGGCCGCAGCGTCGCGTCCAGCACGTAGGCGCGGGTGTTCGCGATCGGCCGCCCGATGGCCGGCACGCCGCCCGGCGCCAGCGGCTCGGACCAGGTGGCGACCACTGTGGACTCGGTCGGCCCGTACGCGTTGATCATCGTCCGGCCGGGCGCCCAGCGGTCCACCAGCTCGGCCGTGCAGGCGTCGCCGCCCACGATCAGCGTCCGGAAGTCGGGCAGCGGCATCGCCGGTACCGTGGCCAGCCCGGCCGGCGGGATCAGCGCGTGGGTCACCCGCTGCTCGGCGAGCACATCGGCCAACTGCTGGCCCAGCAGCGGTCCCGGTGGCGGCGTCACCAGCGCCGCGCCGACCGGCAGCGACATGCACAACTCGAGGACCGACGCGTCGAAGCTGGGCGAGGAGAACTGCAGCACCCGGTCGGCGGGTCGCACGTCGAACCGCGCGGCCTCGGCGGCGGCGAAGCTCGCCAGACCCAGGTGCGAGACCACCACGCCCTTCGGCCGGCCGGTCGACCCGGAGGTGTAGATCAGGTACGCCGGATGTGCCAGCAGCAGCGGCGACGTCCGGTCGGCGTCGGTGAGACCGTGCCCCGGCAGGGCGGCGACCGCGCGCTCGTTCGCCGGGTCGTCGAGGGCGAGCAGCGGCACCTCGGTGGGTGTCTGCGCCGCGGCGGCCGCCACGTCGGCGGCGACGTCGCCGCGCGTCAGCACCAGCACCGGCCCCGCGTCGGCCAGCATGAACGCGATGCGCTCGGCCGGGTAGGCCGGGTCCACCGGCAGGAACGCCCCGCCGGCCTTCAGCACGGCCAGCTGTGCCACGACGATGTCGACCGAGCGCGGCAGTGCCAGGGCGACCACCTGCTCCGGCCCCACGCCGCGGCCGACCAGCAGCCGGGCCAACTGGTTCGCGCGCTGGGCGAGCTCGGCGTAGGTCAGGTGCATCCCGCCGGCGGTCACCGCCGGCAGGTCGGGGGTCCGGGCCAGCTGCGCGTCGAACAGGTCCGGGAACGTCGCCGGGGCGACCGTGAGGTCGGTGTCGTTCCAGTCCACCAGCAGCTGCCGCCGCTCCGGCTCCGGCAGCACCGGTAGCTCCGCGACTGTCCGATGTGGACCGGCGACGATGCCGCCGAGCAGCACCTGCAGATGATCGGCCAGCCGCCGCATGGTCGCCGCGTCGAACATGTCGGTGTTGTATGTCAGCACCCCGGCCAGCCAGCTGCCGTCATCGCCGTCGCGCTGCTCGAACTCCAGCGTGAGGTCGACGACGGCGGCCTGCCCGCGCAGGTCGACCTCCTGCCCCGCCAGCCCGGTGAACGCGGGCGCTCCCGGCCGCGCGTTCTGCAGCACCACCAGCACGTCGAACAGCGGGTTGCGGCTGGCGTCGCGGTCGACCCGCAGCGCGTCGACCAGGCGCTCGAACGGCAGCTGGTCGTGCCCGAACGCGTCCAGCACGGTCTCCCGGACCGAGACCAGGAAATCGGTGAACGTCGCGGTCGGGTCCACTGTGGAGCGAAGTACCACGGTGTTCACGAAGAAGCCGATCAGCCGTTCCAGCTCCGGCCGGCTCCGCCCGGGCACGACGGTCCCGATCGCCACGTCGTCCTGACCGGCGTAGCGCGCGAACAGCAACTGGCAGGCGGCGGTGAGCGTGGTGAACAGCGTCGTGCCGTGCGCGCGGGCGAGCTGGCCGAGCCCGGCGGTGACATCGGCCGGCACCACGAACTCGTGCGCGGCGCCGGCTGACGTCCGCACCGCCGGCCGGGGCCGGTCCGACGGCAGGTTCAGCGGGCTGAGCCCGGACAGCTTCCGGGTCCAGTAGTCCACCTGCTCGTCCAGCGCCGCGCCGGACAGCTGCTCCCGCTGCCACATCGTGAAGTCGCCGTACTGCACCGGCAGCTCCGGCAGGGTCGCCCCGGTGCCGTCGACCGCGGCGCTGTAGAGCGCGCTGAGCTCGTCGGACAGCACACCCATCGACCAGCCGTCGATGACGATGTGGTGCGCGGTGAGCATCAGGACGTGCTCGTCGTCCGCGCACCGCACCAGCAGTGCCCGGATCAGCGGGCCGCGGCGGAGGTCGAACGGCCGGGTGTACTCCGCGTCGAGCAGCCGCCGCAGCTCGGTCTCCCCGCCGGCACCCCCCAGCCGGACCTGGCGCAGCGGCAACCCGGCCGCCGGCGCGACGACCTGCACGCCGTGCCCGTCGACCTCATCGAAGGTGGTGCGCAGCGACTCGTGCCGCGCCGGCAGCCGGTGCAGCGCGCTGGCGAGCGCCTCGACGTCCAGCCGCCCGCGCAGCCGCAGCGCGTAGCCGCTGTGGTACGCCGAGCCCTCCTGCTGGAACTGGTGCAGGAACCACAGCCGCTGCTGCGCGAAGGACTGCGGCAGCGGACCGGACCGGTCGACCGCCGGTATCACGTCCACCGCCTCGGCCGGCCCGGTCCTGCCGGCGAGACGCTGCCGCAAGAGCTCCTGCACGTCGCTGGGAAGGGCCGCGATGCGGCTCTCGCGCGAGGCGGTCATGGTGGTCGTCTCCTAGTTGTCGTCGCGGTCGCCGGCGAGCGCGAGCTGCTCAAGTTCATGCAGGATCTGGTCCTCGATCGCCTGCGCGAGCGCGGCCGCGGTACGCGCGGTCAGCACGTCGCGGGGGGTGAGGCTGATGTCGAACGCCGCGCTGGCCCTGGAGGCGATCAGCAGGCTGCGGATGGAGTCGCCGCCGAGCTCGAAGAAGTCGTCGAGTACGCCGACCCGCTCCTGGTGCAGCACCTCGGCCCAGATCGTGGCGACGCTCTCCTCGGTCGGCGTGCGCGGCGGCACGTGCCGGGTCGTCATCGCCGTCTCGGCAGCCGGAGCCGGCAGCGCCTTGCGGTCGAGCTTCCCGTTGGGGCTCAGCGGCAGCGCGTCGAGCGTCACGAACGCGGCCGGCACCATGTAGTCGGGCAGCGTGGCGCCGAGGTGCGCGCGTAGGTCGGCCGCGGCCGACCCGGCGCGGGCGTCGGCGGGTACGACGTAGGCGACCAGCCGGCGCGCTCCGGGCTCGTCCTCGCGGGCGATCACGGCCGCCTGCGCCACCGCCGGGTGGGCGCGCAGCGCGATCTCGATCTCGCCGGGTTCGACGCGGAAGCCGCGGATCTTCACTTGCTCGTCCACCCGGCCGGCGAACTCCAGCTGCCCGTCGGCGGACCACCGGACCAGGTCACCGGTCCGGTACATCCTCGACCCGGACGGGCCGAACGGGTTGGCGACGAAGCGTTCGGCGGTGAGCCCCGGCCGGCGCAGGTAGCCGCGGGCCAGCCCGACGCCGGCGACGTACAGCTCGCCGGCGACGCCGGCAGGCACCGGCCGCAGCTCGCGGTCCAGCACGTACGCCGCGGTGTTCGGCAGCGGGCGGCCGATCGGCGGGGTGCCGGCGTCCGGTTCGAGCGGGTCGGACCAGGTCGCCACGACGGTCGCCTCGGTCGGCCCGTACGAGTTGATCATCCGGCGGTACGGCGCCCAGCGGGCGACCAGCTCGGCCGTGCACGCGTCGCCGCCGACGATCACGCCCTGGAAGTGCGGCACCCCGGCCCGCGCGACGGCCTCCGGCACCGTGGCCAGCGCGGCCGGCGGGATCAGCGCGTGGGTGACCTGGAAGGCGGCGAGCACATCGGCGAGGTGCTGGCCGAGCAGCGGCCCCGGCGGCGGCACCACCAGCGCTGCGCCGGCCGGCAGCGACATGCACAGCTCCAGCACCGACGCGTCGAAGCTGGGCGAGGAGAACTCCAGCACCCGGTCGCCCGGGTGCACGGCGTACCGCTGGATCTCGGCGGCGGAGAAGTTCGCCAGGCCGGCATGGGAGACGACCACGCCCTTGGGCCGGCCGGTCGAGCCGGAGGTGTAGATGACGTACGCGGGGTGCGCCAGCCGCAGCGGCGCGAGCCGGTCCACATCGGACACGCGCAGCCGGGACCGGGACGCGATGTCGGCGGCGGTGTCCGGCTCGTCCTGGACGAGCACGCCGGCCGCCGACGCCGGCAGGCAGCCGGCGAATTCGGCGGTCGTGAGCACGAGCACCGGCTGGGAGTCCGCGAGCATGAACTCGATCCGGTCGGCCGGGTAGGCCGGGTCGACCGGCAGGTACGCCGCGCCGGCCTTCGCCACCGCGAGCATCGACACGATGATCTCCACCGAGCGCGGTTGCGCGAGCGCGACCACGGTCTCCGGGCCGGCCCCGCGCCCGATCAGCAGCCGGGCCAGCCGGTTCGCCCGCGCCTCCAGCTCGGCGTAGCGGAGCGAGCCGGTGCCGGACAGCAGCGCCGGCGCATCCGGCGTACGGTCGGCCCGCGACTCGAACAGCTCGGCCAGCGTCGCCGCGGGTACGTCGACCTCGACGCCGTTCCAGTCCACCAGCTGCCGTTGGCGCTCCACATCGGACAGCAGCTCGATCGACCCGACGGTCGCCGAGGTGCCGCCGACGGCGGTGATCGCCGCCAGCATCCGGCCGAACCGCTCGGCGAGCAGCTCGATCGTCTCGCGGTCGAACAGCTCGGGGTCGTAGCCGAGCTCGATCGACAACCGGTCGGCCGGGGTGAGGACGAGGTTCAGCGGGTAGTTGGTGGTCTCGATGCCGGCCAGCTCGCGCAGGGCCACGCCGTCCCCGGCGGCGTCCCGCTCGTTGATCGGGTAGTTCTCGAAGACGACGATGCTGTCGAACAGACCGGCGCCGGCGGGCAGGTCGCTCCAGCCCCGCAGGTCGGTCAGGGAGACGAAGTCGAACCGGCGCGCCTCGGCCTGCTCGGCCTGGAGCCGCCGCAGCCAACTCGTGACGGTCGCGCGGTCGTCGACGTCGACCCGTACCGGCAGCGTGTTGAGGAAGATCCCGGTGATGGAGTCCACGTCGGGCAGGCTGGTCGGCCGGGCGGACGTGGTGGCGCCGAAGCAGACGTGCCGGGTGCCGGCGTGCCGGGCCAGCAGCAGTGCCCAGGCACCCTGCACGACCGTGTTCACGGTCAGCCGGTGCTGCCGGGCGAAGTCCGACAGCCGGCCGGGCAGGCTGTCGGGCAGCGGCAGGGTCAGCCACGCGGCGGACCGGCTCGCGTGGGCGGCCGCCGGCGCGCGGTCGTACGGGAGTGGGGTGGCGGCGTCCATGCCGGCCAGCGCCTGCCGCCAGTAGCCTTCGGCCTCCGTGCGGTCCTGCCCGGCGAGCCAGCCGACGTAGTCGCGGAACGGGCGCCGGGTGGGCAGCGCCGGCTGGGCCCCGGCCACCAGTGCCTCGAACGCGGTGCAGACGTCCTCGATCACCTGGAAGACGCTCCACCCGTCCAGCAGCACGTGATGGAAGGTCCAGACCACCTGGACCTCGCTGGCGGACACCCTCGCCAGTACCAGCCGCAGCAGCGGCCCGGTGGCCAGATCCAGCCCTTCGGACCGGTCCCGCCCCAGCAGCCGGTCCAGTTCCAGCCGGCGCGCATCCTCGCCGAGTTCGGTCCAGTCCAGATAGGACACCGGCACGGTCACGCTCGGCTGGACGACCTGGACCGGGTGCTCCAGCCCATCCCAGGCGATCCGGCTGCGCAGCACTGGCGTGTGGTCGACCACGTACTGCCAGGCGCGCCCGAGCGCCCGCGGCTCGCGGACACCGGCCAGGGTGAAGACGATCTGCTGGAAGTAGACGTTCTGGTCGCGCTGGGAGAGGCCGTGGAACACCATCCCGGCCTGGGTCGGGGTGAGCGGGTAGATGTCCTCGACCGCGCTGCCGTCGCCGGCCAGCCGGTCGACCTCGGCCTGGTTCAGGCCGGCGAGCGGGAAATCGGCCGGCGTCCGGCCGCTGTGGCCGGCGCAGTGCCCGATGATCTCCCGCAGCGCCCGCACGGTCTGCTCGGCGAGTGACCGGATCGTGTTCTCCCGGTGCAGCCGCTCGGAGTAGTACCAGGTCAGCTCCAGGCACTGCCGCTCGACCCGGCCCACCACGTCGAGCTGGTGCGGTCGCGTCGCGGCCGGGCTCTCGTCCAGCGCCAGCTCCCGGAAGCCGCCGGCTACCAGGCTGTTCCCTGTGGACAGTGAGTCAAGCTGGCCGAGGTAGTTGAAGCTGACCTGCGGCCCGGGGGCGGTACCGAGCCCGCCGGCGCCGGTCAGGTAGCGCAGCGCGCCGTAGCCGAGCCCGCGGCCGGGCACCGCGCGCAACTGCTCCTTCACCGACTTGAGCACGGTGCCCCAGTCGCCGGCGGGCAGGTCCAGCGTCACCGGGAAGATCGTGGTGAACCAGCCGACGGTGCGGCTGAGGTCCACGCCGTCGACGATGTCCTCGCGGCCGTGGCCCTCCAGGTCGATGGGCACCTGGTCCCGGCCGGTCCAGCCGGCCAGCACCCGTCCCAGCGCGCTGAGCAGTACGTCGTTGACCTGGGTCCGGTACGCGGCCGGCACGTTCCGCAGCAGGGCGCTGGTCTCGTCGGCGTGGAGCCGGACGGTGACCGAACGGGCATGGGCAGCTTGATTGGCGCCCGGCCCGCCGGTCCCGTCCAGCGGCAGGGCCGGATCGCGGCCCCGCTCGACCCGAGCCCAGTAGTCGAGCTCGTGGTCGAAACCACCGGTCGCGGCCCGCTCGGTCAGCAGCCGCGCCCAGTCTCGATACGGCGTGGTCTTCCGTCCCAGGTGGACGGACCCGCCGCGGGAAGCCTGCTGATAAGCCGACTCCAGGTCGGACAGCAGGATACGCCAGGACACTCCGTCCACCACCAGGTGGTGGACGGCCAGGAACAGCACCGGTCGACGACCGGCGCCGCGCTCGAACAGCAACGCGGCCAGCAGCGGGCCGGCGGCCAGGTCGAACGCCGCGCAGGTCGCCTCGCCGAGCTGCTCCATCGCCGCGTCCGCCGCCTGCTCGTCCACAGTGGACAGGTCGTGCCGCTGTAGCAGCTCGACCTCCTCGACCGGTGCGTTGCGCTGCCGCCACTGGCCGTCGCCGTTCTCGTAGCGCATCCGCAACGCGTCGTGCTGGGCCAGGAGGGCGGCGAGAGCCGCGCGCAGCGCCGCCTCGTCGACCGGCTCGGCCAGCTCCACCATCAGTGACTGACTGAACCGCCCGGCCGACCCGGCACGGTGGTCGAGGAACCAGCGCTGGATCGGCGTGAGCGGCGCCTGACCGGTGACGGCACCCTGCTCGGCGCCGGCCGTCCCCACCGGGTCGCCGGCGTCCACTGCGGACACGACGCGGGCCAGCGCGGCGATCGTCTGATGCAGGAAGATGTCCTTGGAGGTCAGGTGCAGCCCGGCCTGGCGGGCGCGGGCGACGACCTGGATCGAGAGGATCGAGTCGCCGCCGAGGGAGAAGAAGTTGTCGCCGGTGCCCACCCGGTCCCGGCGCAGGATGTCGGCCCAGATGGCGGTGAGCGCCTGCTCGGTCGGCGTGCCGGGTGCGGTGTATCGGGCCGCGGTGGCGGCCGGGTCCGGCGCCGGCAGGGCGCGCCGGTCCAGCTTGCCGTTCGGCGTCAGCGGCAGCTCGGCCAGCGCGACGAAGGCGGCGGGCACCATGTAGTCGGGCAGCGTGCGGCCGAGGAACCTGCGCAATTCCGGAGCCTCGGGCGTCGGCGCCCCGGCGATGGCCACCAGGTAGGCGACGAGCCGCTTGTGACCGGCCTCGTCGCGGGCGACCGCGACCGCCTCGGCCACCGCGGGATGCCGCAGCAGCGCCGCCTCGATCTCCCCCAGCTCGACCCGGAAGCCGCGGATCTTCACCTGGTGGTCGGTCCGCTGGATGAACTCCAGCATGCCGTCGGCGGTCCACCGGACCATGTCGCCGGTCCGGTACATCCGCGACCCCGGCGCGTCGAACGGGTTGGCCACGAACCGCTCCGCGGTCAGCCCCGGCCGGCGCAGGTAGCCGCGGGCCAGCCCGATGCCGGCCACGTACAGCTCACCGGGCACGCCGACAGGCACCGGCCGGAGGGTGGCATCGAGCACGTACGCCCGGGTGTTGTGGATAGGGCGGCCGATGGGCGGCGCGCCGGCAGCTGGCAGCAGCCGGTCCGACCAGGTGGCCACGACCGTCGCCTCGGTCGGCCCGTACGCATTGATCATCTCGCGGCCGGCCGCCCAGCGGCGTACCAGCTCCGCCGTGCACGCGTCGCCGCCGACGATCAGGCAGCGGAAGTCCGGCAGGTCCGCGGCGGCCACGGTGGCCAGCGCGGCAGGCGGGATCAGCGCGTGCGTCACGCCCGAGCCGGCCAGGACGTCGGCCAACTGCTGGCCGAGCAGCGGACCGGGCGGCGGCACCACCAGGGCCGCGCCCGCCGGCAGCGACATGCAGAGTTCCAGCACCGAGGCGTCGAAGCTGGGCGAGGAGAACTCCAGCACCCGGTCGCCGGGCCGTACGCCGAACCGCTCGATCTCGGCCGCCGCGAAGCTGGCCAGGCCGGCGTGCGAGACCAGGACGCCCTTCGGCCGCCCGGTGGACCCGGACGTGTAGATGACATAGGCCGGGTTGGCCAGCCGCAGCGGGGTCAGCCGGTCCACATCGGACAGATCGGTGTCCGGTTGCGCGGCCACGGCTGCGCGGGTGTCCGGGTGGTCCAGCACCAGCACGGTCTGGCCGGCCGCCGCGAGCACCGCGGCCGCGTCGCTGGTGCACAGCGTGAGCACCGGCTGCGCGTCGGCCAGCATGAACGCGATGCGGTCGGCCGGGTAGGCCGGGTCGATCGGCAGGAACGCCGCGCCCGCCTTCAGCACGGCGAGCTGCGCGGTGATGATGTCCGCCGACCGCGGCAGCGCGAGCGCGACGATCCGCTCCGGGCCGGCGCCCCGGCCGACCAGCAGCCGGGCGAGCCGGTTCGCCGCCGCGTTCAGCGTCGCGAAGTCGGTCCGGCCCGCATCGGCGACGAGCGCCGGCAGCCGCGGGGTCGCGGCGGCCTGGGCCTCGAACAACGCCGGGAACGTCACCGGCTCGACCGGCCGCCCGGTGTCGTTCCACTCGCGCAGCACCTGGTGCCGCTCGGCCTCGCCGAGCAGCGGCAGCTCGGCGAGGGACCGGTCCGGCGCGGCCGCGATGCCCTCGAGCAGCCGGCGCAGGTGCCCGGTCAGCCGGTCGATGGTGGCCGCGTCGAACAGGTCGGTGTTGTACTCGACGGTCAGGTTCAGGCCGGCCGGACGCGGCAGGAACTCGAAGACCAGGTCGAACCGCGCGGCCGGGCGGGGCAGGTCGTGTTCGGTGATCCGCAGTCCGCCGATGTCCCGGGTCGCGACCATCGTGTTCTGCAGCACGACGACCGTCTGCACCAGCGGGGTGCGGCTCGGGTCGCGGTCGGGCTGGAGCTCCTGCACCAGCCGGTCGAACGGCACGTCGTCGTGCCCGAACGCGTCCAGCACGGTCTCCCGCACGCCGGCCAGGAACTCCGGGAACGTCCGGCCCGCGTCCACTGTGGACCGCAGCACGACCGTGTTGACGAACAGGCCGACGAGGTCGTCCACGTCGGGGTGGTTGCGGCCGGACGTCACCGTCCCGATTGCCACGTCGCGCTGGTTGCTGTACCGGGCCAGGAGCAGCTGGACCGCGGCGGCCAGGGTCATGAACAAGGTCGCGCCGGCGCCCTGCCCGACCTCGCTCAGCCGGTCGACCAGCTCGGCCGGCAGGTCGCCGCGGTGCACGGCGCCGGCGATGGTCCGGACCGGCGGCCGCGGCCGGTCGGTAGGCAGGTCGAGCACCGGCAGGTCGGCCAGCGCGCCGGTCCAGTACGGCAGCTGCCGGTCCAGTACGCCGGCGGCGAGCCGGTCCCGTTGCCACGCCGCGTAGTCCGCGTACTGGACCGGCAGCTCGGGCAGGCCGACCGGCACGCCGGCCACCGCCCCGGCGTACAGCTCGGCCAGCTCGTCCACCAGCACCCGGATCGACCAGCCGTCGGTCACGATGTGGTGCTGGCTGAGCATGAGCACGTGCTCGTCCGGGCCGCGACGGATCAGCACGACCCGGGTCAGCGGCCCGCGGCGCAGGTCGAACCGCGTGCTCAGCTCGTCCGCGAGCGCCTGCTCCACCCATTCGTCCGGCGCTGCGCCGTCCACAGTAGACAGATCGACAAATCTCAGCGGGATCCGGCCGGCCGCCGCGATCACCTGCACGCCCTGCCCGTCCACCGTGTCGAAGGTGGTGCGTAGGGACTCGTGTCGCGCCGCCAGTGCGTCCACTGTGGACCGCAGCGCGTCCAGGTCGAGCGGGCCGGTCAGCCACAGCCCGATGCCGGTGTTGTACTCGGTGCCGCCCCCGGTCAGGTCGTCGATGAACCAGAGCCGCAGCTGAGCGGACGACATCGGCAGCGTCCGGTCCCGCGGCACGGGGCGGATGCGGTCCACGGTGGCCGCCGGTCCGTCCGGCAGCAGGGCGGCCAGCCCGGCGACCGTGCGGTTCTCGAACACCGCGCGCGCCGGTAGCTCCACCCCGAAGGCGGCCCGGACACGGGACAGGATGCGGAAGCCCAGGATCGAGTCGCCACCGAGTTCGAAGAAGTCGTCGCGGCTGCCGATCTGGTCGCGCTGCAGCACGTCGGCCCAGATGCCGGCGAGCGCCCGCTCGGTGTCGGTACGCGGCGCGACATACCGGCTCGACCCGGCGTCCACGGCCGGCGCCGGCAACCGCCGCCGGTCGATCTTCCCGTTCGGTGTCAGCGGTAGCGCTTCCATCGGCACGAACGCGCTGGGCACCATGTAGTCCGGCAGCGACCGGCCGAGGTGGGCACGCAGGTCCGCAGCCGCCACCGGCTGCTCCACGTGCGCCGGTACCACGTAGGCGACCAGGTGGCGGTGGCCCGGGCGGTCCTCCCGTGGGATCACGATCGCGTCCCGCAGCCCGGGGTGGCTCCGCAGTGCCAGTTCGATCTCCTCCGGCTCGATCCGGAAGCCACGGATCTTCACCTGATCGTCCACCCGGCCCAGGAACTCGACCGAGCCCTGCGGGGTCCACCGCACGGTGTCGCCGGTGCGGTACATCCGCGAGCCGGCCGGCCCGGACGGGTCCGCCACGAACCGCTGCGCGGTCAGCCCCGGCCGGCCGAGGTAGCCGCGGGCCAGCCCGGCACCCGCGATGTAGAGCTCGCCGGCCGTGCCCACCGGCACGGTCGCCAGCCGATCGTCGAGGACGTGGACGCGCATGTTGTCGAACGGCTGTCCGATCGGCACCACGTCGGGCACCGAGCCGGCGTCGGTCAGCGGGTAGCAGGTCGCGAACGTGGTCGTCTCGGTGGGCCCATAGACGTCCACGACGACCAGACCCGGGCATGCGGCCAGCACCCGGGCCACCGCCGCGGACGGCACCACGTCACCGCCGGTCCACACCTCGCGAAGGCCGGCGAAGCAGGCCGGCGTCTCGGCCGCGACCAGGCGGAACAGCCCCGCGGTCAGGAACAGGCTGGTGATCGCGTACGACCGGATCAGCCGGGCCAGCGTGCTCGGCGCCACCTCGTCCGGTGGCGCCACCACGACCTGGCCGCCGCGCAGCAGCGGCACCCACAGCTCGTACGTCGACGCGTCGAACGCCAGCGGCGAGTGCAGCAGGACGCGCTCATGCCCGCTGTCGAACCGGCGGTCGAACGCCAGGGCGACGACGTCCCGGTGCCGTACGGCGACCCCCTTCGGTACGCCCGTCGACCCGGACGTGAACATCACGTAGGCGAGGTTGTCCGGCGTGATCGCCGGTGCCGCGGCAGCCGGCGGCACCCCGCCATGATCGTCGTCAATATTGTCGGCAATATTGCCGTCAACGTTGTCGTCAAGGATGAGCACGTGTCGGGCCGAGATCTCGTCCGCGGTCGCCTGCCAGAACCGGTCGGTCAGCAGGACCGCCGCCCCGGTCTCGGCCAGCAGTTGCCGCAGCCGCGGCACCGGAGCGCGACTGTCCAGCGGTACGTAGACACCGCCGGCCTGCAGGACCGCCAACTCGGCCACCACGACGTCCGGCGACCGCCGCATGAGCAGGCCCACCGGGCTTTCCGGGCCGACCCCGAGCTCGGTCAGCCGGGCCGCCAACCGGCCGGCCCGACCGGCCAGTTCGGCGTAGCTCAGCCGGACGCCGTCGGCCAGCACCGCGACGGCCTCGGGCGTCCGCCGCACCTGCGCCGCGAACAGCGCCGGCACGGTGCCGACCGGTAGCCGGGTACCGGTCGCGTTCCACTCCGCCATGGCGTCGGGCCCCGGTGTGACGGACCGGCCCCGCACCGACGTGTCGCTGGCAACCATGGATTCTCGGACCCTTCCAGGCACAGTTGTCTCAGCGGCGCCGGGCGGCTGCCGGGCGTCGTTCGAGTTGCGATGGTCAGTAGTTGCGGAAACTCAGGCGGTCAGGCGCTGGCGGTCGGCCTGCCGCGCCCGCGCGCACCGGCGAGCGAGCCGGCCGGCGAGTTGCACACCGTCGACCAGGCCGGTCGACCCGTCCTGCCAGAACCGCCCGGCGAACGTCTGGTCCGGCGTCGCCGGATCCCGCAGCACGAACGTCAGGTCGTCGTGGCAGCTGGCCTGGCCGAGCGAATCCCCGTCGGCCGCGAGGTCAAGCCTGCCGTCGGGACGGATCGAGACCTCGTACTGGACATCGCCGTTGCCGTAGGTACCGGCGCAGGCCAGCGGAGCGCGGATGGCCCGGCCCGAGGTGACCGGCTGGTACGGCTCGATCGGGATGCCGGCGGCGCCCAGTTCGCCGAGCAGTTCCTGCCACATCCCGTATCCGGTGTTCGCGTTGCTGGTCATGGCGATTGCCCAGTCGCCCGCCGGGTCGATCCGGAAGTGGCACGAGGTGCCGTCGCCGTTGCCGTCATGCCCGACCCAGGTGGTTTCGCCGGACCGGAACGTCGCCAGACCCAGACCCCATCCATCGGCGAGCCCGAACGGTTCGGCGCCGGTGACCGGCTCCCGCATCCAGGCGGCCTGGTCGGCCGGAAGCAGGCCGGGCAGACCGCCGCCGAGATGCATCGAGCCCAGCCGGACGAGATCGGTGGCGCTCATCGCGAGAGCGCCCGCCGGCGCCTCCGCCTCGTCGACGGACTGCCGTACGGGCCGGGTCCGGCCGGTGACCTTGTTGACCGAGTGGCCGGCGGCCACCCGCCGCCGGTGCGGCAACCGGGCACCGACGAACACCGGATCGATGCCGAGCGGCCGCAGCAGGACCGACTCCATCGCGTCCCACCAGCTCATCCCGGTGATGACCTCGACAAGCCGGCCAGTGAGGACGTAGCCGAGGTTCGAGTACGAGAACGCGGCCCCCGGCGGTTGCATCAGGTTCGCCGGCCGGCAGTGGTCCAGGACGTAGCGTCGAAGCGAGCCGTATTCCGCGTCTCCCGAGCGGGGGTCGGCGGTGAGCCCACTGGTGTGGCTGAGAATGCGCCGCAGCGTGAACTCGTCGCCCAGTTCGTCGACCTCGGGCAGGACTTCCCCGACCGGCGCGTCCAAGTCGAGGTCATCGTCGGCGACCAGGATCATCGCGAGCGTCGCGGTGAACGCCTTGCTCACCGAGCCGGTCGGGAAGGCGGTCTCCCCGGTCACGTGACGGCCGCCGCCCACCGCCTGCTCGCCGGCTTCCACCGCGACCGTCTCGCCGTGATGACGCACGGCCAGCTGGGCACCGGGAACCCGGTGCTTGCCGGCCAGCCGGACGAGCAGATCGCTGAACAGATCGGCGTCCTGCAGGCGCGCCTCGGTGCGCGTGTCGGCCACTCTCTCCACCTTCCGCCAGTCCACATCGGTCGCCCGCCGGCCCGCTGTGGACGCTGCTCCGACCCATAACGATTACTGCGGTCAGACCAGCCAATACTGGCTTCCGGACCTCATCCGTAGTAGTGACGGCCCACACGAGAAACTAGTGATTTTTGTGCGTTTGGCTGTCAGAAGCGCAGGGTAGAGGGCTTTTCCTGCGGACCACATGATCGTGTACGGGCCTTCGCCCGATGGTCGCCGGTCGCATGGCAGTGATCACGCTCAGCAAACGGCCTGGCTCGGACAGGCCCATTGGCGTCAACACGTTCTGAGCTGATTGGCTCACGCTCGGTGGCAGACGGCTCCACTCAACGACACACACCCGCATCCGGTGCCGCTCTCCGGTACCCCGCTGGCGGGGCCTCTACACCGGGAGCAGTCAGGACGCGGGTGTGCGGCTGTCACCGACGGTCAGGAGGCGGCGGGCTCCTCGGCGTCGAGGTCGCGGCTGAGCAGGTCGGCCAGCGCGGCCACCGCCTCGTCGGCGCCGTCGCCCTCGGCCTGCAGGGTGACCTCGGTGCCGCAACCGGCGCCGAGCGCCAGCACCGAGAGCATCGACCGGGCGTCGACCGCCGGGCCGTCGCCCTTCCGGATCTTCACGGCGGCCGGCTGCTTGCCTGCCGCCCGGACGAACATGGCCGCGGGCCGGGCGTGCAGCCCGCTGCGCGATCGGACGACCACCGTACGCTCAGCCATCGCAGCTCCTCGCCTAGGTCAGGGCCGGTCAGGGCCGGTTCCGGGGGTACGCCACCGTCCACGCTGGACAGTGCGAACCGTCAGGGCTCAATAGTGACCTTGATCGCCGCCCCGCGCGCCACAAGGTCGAAAGCTGCCAGCACGTCGTCCAGCGGCAACCGGTGCGTGATGAGGTCGGCGACCGGCACCGCGCCGGTCGCGATCAGGTCCAGCGCCCGGGCGTTGTGCGCCGGGCTGGAACCGTTCGCGCCCACGATCGTCAGCTCGCGGTAGTGCACCAGGTTCGAGTCGCAGGCGATGATCGGGTTGTCCTTCGGCAGCCCGCCGAAGAACGAGACCCGGCCCCGCCGCGCGGCCATCGCGATCGCCTGCTCCTGCGCCGCGCCGGACGCGGCCGCCACGATCACCACGTCCGGGCCGCGGCCGTCGGTCAGCTTGCGCACCTCGTCCACCACGTCGACCTCGTCCGCGCAGATCGCCGCGTCCGGCTGGACGAGCTCGGCGGCGGCGTGCAACCGCTCGGCGTTCTTCTCGACCAGGAACACCCGGGCCGCCCCACGCGACCGTGCCAGCCGCACGTGCAGGCAGCCGATCGGCCCCGACCCGATCACCACCACGTCGTCGCCCGCGGCGACCCGGGCCAGCTCCTGCCCGTTCAGCACGCAGGCCAGCGGCTCGGTCACCGATGCCTCGGCGAACGAGACGCCGGCCGGGACGCGGTTCAACCCGGCAACCGTGAGCACCTTCGCCGGCACCCGCATGTACTCGGCGAAGCCGCCGTCGTAGTGGTAGCCCATCGACTCCTGGTTCGGACAGACCGTCATCCGGCCGCGCCGGCACTCCTCGCACTGTCCACACGGGATGGCCGCGATCACCTGCACCCGGTCCCCCGGCTGCCAGTCGGCGACGTCCCCGCCGACCGAGACGATCTCGCCGGCGATCTCGTGCCCCATCACCCGGGGCGGGACGATGTGGTGGTGGCCGAACCGGAAGATCTTCACGTCGGTGCCGCAGGTCGAGCAGTCGCGGACCCGGATCGTCACGTCCCCCGGGCCGGTCACCGGCTCGGGCGCGTCCTCCACCCGGACGTCGCCGGGCGCGTGGAAACGGGCGACCTTCACAGCTCGTCCTCCTCATCGGGCTGCAGCAGCCGGAGCACGTCGCCGGCATCGGTGGCCTCACGCAGGCCGCGGGCACGATCCGGGTCGAGCAGGATCTGCGCCAGCTGGGCGAGGATCGCGACGTGCCCGTTGCCGGCCGCGGCGATGCCGATCGCCAGCGTCACCGGGTTCCCGTCCCAGTCCACCCCGGACGGGAACCGCAGGAACGACAGCGCATCCCGGCGCACCACGTCCTTGCCGGCGAGCGTCCCGTGTGGAATCGCCACGCCTTCCCCGACATAGGTGGAGATGGACCGCTCCCGGGCCAGCATTGAGTCCACATAGGACGGGTCGACCGCGCCGGTGTCGACCAGCGCCTGGCCGCAGCGGCGGATCGCGTCGTCCCGGTCGGCCGCCGGTTCGGTGAGCCGGATGGCGCGGTGGTCGAGCAGGTCGGCCACCGCGCCGCCGGAGACCGCGTCAGCCATTGACGACCCCGCCGTCCTTGATGGCGGCGACCACCTTGGACACCGCCGGGTCGCCGATGAACACCTGGAACGGCACGATCACCTTCTCCGGCGCGCCGATCCGGGCCCGGTCGGCGAGGCCGGCGTGGCACACCACCACGTCCGCGTCGCCGGGGATCTGGTCCACCGGGGTGTGTTCCACCGAGACCGCGTACTTCTTGAGCTGCTTGCGGAGCATGCTGGCCAGCATCACGCTGCTGCCCATCCCGGCGTCGCAGGCGACCACCAGCTTGTGCACGTCCTTGCCGTTGATGCTGGCCACGGGGCTCAGACCTCCTGGGTAACCGGCCGGCCGGCCGGGCTTGCGGTAGCTGCCGGAGTCGCCGGGGCAGCCGCCGGGACCTGCTCGGCGGACCTGGCCGCCGCCTCCGCCTCGACCGCCTCTTCGGCCGCCTCGTCGCGGTCGGCCAGCCGGCCGAACCCGAGCAGTGCCGCGCCGACCGCGAACGAAACGCCGGCCGCGACCAGCACACCGGCGAACACGCCGAACCAGCCACCGCGCGGGGTCTCCGCGGCGTAGGCGAAGATGCTGCCCGGCGAGGGGGTGGCGACGAGGCCGGCCCCGGTGACGATGAAGGTGAGGATGCCGGCGGCACCGCCGGCCATCGCGGCCAGGATCATCCGCGGCTTCATCAGCACGTACGGGAAGTAGATCTCGTGGATGCCGCCGAGGAACTGGATGATGATCGCGGCCGGCACGCTCGGCCGCAGCGACCGCGGGCCGAACATCAGGTACGCGAGCAGGACGCCCAGGCCCGGCCCGGGGTTCGACTCCAGCATGAACAGGATCGACTTGCCGTGCTGGGTCGCCTCCGCGACGCCGAGCGGGCCGAGCACGCCGTGGTTGATCGCGTTGTTCAGGAACAACACCTTGCCCGGCTCGATCAGCACGCTGGCGAACGGCAGCAGGTGATGGGTGACGAGGTAGTTGACGCCGTGGCCGGCCGCGCTGGTGATCGAGCGGACCACCGGGCCGATCGCCCAGACGCCGAGCACCGCCATGCCCGCGCCGACGATGCCGGCGGAGAAGTTGTCCACCAGCATCTCGAAGCCGGCCTTGATCCGGTCCTTCACCAGCTTGTCGAACTCCCGCAGGATCAGCGCGGCGGACGGTCCGACGATCATCGCGCCGAGGAACATCGGCACGTCCGAGCCGACCACCAGGCCCATCACCGCGACGGCGCCGACCACCGAGCCGCGCTGGCCGTGCACCGCGCGGCCGCCGGTGTAGCCGATCAGCACCGGTAGCAGCACGTTGATCATCGGGCCGACGAGCGCGCCGAACTTGTCGCTCGGTAGCCAGCCGGTCGGGATGAACAGCGCGGTGATCAGGCCCCAGGCGATGAACGCGCCGATGTTCGGCATGACCATGGCGGCCAGGAAGCCGCCCACGCGCTGGATGTTGGCTTTGATCCCGGTCCCATGGACCGCGGGTGTGTAGGGAGTGGCCATGCGGACTCCTCCGACGGGGGTCGCCGTCGCGGCGACCGGGGTGGGCTGGGCTGGCCGATCCGGCCGGCCCTGGGGGCTACCTCATCGGGACGAGCACCCGGGTCAGGTCCGGACGCGGGTGGATGCGGATCAGGTCGCGGTGCATGTCGGCCGGGCCCGGCATCCGGCTGCCGGGGAGCCGGACCGCGGCCGCTCCCCAGGCCATTCCCTCGGCCAGCGCGTCCGGCCCGGCCGCGCCGCGGGCGAGGAAGCCGGCCAGCAGCGCGTCACCGGCGCCGACCGTGCTGCGCGGCTCCACCACGGCCGACTCGCCGACCGTGACGCCGGCGTCCTCGACCAGCACCGCACCGTCGGCGCCGAGGCTGACCAGCACGGTGCCGGCACCTCTCGAACGCAGCCACCGGGCCGCGTCGACGACGTCCTGGACGCTGTCGATCGCGCCCCCGGCCGCCTCGGCCAACTCCTCCCGGTTCGGCTTCACGACCGCGGGGCCGGCCTCGACCGCCGCCAGCAGCGCGGGGCCGCTGGTGTCGATGGCCACCCGGATGGCACTGGCCGCGCACCGGCGGCACAGCCGCGCGTAGACGTCGGCGGGCAGGTCCGGCGGCAGCCGGCCGCAGCCGACCACCCAGTCGCCGGGGCCCGCCACGGCGAGCACGGCCTCGGCCACCGCGTCGAACTCGGCCGTCGACAGCGACGCGCCGGGCTCGTTGATCTTCGTGACCGTGCCGTCCGGCTCGGCGATGGTGAGGTTGGACCGGGTCCGGCCGGAGATCGGCACCGCGACCAGGTCGACGCCCTCGGCGGCCAGCAACCGGACCAGTTGGTCGCCTTCCTCGCCGCCGCACGGCACCACGGCACGGGACGGGTACCCGTTGGCGAGCAGCGCGCGGGACACGTTCACGCCCTTGCCGCCGGGGTCCAGCCGGGCCGACGCGGCCCGGATCACCGCGCCGCGGACCAACTCGGCCACCTCGATGGCCCGGTCCAGGCTCGGGTTCAGGGTCAGCGTGACGACGCTGGCGCGGTGCGCCCGCTCGCTCATACCCGGGTCACCCGGAGGCCGGCCTGGTCGAGCTCGTCGGCCACATCCTCGTCCAGGCCGCTGTCGGTGATCAGCAGGTCCACTTCGGACAGTGAGCCGAACCGGGCCAGGTAGTCGTTGCCGACCTTGGTGTGGTCGGCCAGCAGCACGGTGCGCCGGGCCGCCGCGATCATCGCCCGCTTCACGCTCGCCTCCGCCGGGTCGGGCGTCGTGAGTCCACACTCGACAGACAGGCCGTTGGTGGCCATGAAGGCCACGTCCACATGCAACTGGGACAGTGGCAGCAGGGCCATATCGTCCACAGTGGCCAGTGTGCGGCCGCGGACCCGGCCGCCCAGCATGATCACGATGACGTTCGGCCGCATCGCCAGCGCGGTGGCCAGCGGCGGCGCGTTCACCACCACCGTCAGCTCCCGGTCACCCGGCAGCGCGTCGGCCAGCCGGCCGGTCGTCGAGCCGGCGTCGATGATGATCGCGCCACCGTCCGGCAGTTCGGCCACCGCGGCCTTCGCGATCCGCTCCTTCTCGCCGGTCAGCACCGTGTCCCGGGCGGCCAGCGCGGGCTCGAATCCGAGCCGCTCGATCGGGATGGCGCCGCCGTGCACCCTGCGGACCACGCCGGCCCGCTCCAGCACGGTCAGATCCCGGCGCACGGTTTCGCCGGTGACCGCCAACTCCTCCGCCAGGCGGACGACGTCCACCCGACCGTCGGCCCGGGCCCGACGGAGGATCTCCTGCTGGCGTTCCTCCGCATACATCTGCGTTTCACCCCGACCTCATCTGTGTTTCGACCACTATCACGTCTGTTTATGTTGTAGTCAATGGTCAGATGAGATCAACACGACCGAGACGCAGAGGAACGGGTGCTCAGGCTGCCGCAACCGGGCGGCGCCGAGCGGTCAGTGATGCCAGGGCAGGCGCACCGGTTCGGCCGGGACACGCCCCGCGAGCAGGTCGGTCAGCAGCGGCACCAGCCCGAACGGGTAGATCAGCTCGCCGCTGCCGGCCAGCTCCTCGATCGACCACCAGCGGTGATCGGTCAACTGCCGCCGCTCCCGCTCGTCGAGCCGGCTGTTGTCCACCTCGTGCCGGTCCACCCGGTAGAAGAAGAAATCGTCCCGGAACACCCCGACCGCCCAGCCAAGATCGACATATCCGCTCGTCAGCGCGACCACCGGCCCCAACGCCGGCGGCGCCACGACCAGCCCGATCTCTTCCCACAACTCCCGCGCCGCCGCCTCGGACAGCCCCTCGCCCGGGTTCACCCCGCCCCCGGGCGCCAGCCACGACGCGGGCCCCTGCGCCAGCTCATCGTCGGAGAACCGCAACAGCAGCAACCGCCCAGCCCCGTCTACCAGCAACACCCGGGCCGATCGCCGCCGGTACCCCTCGTCCGACACCCCCGCAACATAGCCCGCTGTCAACCCCCGCCGCCCCGACCTACGCCCGGACCCCCGCCCGCTGAGCGAACTGCCCCTCGGGCTGGGGGGCGGCCGTGGTTACCGGGGTGGTGGGGGTGGGCCGAGGTCGGGGAGGTGGCGGCGGTAGCGGGTGAGGAGGTGGCGCACGGGGACGGTGAGATCGCGGGTCAGCGCGTCGGAGACCGCCAACCACTGTGGGCGGTGGCCCTCCTCGGCGACGTGGACGGTGGGGGCGGCGTGGTCGAGGTGGGCGGTGTAGGAGTGCCAGCGGTGGGCGTCGGAGCCGCGGCGGCAGCGGTCGCCGGGGATGTCGTCGCGGCCGAGCGGGACGAGTGGGCCGGCGCTGAGGCCGACTTCCTCGGACAGCTCGCGTGCCGCCGCGGCGGCGGGTTCCTCGCCGGTGTCGACGTGTCCAGCCGGGACGGTCAACGCGAACGGGTAGATTGTCCGCTCGAACAGCAGCAGCCGGCCGTCGGCGTCGAAGACGAACACGCCTGCGCTCTCGTGCCAGTACTCGCCGTCGGCACCGAGCCACCAGCGCACCCGCGGGTCGAGCACGATCGCCCGGTCGTGCCGGCGGCCGCAGGTCGCGCACTTGTACTGGGTGCGGCCGGCCGGGTCGAGCACGCGGCCGACGGTCTCGGCGTGGCAGTGTGCGCAGTACTGGTGGCAGCGCCCGTCGTCGGTCCAGTCGAAATCCAGGCGCACCGGGCGGACGCTACCGGGGCGGCAGTGCGATCAGGCCGGCGGGCGTCGGGGTGAAGCCGCAGCGGTCGAGGTAGAACGTGCCGAGGTGGTCTTCGAAGTCGACGTGCAGCCATTCGCAGCCGGCGGCGCGGGCGTGCTTGGTGGCGGTGGCGACCAGTTCGGCGCCGATGCCGTGCCGGCGGGCCCGGGAGGCGACCAGGGTGTCGAGCAGGAAGGCGTGGATGGCCCCGTCCCAGGCGACGTTGACCCAGCCGACGAGGTCCGCGCCGTCGCGGGCGCAGACCCAGCCGAGGCTGTGCCGGCTCACCTGGCCCCACCAGTCGTCGTCCAGCAGCCGGTGCTCGAAGCCCTCGGCGTGCAGCGTGTTGACCTCGATGTTCGTAAATGGCTCGCGCCACCCGTAGGTGATAGGCATGCTCGCGACCCTAGGGTGGAGACGCACCGCCGCCGAGCCGATTTTCCACCAGCCTCCGGGAGCCCACGATGAGTCCAGTGTGGACAGCGTGCCCCGGCTGCGCGGCGCCGCTCCCGACCGTCCATA
Organism: Mycobacteriales bacterium; assembly: GCA_039648995.1. Classification (GTDB taxonomy): domain Bacteria; phylum Actinomycetota; class Actinomycetes; order Mycobacteriales; family CADCTP01; genus JBBWZH01. Next base: position 28,945 of record JBBWZH010000177.1, read on the forward strand.
TGCGAATCGACCGGCCACTGAACGCGTCCCCGGCGTGCTGGCGGCTCTACGGTGAGGTCACCGGCTTCGAGCTGCAGCACCCCACCCTGGTCAGCCGGTTCCACCAGCTGGCCGTCGACGCGTACGGCGCGCAGCACGGCGGCGAGCCGACGCCGCGCATCTACCTCGCCTACTCGCTGGTCGGGCTCGACCTCGCGCTCGAGCGGGGCACACACGGCATCGGCGTGCGCGGCATCCACCAGCGGATGGGCCGGCCGGACGACACGTGGCCGGAATTCACCCCGCCGGAACCGGCGCCGCTGACCGTCGCGCACGTGGCCGACGCCGGTGTCCGGGCCGGCTCGGTGGACGGCCACGCCGATGCGATCGCCGACTGGGCGGCGGCGGTCTGGCAGTCGTGGGCGGGGCAGCACGAGGCGATCCGGGCGCTCACCGACCGGGTCCTCGCCCAGCATCACCGCCCGTAACCGCGTCGCCGCGGATGAATCCGGCGGAGCCGTTCGATCCGGGTCGCAAGACTGTCGGACTGGAACGCGGCGGACCGGGGAAACACCAGCTCTCGATGCGCAAGCAGGACCTGATCGACGCGCTGCGCGAACACGGCTGACGCGGCGCCGGCCGCCGCGACCGGACCTCCGGTGGACCGGCCGGGCGACCGGCCCGGCGGCGCCGGGGTCAGCTCAGCGCGAGGCGGGCCCAGGTGCGGCCGGCATCGGTGCTGCGGTAGACGGCGGCTTCCGGCCAGCCGGGACCGCCGGCGAGCATCGTGGCGTGCCGGGTGTCGGTGAACGCGAGGTCGTAGAGCGGGACGTCCGGGGTCAGCGTCAGCGTGGTCTGCCACGACTGTCCAGAGTCGACAGTGCTGTGCAGGTAGCTGGCGCCGGCACCGACCGCGCCGACCGCGGCGACCGCTGGACCGCCGGCCGCGAAGCCGGTGGTGATCCCGGCGTCCGGCGCCGGGCCGCGCGACTCGAACGGCCGGCCGTCCAAAGTGGACAGCATCTCCTTGGTCATGAACCCGCGACCGGGGTTCGAGCTGACCAGGGCGAAGACCCCGTCCGGGACCTCGACGTCGCCGCTGGGCACGCTGTCCAGATCGACGCGCGCCTCGATCGGGCCGGGCGCCGGATGTTCCCGCCACGTCTGTCCGTCCGCCGCGACCCAGTACCGGCTGGACTCGAAGACCACGCCGAGCGCGACCTGCGCGCTGGCCCCGCGCGCGGCGACGTCCCAGCCGCCGCCGGCCGGCACGCCCCGGCCCGGCACCGCGACGCCCTTGGCCGCCGCCCAGGCCGACCGGTGCACCGGCGAGGAGTACAGCGCGGTCCACGGCGCCGCGTCGGTGCCGCTGCTGACGATCACGTAGACGAACCGCAGGTTGCTGTCGATCGCGCCGACCGCCACCGGCCCGACGGCCCCGGGCAGCACGACCGGCTGCCACTGCACGCCCGCGTCGTACGTGGCGAACAGCCGCGACCCATCGGTGATCAGCCCGTCCGTCGGGTTGGCGAAGAACACCCGCACCTGCTCGCCGGTCGGCGGCAGCCCGACCGGCGGTGCCGGCACCTGCTGCCAGCTGAGCCCCGCGGTCTCCGTCTGCAGCAACACCGGGTGCTGGGCCGGCTCGGCCTCGTCCGACTTCTCCGGGACGAACCCGAGCACCCAGCCCGCGGTCGCGGACGTCCACGACGTCGAGCACGGTACGAACCCGACCGGCACCTCGCCCGCCGCCGCCGCTACCGCCCCGACTCCGCCAACCATTGGCCGTGCCATCGCGTACTCCTCCACAGAGCGTGAGTCTCCTTTCTACTAGAGCCGGCCCGTCGCTCCTCCGGACATCCCCAGCTATAGAACCCGGCCGGCATAACTGCGCGCTGAGCCTGTCAAACAAAGGGTGAGTGGGTTTCGTTCGTACGTACGATGAACGGGTGGGTGGCACGGACGAGCCGCGGCCCGCCGGGCTGCGGCAACGGAAGAAGCAGCTGACCCGCCGCGCGCTACTGGACGCCGCCGAGCGGCTGTTCGAGCAACGCGGGTACGACAACGTGACCGTGGCGGAGATCGCGGACGCGGCGAACATCTCGGTGAAGACCCTGTTCACCTACTTCGCGTCCAAGGAGGATCTGGCGTTCGGCGGCGAGGCGCGGCTGCGGGACGAACTGGTCGCCGCGATCACCGGCCGGCCGGCGCGCGGCTCGGTGCTGGGCACCGTGGCCGCCGTGCTGCACCGGCGGATCGACGCGGCGACCCACCCGGACGAGACAACCCGGGCCGACGCGCCTCAGGCCAGCGCGGCTCAGACCGATGCGCCTCCGGCCGACGCGGCCCAGACCGACGCGCCTCCGGCCGACGCGGCTCACACCGACGCGGCCCAGACCGACGCGGCCCAGACCGACGCGGCTCAGACCGACGCGGCTCAGGCGGGCGAGGGCCAGGCCGACGCGGCTGCGGCGGGCGAGGCGGCGCAGGCCGACGCGACGGCGCGGGGCGGCGAGGCGGCGCGGGCGGGTGGAGCGACCGCCTGGCTGGAGGGCTACCACCGCGGCTACGGCGAGTCGGTGGCGCTGCAGTCGCGGCTGCGCCGGATGTGGCACGACTACGAGGACGCGCTGACGGCGGCGATCAGCGACTCCTCCACCGTGACGGCGGCCGAGGCGCGGCTGCTGGCGATGCGGTCGATCGTGCTGATGCGCTCGCTGACCACCGCCGAGGTGCGGGACCTGGTCGCCGCCGCGCCCGACCCGCGGGCGGCGCTGCACGAGTGGCTGGACCGGGCCGCCCGCGCGCTCGGCGGCGAGAGCACCGATCGCCCCGCGCGACGCGGGAGTGGCAGACCTCCGGGCTGACCTAGACTCGGAGCACCCACTGGCGCCGCGGCCAAGGGAGCGGGGAATGGACGTTGAGATAAGGGTTCCGGCGGCCAGCGAGGTCGACGAACTCGCCGCGCTCGACTACGGGATCTTCGGTGAACCCGGCTATTCGGTGATCTCGCTGCGACAGTTCTTCGACCTGGCCGGGCCGCTGCTGAAGGTCGCCGTGCATGGCGGGCTCATCGGGTACAGCCTGGTCCTGCCGTCGTACGACGGTGTTTCGGGCTGGTTCCTCGCCTGCGGTGTACGGGCTGACTGGCGTGGCCGGGGCGTCGGCCGGGCGCTCACGGTGGCCGCGCTGGACGGGGCCGACGCGACCGCGGTGCGGACGCTGCGGCTCACCGTCCTGCCGGACAACCACGCGGCCGTCGGCCTCTACCGGAGCCTCGGCTTCACCGACGACGGCATGGCCGCGGACTACTACGGCGCCGGTGCCGACCGGCTCGTCATGCTGCGGCACCGGCCGGCACGGCCGGGCGCGCGACAGGGCACTACGTAGCCCAGGCGGGACGGCGGAGAGCCGGCCGACGGATGCCGGCCGGCTCTCCTGGTGGGACGGCCCGACCCGCGCCGGAATGCGGCCGGCGCGGTCCGTCCAAGGTCAGCCGAACAGGTGCAGCGGGATCGCGTTCGCCATCGCCTGCGTCCCGGCGTCGTTGGGATGCAGGTGGTCGCCACTGTCGAAGGTGGGGTTCAGCTGGTCGGGATGCGCCGGGTCACGCATCGTGCGGTCGAAGTCGATCACCGCGTCGAACTCGTGGCTGGTGCGGATCCACGCGTTCACGGCCTGCCGCTTCGCCTCGCGCGCCGGGCTGAAGAAGCCGAACGTGTCGTTGGCGAACGGCATGATCGTGGCGCCGTAGATGCGCAGGCCGAGCTGGTGCGCGCGCGCGATCAGCTGCCGGTGCGCGCCGATGACATCGGCGGCGGTCACCTCGTCTGACGCCGGTGCGCTCACCGTGCCCGGCTGGCCGATGTCGTTGATCCCGAGCAGGACGACGACGAACCGCGCGCCGGGCTGGCTGGCCACGTCCCGGTCGAACCGGTGTAGCGCCGACTGGCCGAAGAACGCGACGAAGTTCTCGCCGTCGCCGGGCGGCGGGTTCGCGTCGTGCAGCATCCGGTTGCCGCTGATGCCCTCGTTCAGCACGCCCACGCCCTGCCGGTCGGCCAGCAACCGCCGCGCGAGCAGGTCCGGCCAGCGGTGGTTGGCGTCGGCCGTGGTGTTCGCGCCGTCGGTGATCGAGTCGCCGAACGCCACGACCGCGGCGTCCGCGTTCCGTCCACTGTGGACGCTGACGCCGGAGAGGAAGTACCACTGGCCGATCGTCGCGGTCGGCGTGACGCTGGCCCGGCCGGTGACGTTGCCGGCGGCTACGTAGTTGTTCTGGAACGAGAACGCGTGGATCGTCGTGCCGGGCGTGCTGACCGGCAGGTAGATGCTGATCACGAGGTCAGACCGTGCCGGCACCGCGACCGCGACCGGGTCGCTCACCAGCGGCGCGCCGGCCGGCACCGTCACCGCTGCCCGGCCGCCGAACGTGAGCCGGTGGTCAGTGCCGGCGGCGATCTGCGTGCCGCCGGCGGCCGCCCGCCGGGCCAGGTGTGCCTCCCCGATCGTCAGCGGCTGGCTGCCGAACTCGTTGGACAGCCGGACACGGATCGCGTCGCCGCCGACGCTGACGTGCACGATCTCGCGGATCGTCTGGTTGGCGAACGTGGTCGTGTTCGTCGCCGGCACCGCGGTGGGCACGGTGGCCCAGGTGCCGACCCAGCGGTCAGCGCGGCCGCCCCCGTCGGCGGAGAGCAGGGCCGCGGCCCGTACCGGTGTCCCGGTACGGGCCGCGTCCCCCGCGGGGCGGCCGGGCATCGCCGATTGCACCACCGCCCCGAGCAACACTCCGGCCAGCACGGCCAGCACCGTGCCTCGCCGGTGTCCGGACCATCGACGGATTCTGCGCAACACTGCGACCTCCTCGCCTCACGGCCCGGGCTCGGGCGGGACCTCAGATCACTACAGGGTCAGGGCTTGACCGCGATCGCGTGGAAGATCGTGCCGGCGCCGGAGATGTCCCGCGGCGTGAACGCGATCTTGCCGGCGCACAGGCCGCGGCTGGCCAGGTCGGCGGCGATGGCCGGCACCGCGTCGTGCGAGTTCTGCACCCAGTCGTGCATCAGGATGATGCCGCCGGGCTGCAGCGTCGCCGCCGCGGCGATGATGTCCGCTGTCGGAGCGCCGGCCCAGTCGCGCGAGTCGACCGTCCACAGCACCTCCAGCAGGCCGAGGCTGGCCTCGTCCGCCCGCACCACGTCGTTGGTCTCGCCGAACGGCGGCCGGAAGAGGGTCGGCGCGCGGCCGGTCACCTGCTGCAGTACGAACTGCGTGCTGGCGAGTTCCTCGAACGCCGACGGGTCACCGATCTGTGGCAGGTGCGGGTGGGTGTACGTGTGGTTGCCGACCCACATGCCGGCCCGCAGCGCCGCCCGGGTCAGCTCCGGGTTGGCCCGCGCGTTCTGGCCGACCTCGAAGAACGTGGCCCGCAGGTGCGCCGAGCGCAGCGCGGTCAGCAGCGCCAGCCGGGTCGCGACGGTCGGCCCGTCGTCGTAGGTCAGCCCGACATACCCGTTCCGGCACGGCCCGCCCTGGGCCGTGCCGCCGTGCGCCGGGCTCACCGGGCCGGCCTGCGCGGGTGCACCGGGCAGGACGACCGCGAGCGCGCCCAGCGCGAGTGCCACCAGAATGGTCCGGATCGGGCGAACATTGCTGATCATGGCTCCTCCACGACGGTGTCCGATGTGGACGGTTCTAGGTCCGATCTGGATGGGGGCGGTGGCGCCGGCGGAACC
>JBBWZH010000234.1:0-6984 GCA_039648995.1 Mycobacteriales bacterium
CAAGGAGACCGGCCTGGCCAGCCTGGCACCCCCGGCCCCCGGCGACGCCCCCACCCGACCCGGCGACACCCCGCCCGCCCGCCGCCCCAGCGGCCGCCGCCGCCGCTGACCGGCCGCCGGCTCGACCCGCCGCCGGCTCGACCGGCTGCCGGCTCGACCGGCTGCCGGCTCGACCGGCTGCCGGCGGTCAGTGGTGGCACCGCCGCCACCAACGCTCGCCCTGGTTCGCGACAGCGGCGCGCTGCCGGCCAGGGTCCCCGGCCGCTCGCCGACAGGGCGGAGGTCGCCGGCCGCGGTACTAGCTGGCGGCGCGGCGCCAGGCGCGCACGGCGGCGGCGCCGAGCAGCGACCGGTCGTCGGCGAGGTCGGCCAGCCGCAGCCACTCCACGGCGCAGCGGGGGAGCAGCGCGGCCCACTCCTCGGCGACCGCGGCCGGGTGCATCGGGTCGTCCCGGAACCCGACCAGCCCGACCGGCACCTCGATCCGGCTCAGCTGCGCCGCGGTCGGCCCGGGAGTGACCGCGGTCGCCCGCAACGTCGCGGCCAGGTCGGCCCCGTACCCGGGCCAGGACGCGGCCAGCTCGTCGATCACCCAGCGCGGCCCGCCCGCCGCCGCCGCGACCCGCAGCGCGGCCGCTGCGCCGTGCCGCTCCACCCCGGCCGCCGCCATCGCCGACGCCGCGGCCACCGACCCCGGCGCCCCCGTCCACGCCGGCAGTGCCAGCACCAGTCCGGCCATCCGCGGCCGCCCCGTCCCATCCGCCCCGTCCCCGCCGGCCCCGGCCGCGTTGGCGTCCGGGGACGCGACGCCGGCGGCCCAGCGGGCGGCGAGGTGGGCGCCGAGGGAGATCCCGCCGACCAGGGCGTCCGGGTGCGACCGGGCGGCGGCGTCCAGGTCGGACAGGGCCGCCGCGGCCACCTCCGCCCCGGGCCGGGGCGCCGGCGCGACCAGCCGGTAGCCGGCGCCGTCCAGTGCCGCCCCGAACGCCCGCAGGACGAAGTCGGCGCTCGACCCGGAGCCCGGCAGCAGCACCGCGATCGGTCCGTCGCCACCGCCATCAACTGCCCGCATGGGCGGAGATCCTGCCCGGCCGGCCGCCGCGCGGGTTTCCCGGCTACCCGGTCGGCCCGACCGTGCCTCCAGCGGCACGGCTGTCCGGGTTACTCTGCTTGGCATGCTTGGCGGACGTCGGGGACGGCGCGGGCTCGATCGGGCCCTGCGGGTGGTCGAGTGACGAGCGCAGGTCCGGCCGCGCCCGAGCAGCCGGCGGCCCGGCCGCGGAGCTGGCTGGGCCGGCTGGCCCGCCGGCTGGTCACCGACGCCGAGCAGTTGGACGCCGAGGACCTGCAGGAAGACGTCGACCGCAGCGGGGCCAAGCCGGTCGCGAAGTGCGCACACGGCCAGCCGGTGACCGTCACCGGCCGGCTGCGGTCGGTGGTCTACACACCGAAGGAAACCGTGCCGACGGTGCACGCGGAGCTGTTCGACGGCTCCGGGTCGGTGTACCTGGTCTGGCTCGGCCGGCGTCGGATCTCCGGGATTGAGCCGGGCCGGATGGTCACCGCCCGTGGCCGCGTCGCCGAGCACGGTGGACGTCTGGTCATATTCAACCCGTGGTACGAGCTGAGGCCGGTGGGCGCGTGACGAAGCAGGTCAGGGAGCAGGGTCCGGCGGCCGGTCCGGAGCCGGGCGGCGTAGCGGACGCCGCCGCCGCGCCGGCCGTGTCGGGCGCCGTCTCCGAGGTCGTCGCGGAGGCCGTGGCGAAGGTGACCGCGGACGCGGCGGCGGCCGTCGAGCAGGTCGACCCGGAGCAGCCGCCGGCCAGGCAGGTGCCGCTGCTGGTCGAGTCGATCGGCGGCTGGCGGGGTCTGTTCGACAGCGGCATCCCGGTCATCGTGTTCGTCGCCGCGAACGCCATCGCCGGCCTGACCGCGGCCATCTGGGCGGCGGTCGCGTGCGGCATCGTGCTGTTCGGGGTCCGGCTGGCCCGCAAGGAGAGCGTGCAGCAGGCGGTCAGCGGCTTCCTCGGCGTGGCACTGGCGGCGTACATCGCGTCCCGCACCGGCGAGGCCAAGGGCTTCTTCCTGCTCGGCATCTGGGCGAGTTTCGGCTATGCGGCGTTGTTCCTGGTGTCGGTGCTGGTCCGGTGGCCGCTGGTCGGCGTGGTCTGGGAGTACGTCGACGGTGGCGGCGGGCGCTGGCGGAAGGACGCGCCGCTGCTGCGGGTCTACACCTGGACGTCGCTGGTGTGGATCGCGGTCTTCCTGGCGCGCGGCCTGGTGCAGCGGTTCCTCTACAACGAGGACCGCACGGGCATGCTCGCGGTCGCCCGGCTGGCGATGGGTTACCCGCTCACGGTCGGCGCCCTCGCGCTGACGATCGTCGCCGTGCGGCGGGTGCGCCGGCAGGCCGACCCCGACGGCGAGGACCCCGAGCCGGCCGACGCGCCCGGGCCGACCGCCGGCCGGGACACCGGCTCAGCAGCCGGCTCCGGCGGACCCGCAGAGCAGCCGGCGTAGCTCCGGCTCCACGTCGGCGGTGGCGACGAACAGCATCTCGTCGCCGCCCTCCATCGGGTCGTCCGGCGTCGGCACGATCACCCGGCCACCGCGCAGGATCGCGACCAGCGCCGAGTCGCGGGGCAGGTCGATCTCGCGCACCGCGCGGCCGATCACCGGCGCGTCGCTGGGCAGCGTCAGCTCGACCAGGTTGGCCTGACCCTGCCGGAACGTCATCAGCCGGACCAGGTCACCGACCGAGACGGCCTCCTCGACCAGCGCGGCCAGCACCCGCGGGGTCGAGACCGCCACGTCGACGCCCCAGGACTCGTTGAACAGCCACTCGTTGTCCGGGTGGTTGATCCGGGCCACCACCCGCTTCACCGCGAACTCCGTCTTCGCCAGCAGCGAGACGACGAGGTTCACCTTGTCGTCGCCGGTGGCGGAGATGACCACGTCGCAGTCCTGCAGCCGGGTCTCCTCCAGCGAGGACAGCTCGGCCGCGTCCGCCAGCACCCACTCGGCGGCCGGCAGCATGGTGGACTGCAGCTTGGCCGGATCCCGGTCGATGAGCATCACCTGGTGCCCGTTGCCGATCAGTTCCCGGGCGATGGACCGGCCGACGCCGCCGGCTCCGGCAATCGCGACGCGCATCAGACGTTCTCCTCCGGCGGCCGGCCAGCGACCGCGTCGACCGCGTCGACGATGTCGTCGGTGAGCAGCAGGTGCACCAGGTCACCGTCCTGGAAGACGGTCGAGGAGACCGGCAGCATGCCGCGCCCGAACCGGGTGAGGAACGCGACCCGGGCGCCGGTGGCCCCCTCCAGCGCCGCCACCCTGTGCCCGACCCAGCCCTCGTGCACGGCCACCTGCACCAGCGCCACCGAGCCGGACGGGTCGCGCCAGTCCTCCACGTGCTTGTCGCCGAGCAGCACGGACAGCAGTCGGTGCGTGGTCCACGGCACCGTGGCCACGGTCGGAATGCCCAACCGCTCGTAGACCTCGGCCCGCTTCGGGTCGTAGATGCGGGCGACCACGTGCGGCACCGCGAACGTCTCCCGGGCGACCCTGGCGGAGATGATGTTGGAGTTGTCGCCGCTGCTCACCGCCGCGAACGCGGCCGCGTTCTCGATCCCGGCCTTGCTCAGCGTGGCCCGGTCGTAGCCCACCCCGGTGACCTGCTCGCCGCGGAACTCCGGCCCGAGCCGGCGGAACGCGGCCGGGTTCTGGTCGATGATCGACACCGAATGCCCGATCCGTTCGAGGTTGCGGGCCACGCTCGACCCCACCCGCCCGCAGCCCATGACGACGATGTGCACGTCGCGGACGCTACACGTAGCCGGCGACGGGCCGGGACCGTCATCCACAGGCCGAACCGTCATCCACAGATGCGGGATCGGCACTTCCATCCGGCGCGAGTCCGACCCGTACCATCGCCGCGTGTCCTTGCTAACTCGGCTCACGAAGCGCCTCGTGGTTGGCCGGCCGGTCCGGAGCGACCGGCTCGGCGAGGCCACCCTGCCCAAGCGGGTGGCGCTGCCGATCTTCGCGAGCGACGCGCTCTCGTCGGTGGCGTACGCGAGCCAGGAGATCCTGCTGGTGCTGGCGCTGGCCGGCACCGCCTACCTCTGGCTGGCGCCCTGGGTGGCCGGCCTCATCGTGCTGCTGTTCGCGGTGGTGATCGCGTCCTACCGGCAGGTCGTGCACGCGTACCCGTCCGGGGGTGGTGACTACGAGGTCGCCACGAAGAACCTCGGCCGGTTCGCCGGGCTCACCGTGGCCAGCGCCCTGCTGACCGACTACGTGCTGACCGTGGCCGTCTCGGTCTCCTCCGGCGTCGACAACATCATCTCGGCGGTGCCCGACCTGAACCGCTGGCGGGTGGCGATCGCGATCGGTCTGGTCGCCTTGCTGGCCGCGACGAACCTGCGCGGCGTGCGGGAGTCCGGTTCCGCGTTCGCGGTGCCGACGTACGCGTTCGCCGCCGGTGCGCTGATCATGATCGGGACGGGCCTGTTCCGCGCCATGCTGGGCTCCCCGCCGGTCGCCGAGAGCGCCGGCTGGCACCTGCAGCCGGAGGCCGGCTACACCTCGCTGGGTACCTTCGCCTTCGTCTTCCTGGCGCTACGCGCGTTCTCGTCCGGCTGTACGGCGCTGACCGGGGTGGAGGCGATCGCGAACGGGGTGCCGGCGTTCCGTCCGCCGAAGAGCCGGAACGCGGCGACCACGCTGTTCGCGCTGGGCGCGTTGGCGATCACGCTGTTCAGCGGAGTCACGGCGCTCGCGCTGATCAGCAAGGTGCACATCGCCGGCCATGCCTGCGACCTGATCGGCTTCGTCGGCAACTGCGCGACAGATCCGCAGCGGACCGTCATCGCGCAGATCGCCGCGGCCGTGTTCGGTGGCCAGTCGTCGGTCGGCTTCTACTACATCCAGACCGTCACCGCGCTGATCCTCATCCTGGCCGCGAACACCGCGTTCAACGGCTTCCCGCTGCTCGGCTCGGTGCTCGCCCAGGACCGTTACCTGCCCCGCCAGCTGCACACCCGGGGCGACCGGCTGGTCTTCAGCAACGGCATCGTGCTGCTGGCCGGTTTCGCCGGGCTGTTGATCTACGCCTTCCACGCCGATGTGACCCGGCTGATCCAGCTCTACATCGTCGGCGTGTTCACCTCGTTCACGCTCGGCCAGTCCGGCATGGTGCGGCACTGGAACCGGGCGCTGCGGTCGGAACGCGACCCGGCCGTCCGGCGCCGGATGATGCGGTCGAGGGCGATCAACTTCACCGGGGCCACCTTCACCGGCATCGTCCTGATCATCGTCACGATCACCAAGTTCGCCCTGGGTGCCTGGATCGTGATCGTCGCAATGCCGATCATCTTCCTGACCATGCGCGGCATCAACCGGCACTACACCACCGTCTCGGCCGAGCTGGTGCCGGAGACCGACGGTTCGAAGCTGCCCAGCCGGGTGCACGCGGTCGTGCTGGTCTCCAAGGTGCACAAGCCGACGCTGCGGGCGCTGGCGTACGCCCGGGCCACCCGGCCCGACTCGCTGACCGCGCTCACCGTCAACGTCGACGACGGCGAGACCCGGGCACTGCAGGCGGAGTGGGAGCGGCTCGGCCTGCCGGTCCCGCTGACCGTGATCGAGTCGCCCTACCGGGAGATCACCCGCCCCGTGCTCGACTACGTCGTCCACATCCGGCGGGAGAGCCCGCGGGACGTGGTGGCCGTGTTCATCCCGGAGTACGTGGTCGGCCGCTGGTGGGAGCACCTGCTGCACAACCAGAGCGCGCTGCGGCTGAAGACCCGCCTGCTGTTCACCCCGGGCGTGATGGTCACCAGCGTGCCCTGGCAACTGCACTCCTCCGACCGCCGTGCCAGCCTGCAGGAACGGCCGGTGCCCGGTGATGTCCGGCGCGGCGTCGACTCGGCGAGCCAGCTCGCCGCCGAGCCGCTCCCGCCGCCCCCCGCCGCACCGGTGCCGGCCAGCTCGACGTCCGCGTCCGACGGCGGCGCCACCGGTGTCGCGGCCGGCCGCGACCAGCCCGGGTGAGCGCCCCCGAGCCGGCACCCGCGGGCGGCGCCGGGGGCGACGGCGGCCCGGGGGGTGCGGCCGGCGGCGGTGGCGGCCGGGGCGGGTCCGGGCGGCGGGCGGCCGGGCCCGGGCAGCCGCGGCGGGCCGGGTCACGGGCGGCGAAACCCGGCGCGCGCGTGCCGCGGCCGGTGGTCCGGCGGCCCCGTCCGGCCGAGCGGGCGCCCGGGCCGCTGCTGGGCCGGGAGCTGGAGGTCGACGTCGGCGCCGTGGCGCACGGCGGGCACTGCGTGGCCAGGTACGAGGGTCGGGTGGTGTTCGTTCGGCACGCGTTGCCGGGCGAGCGGGTGCTCGCCCTGGTCACGGAGGACGCCGGCGGCACCTACTGCCGGGCGGACGCGATCGAGGTGCTGCGGCCGGCGCCCGACCGGGTCGCGCCGCCCTGCCCGCACGCCGGCCCGGGCCGGTGCGGCGGCTGCGACTGGCAGCACGCGTCCGGCCCGGCGCAGCGCGAGCTGAAGGCCGCGGTGGTCCGCGAGCAGCTGGCCCGGCTCGCCGGCCGGCCCGATGTGGACGTCGAGGTGGCCGCGCTGCCGGGCGGCCTGCTCGGCTGGCGCAGCCGGCTGCGGTTCGCGGTGACCCCGGCCGGCCAGACCGGCCTGCACCGGCACCGGTCGGCCGAGCTGGAGCCGGTCGCGGAATGCCCGCTCGGCATGGACGCGGTGACGGCCACCGGTGCCGGCCGGGTCCGCTGGCCGGGGGCCGAGGCGGTGCAGGTGGTCGCGTCCAGCGGCGGCGACCGCGCGGTCGTGGTCACCCCCGCCGACCCGGCCGCCGTGCCCGCGCTGATCGGCGCCGGCCACCTCCGCGAGCGAGCCGCCGGTCGGGAGTGGACGGTCGCGTCGACCGGGTTCTGGCAGGTGCACCCGGCCGCCGCCGACACGCTCG
>JBBWZH010000525.1:0-3753 GCA_039648995.1 Mycobacteriales bacterium
TGCCGCCGAGCGGCGACTGGACCGCCGTCTGCTCGTTCTCGTCCCACACGAGCGGCCAGCCCAGCGCGTCGCGCCAGAAGAGGCCCACCTGCCGGGTCCCGTCACAGGTCACCTCGCCGAGGTAGCCGGAGCCGGCCAGGTACTTGTTGCCGGGCTCGATGACGCACAGTTCGTTGCCGCCCGGGTCAGCCAGTACGACGTGGCGGTCTTCGGGGCCCACGTCAATCTGACGGCCACCCAGGCGCAGCGCCGTCTCGACTGTGCGCTGCTGCTGCTCGATGCTGCTGCTGGTCAGGTGCAGGTGCAGCCGCCGCGGGCCGAGCTGCTCGGTGTCGGAGGTGACGAAGCGGAGTCCGACCTGCGTCTCGTCACCCGGTACGAAAGCGCCGCGCACCTCTGGGACGACCTCCCGGTCGAGCAGCCCAGCCCAAAAGGCCGCGACCGTGGCCGGGTCGGCCACGTCGAAGGTCACCGCTTCCAGCCGAAGCGACACGTCCGGACTCTAGGACGGCCTCACGGTCTCGGCTACCGGCCCAGCTAGGAGCAACTACCTCGCCGCGGCGCCCGCGCCGCCCGCAACAGTGCCGATTGAGGAACCTCCACCGGCACAGCCGGCTGCGCGGCAGGTGGCCGCCGATCCCTCGGCCGCAAACGCGTCCCGCAAGACCGCCCGGTCGAATGTCGCGGTGATCGAGCGCTGAACGGGATGCCTTATCGGCCGGCGACGGAGAGCCGCCCGCGGCGACCGTGACCGGCGGGCAGCGCTGGCCTGCCGGCACCAGCCTCCAAGCGGCTTCTACCCGGCTGATCTGGCAACTATATCCTATATGTCCAAGTTCAGTGAACCGGCCGAAGGCGGGTTCGACTGCGGCGGGCTCACCCGCGCCGGCGCACCCCTACCACCCGGGCACCCCTAGAACCGGGCGACCTCGTTGTCCGGACGACTGTCGTTCATGGCCGGTGGTGGCGTCCGGCCACGGAGCCTCGGCAAAACGGCTTGGCGGGCCACGGCCGCCACTGCTAGTTTTCCGGCGGCCGTGCGAGAGATCGAGGGGGTGGTACCCGTGAACGTGTCGACATGGGTGCTCCCCTGCGGGGTCATGGTCGGGCGGTAGGTCGTCCGGGAGCGCCGTTCGCGAGCACTCCCGAAAGGCACGACCATGCGATTCACTTCCGAACAGCGCCTCGACGACGGCGTCCTGGAACGCGGGTTCACTCTCGGTGAGATCCCCGGCATGCTGTGGACGCCGGGATCGGCGGCCGCGCCGGCCCCGCTGATCCTGCTCGGCCACCCCGGCGGACTGCACAGGATGTACCCCCGACTGGCCGCCCGGGCCCGGCAGTGCGCGGCCGACGGCTTCGCCGCGGCCACCATCGAGCTGCCCGGCAGCGGTGACCGGCCCCGTTCGGCCGCCGCCGAACAGGCCCGCGCCGACCTGCACCGGGCGCTGGAGGCCGGCGAGCCGGTCGACGACGAGATCGTCGACCGGCTCGTCCTCCCGCTGGTCGACAAGGCCGTCCCGGAATGGCAGACCACCCTGGACGCCCTGCTCCCGCTGCCGGAGATCGGCGGCCCGGTCGGGTACGCCGGAGGGGTGATCGCCATCGGCGTCCGGCTGGCGGTCCTCGAGCCGCGCATCGTGGCCGCGCTCCTGTTCGCCGGCAGTTTCGTCCCCCGCGCCACGTTCGCCGAGGCCCGGCAGGTCACCATTCCGCTGCTGGTCCTGCTGCAGTGGGACGACGAAGGAAACGACCGGCAGATGGCCCTGGACCTGTTCGACGCCTTCGGCGCCAAGGAGAAGACACTGCACGCCAACATGGGCGGGCACACCGGCGTCCCGCGGTTCGAGGGGGACGACGGGAACCGGTTCTTCGCCCGGCACCTGAGGTGAGCCCGGGCCGCCAGGCCGGCAGCGGACGATAGGAGCTGCCGGCCAGGACGCCGCTCATCGAGGACAGGCCCGGCCCTCCTCGATGGCGGCGGCCAGCAGATCCACAACCGCCCCGACCGCGCCGGTACCGGCCATCGGCGGTACCGGCCGGCCGGGCCGGCGCTCGGCCACCAGCGCCTCCATCAGCTGCGCCCACGCCGTGCGGCACCCGGCCCGGGGGCCCGTCCATAGCTTCCGCACAGCGACGGGGCCTAACCTCCCCGCATGGCAGTCGAGCAGCGCCCGTCCGCGCGGCCGCTGGGCCTGCTGGCCGCAGGCGCCGTCGTGCTTGTCGCGCTGGTCGTCACGGTCGTGATGCTCGTCTCGGGAGGCGGGGACTCGGCCGCCGCTCCGGTGCCGACGCCCACCCCGACGCCGAGCGTCAGCCTGAGCGTGTCGGAGATCTATCAGCGGGTCGGCCCGTCGGTCGCGGTGGTGCGTACGGCGCGCGGTGCGCTGGGCACCGGGGTGATCGTGACGGGCGCCGGCACGGTACTGACCGCGAACCACGTGATCTCGGACGGCAGCGCGGTCACGGTCCTGTTCGCCGACGGCACCCGGTCGGCGGCGACGGTGGCGACGGCCGACCCGACCAGGGACATCGCGACGCTCAGCCCGGCGACGCTGCCGGAGACGGTAGTCCCGGCCACCATCGGGGGCGGCGCCGAGGTCGGCGGTCCCGTGGTCGCGATCGGCAACCCGCTCGGGCTGACGTACAGCGTCTCCTCGGGGGTGATCTCGGCCGTGGACCGGACCGCGAAGACCGACGGGGGGCGGTTCACCGGACTCATCCAGTTCGACGCGTCGGTGAACCCGGGCAGCTCCGGCGGGCCGCTGCTCGACGCCCGCGGCGACGTCGTCGGCATCGTGCTCTCCATCGCCGACCCCGGCGGCGACGACGCATTCGCGGGCATCGCGTTCGCGGTGCCGGTCGGCACCGCCCTGGGCGGCGGCCCCGGCCAAGGAGGAGGACCCCAGAAGTGACGAGCATTCATCCGCTCGAGCAGGTGCTGTTCGAGGTCAAGCGCACGATCGTCGGCCAGGACGTGCTGCTGGAGCGGATGGCGGTCGGCCTGCTCGCCGGTGGCCACCTCCTGGTCGAGGGCGTGCCCGGGCTGGCCAAGACGCTGGCCGTGAAGTCGCTGGCAGCCGCGATCGGCGGCCGGTTCCAGCGGATCCAGTTCACCCCCGACCTGGTGCCGGCCGACCTGACCGGCACCCGGGTCTACCGGCATCAGACGGGCGAGTTCGAGACCTCGCTCGGGCCTGTGTTGACCAACCTACTGCTCGCCGACGAGATCAACCGGGCCCCGGCGAAGGTGCAGAGCGCGCTGCTGGAGGTGATGCAGGAGCGGCAGGTGACCATCGGGCGGGAGACCTTCACGATGCCGAACCCGTTCCTGGTGATGGCGACGCAGAACCCGATCGAGTCCGAGGGGACCTACCCACTGCCGGAGGCGCAGGTCGACCGCTTCATGATGAAGGTCGTCGTGCGATACCCGACCTCGCCGGAGGAGCACGCCATCGTCGGCCGCGCCCTGGAGCCGCCGCCCTCGACGCAGGCGATGCTGACACCCGAGGACCTCGTTCGCATGCAGGCCCGGGTCCAGGACGTGTACGTCGACCCGGCCGTCGTCAACTACGCGGTCCGGCTGGTGACCGCCACCCGGGCGCCGGGCACCGTCGGCCTCGGCGACCTCGACCGCTACGTCACGTACGGGGCCAGCCCGCGCGCGTCGATCGCCCTCGTACTCGGAGCCCGGGCGCTGGCCTTCCTGCGCGGCCGGGACTACGCGCTCCCGCAGGAGGTCAGCGAGCTGGC
>JBBWZH010000530.1:0-5437 GCA_039648995.1 Mycobacteriales bacterium
CCCGCGCCGGTAGCCGAGGTCGCGGCGGCGTCGGATGAGACGGTCGTGATCCGGCCGGATTCGGCTCTGCTGGAAGCGATAGCGGCGGCCGAGGCGCCCGGGAGCCCGAGCGCGGCGGAAGAGTCCGCGCGGGCCGTGGCGCCTGCGCCGGCCGGAGAGCGCGCCGGCATGGCCGAGAGGGCTGCGGCTCAGACGCGAGCGCGAGCCGGGGAGGCCGTGGGTACCGGCACCTCCGCGCCCGCCGAGCGGGCCGCGCCAGTGGGTGGAGCGCAGGCTGGGCAGGCGGCGCCGGCCGAGGACGCGAAGCCGGCGTGGCCGTGGTTCGCGGAGAGGCCCGAGCCGGTGGCGGGGACGGCTGCGGCGGCGCCGGCGGAGTTGCCCCGGCGTACGCCGCAGGAGCCGCCGAGCACGGCCCCGCGGCCCGGCGGCCCGCCGTTGTTCGAGGCTCCGGGCGCGGCGGCGCAGACGACGTTCCCGCTGACCAGCCGGCTGCCGGTCAGTAGGAGCCGTCCCGCCTTCGGTGCCGGCGATGCCGACGAACCGGCCGAGAACGCGTGGCCGCTGCCGCAGCGCCCGTCGACCACGCTGCCGCCGATCAGCGCGAACGGCACGTCGCCCGCGACCGAGCCGGCCACCGGCCTGGCCGGCCCCGAGCGGGCGGGCCTGGCCGGCGCCGAGCGGGCCACGGGCGTACCCGGCCCCGAGCGGGCCGCCGGCTTGGCCGGCCCCGAGCGGGCTACGGGCCTGGCCGGCGCCGAGCCGGCCGCCGGTCCGCCCGCCACGCGCCCCGCCGGCCAGCCCACTGTGCCGGCCGCCGGTCCGCCCGCCACGTGGCCCACCGTGCCGGCCGCCACCACACCGGCCGTGCAGGCCCCCGCGCCGCGGCAGAAGCCGTTCGACGCGTTCAGCTCGACCAAGAAGGTGGCCGGGTCCGGCGAGCCACCGTCCTGGCCGGCCGCCGAGACGCCGGCGCAGCCCGGCCAGGCGCTGGTCGACGCGCTGCTGCCCAGCCGTCTTCCGTCCAGGCGGGAGATCGTCCCAGAGCTCGTCGCCGAGCCGGCCACGCTCAACGGCTCGGCGGCCTATTCCGCCCGCACGCAGGCCGCGCCCGAGCGCGCGTCCCGGCCTGCCCCGGCCCAGTTCGAGGACGGGCCGACCGAGGTGCTCGGCCCGTTCGACATCGGGATGTGGTCGGACGAACGCGGCCAGGTCGCCGGACCGCGCGGGCTACCGCGGCGCACCCGCCGCACCCGGCCGGACGAGGACGGCCTCGGCACGGGCGAGCACGGTGACTCCCGCCGCGTCGCGATCACCGCGGCCGCCGTCGAGCAGGCGCGGGTGCGGGCCAGCGGCCGCCGCGAGGGCGCCGGCGGCGGGCCACCGAAGCCACCCAAGCCACCCAAGACCAGGGGCGACCGGATCAGGACCGGCATCCGCGGCCTCGGCCAAACCATGATCACGCTCGGCCTGGTCGTGCTGCTGTTCGTGGTGTACGAGCTCTGGGTCACCGACCTGTTCAACACGCGTACCCAGCACAAGCTCAGCACCGCGCTGCAGAAGGACTGGGACCAGGGCGACGACCCGCTGGTCACCGCGCCATCGAGCGGCCCGGTGAAACCGGGCACGAAGGTCACCCGTATCCCGCTGGGCAAGGGGATCGCGAACATCTACATCCCGGCGTTCGGCGCCGACTACGTGTTCACCGTGGTCGAGGGCACCGGCGCGACCCAGCTGGCCGAGGGCCCCGGGCACTACGCCACCAGCGCGCTGCCCGGCCAGATCGGCAACTTCTCGATCGCCGGGCACCGGGTCGGCAAGGGCTCGCCGTTCCTCAACCTGGACAAGCTGCGGGCCGGCGACGCGATCGTGATCGAGACCAAGTCGTTCTGGTACACGTACCGGGTGCTGGGCAACCGGGCGACCGGCGACACCGCGCACGGCACCCTGGGCATCCCCGGCATGCAGATCGTCAACCCGACCGATGTGGACGTGATCCGGCCGATCCCGAACTCGCCGGCGGCCGGCGGCAAGTACCCGTTCATCACGCTGACCACCTGCCACCCGAAGTTCTCCGCCCGGCAGCGGCTGATCATCCATGGCCAGTTGGACGGTAAACCGTGGCCGAAGAGCCAGGGCAACCCGCCCGCGCTGGGGGGGTGACGAGGTGTACACGTGGATCTGGCGGAAGCTGCCGGGCAGCCTGAGCCTCAAGGTCGTCCAGGTGGGGCTGCTGATCGCGACCGTGGTGGCGCTGCTGCTGTTCGTGATCTTCCCCTGGGTGGAGCCCCGGCTCCCGTTCAACGAAGTGACCGTCAACCAGTAAGGGCGGCCGCGGTGACGCGCATCCTTGTCGTCGACAACTACGACAGCTTCGTTTACAACCTCGTCCAGTACCTCGCGCAGCTGGGCGCGGAGACCGTGGTTCGCCGCAACGACGCGGTCGGCCCGGATGAGCTGGCCGGTCTCGGCCTGGCCGGCGTGCTGATCAGCCCGGGCCCGGGCGAGCCGGAGCAGGCCGGCGTGAGCGTGCCGATCGTGTCGGCCTGTGCCGAGCAGCGGTTGCCGCTGCTCGGGGTCTGTCTCGGCCACCAGGCCATCGGGGTGGCGTTCGGCGGCACCGTGTGCCGGGCTCCGGAGCTGCTGCACGGCAAGACCAGCGAGGTGCACCACACCGGGCAGGGCGTGCTGGCCGGCCTGCCCGAGCCGTTCACCGCGACCCGCTACCACTCGCTCGCCGTGCTCGCTCCCACGCTGCCGGACGAGATCGAGGTGACCGCCCGGACCGCGTCCGGCGTGGTGATGGGGCTGCGGCACCGGAGGCTGCCGATCGAGGGCGTGCAGTTCCACCCGGAGTCGGTGCTCACCCAGGGCGGCCACCTGCTGCTGGCGAACTGGCTGGCCGGCTGCGGCTATGGCGCCGCCCTCGATCGCGCCCCCGCCCTGGCCGCCGAGGTGGAGACGCTCCGCCAGGCGGCGTTCGTCCCCGCCTAGGGCACGCTGGCCACACAGCCGTCGGGCCGGCCCCCACTGGGGAGCCGGCCCGACGGCCGTCCGCGCTCAGCTCACGGTGGTGGCGGTGACGTGGTGGTGGCCGTCGGCGGGGTCGTGGTCGGCGGCGGTGGGGTGGTGGTCGGCGGCGGTGGCGTCGTGGTCGGCGGCGCCGTCACCACCGGCTTCTGCTTCGCCACGAAGATCGTGATCTTCTGGTCGGTGGTGGCCTTGGAGCCGCCGACCGGGCTCTGGTCGAACACGGTGCCCGGGGTGAAGTCGTCGTTCGGCACCTGCACCACGGTCACGACGTTGAAGAAGCCCTTCTGATTCAGCGCCGCCTTGGCCTCACCCGAGGTCTTGCCGACCACGCTCGGGATCTCGACCTTCCCGTTGCTCACGTTCAGCGTGATGACCTGACCCTCCGAGACCCGGGCGCCCGCCTTCGGATTGCTGTCGATCACGGTGTCGACCGTCTTGTCGCTGTCTACGTCGTTGCGCTTGACGGCCAGCTTGTCGGCCAGCAGCTGGGTGCGGGCGTCCTCGAAGGTCAGCGAGCTCACGTCCGGCACGGTCACGCTGGCCGGCCCGCCACCGATCGCCACGGTGACCGTGCTGCCCTCGTTGAGCGAGATGCCGGCGGGCGGGTCCTGGCTGATCACCTTGTCCTTCTGGTCCGGCGTGGACGCCTGGACGGTGAAGTTCGGGTTCAGCTTCGCGCTGCGCAGATCCTGGTCGGCCGCGGCCCGGGTCTTGCCGACCAGGGACGGCACCGCGACCGTGGCCGTCTTGTTGCCGACCAGCCGGGACGTCACGAACGCGGCCAGCACGAACACCAGCAGCACCGCGACGCCCAGCGCGATCCAGCCGATCGTCCGGTTGCGCCGCTGCGGCTCCGGCGAGCGGGTGCGCTGGCCGTAGTTCTGGTAGCCGGCGGTCGTCGCGCCGGTGCCGACCGGCCCGCCGAGCACGGTGGTGCGCTCCTCGTCGGACAGCACCGGCTCCGCCGCCACCGGCCGGCCGTTGATCGCGCGGACCAGGTCCGCCCGCATCTCGGCCGCCGTCTGGTAGCGGTTCGCCGGGTTCTTCGCCATCGACTTCATCACGATCGCGTCCAGGTCCGGCGGCACGTCCGGGTTGGACGAACTCGGTGGCGGCGCCATCTCCCGGACGTGCTGGTAGGCGACCGCGACCGGCGAGTCACCGGTGAACGGCGGGTGCCCGGTGATCAGCTCGTACAGCATGCAGCCGGTGGAGTACACGTCGGAGCGGGCGTCGACGTTCTCACCGCGGGCCTGCTCCGGAGACAGGTACTGCGCGGTGCCGATCACCGCGGCGGTCGCGGTCACGGTGGCACCGGCGTCGGCGGCCGCACGGGCGATGCCGAAGTCCATCACCTTGACCGCGCCGGCCAGGGTGATCATCACGTTGCCGGGCTTCACGTCCCGGTGCACGATGCCGTTGCGGTGGCTGAAGTCGAGGGCGGCGCAAACGTCGGCGGTGATCTCCATCGCCCGCCGCGGCATGATCCGGCCCTCGGCCTTGAGGATGTCGCGCAGCGTCCGGCCCTCGACGTACTCCATCACGATGTACGGGGTGGCGCCGTTGACCGCCGCGTCCTCGCCCGTGTCGTATACCGCCACGATCGCCGGGTGGTTCAACGACGCCGCGGCCTGCGCCTCGCGGCGGAACCGGGTCTGGAAGGAAGGGTCCCGGGCCAGGTCCGCGCGCAGCACCTTGACCGCGACCTCGCGGCCGAGCCGGACATCGCGGCCGAGGTGTACCTCGGCCATCCCGCCGTAGCCCAGCACCTCGCCGATCTCGTATCGCGATCCCAGCAGCCGTGGCATGGTCATGAGGTTCTCAGTCGTCCTTACCTGTTCCTGATGCGGTCCCCGCGGACCGCGAAAACCGTGATGAGCGAGTGTCGGCGAATTCTTCCGGTCGGATCCAGCGCGGTGACCGCGCCGGGCGGCCCCGCAGATCCTGCCGCGGCGTCGGTTACCTGTGGCCGCAGCCCCAGCGCGGCGAGCTGACGGACCACGATGTCCTTGTCCTGCCCGATGTAGTCGGACGCGCGCACCAGCACGTAGCCGTCCCGGTCGCTGTCGGCTGTGGGTGCGACGGTGTCCGCCGGTGAGCCGCCGGGTGCCGTGGCCGGTGGGCCGGTCGGCTGGGCCTGCCCGGGCCCGGCCGACCCGCCCTGCCCGGACTGTGCCGGCCCCGGGTGCCCGCCGGTGCCCCCCGAGTTACGGCCGACCTTGAGCAAGGTGACCACCCCGGCCGCGATCAGCAGCGCGACGATCAGCGCCGCCACCCAGACCGGCCAGCGCGGCGCCCGCCGGTAGGGCACCGGCGCACCCGGCGCGCCGGCCGGGATGAGCTGCGTCGAGGGATGCACCGGGTACGCCGGCCCGATACCCGCCCGTGGCGGCGGGATGCCGGTGCC
>JBBWZH010000341.1:0-7419 GCA_039648995.1 Mycobacteriales bacterium
AGCGTCCGCTGCGCGCCGACCAGCGGATACTCGACGCCGGCGGCAGGCGTGGCGAGCCAGCCGGACCCGCCGGCGAGCTCGGCCTTCGCGTTGTACTGCAGCCGGACCTCGAAGCCCGTCGTCGGCAGGCCGCCGACCACTGGCGCGGCCGTGACGATCGCGATCGACGGGAACGTCTGCACCCGCATCTCGGCGTTGCTGAGGCCGAGCGCGGCCAGCACCGGGGCGGCGGCCGCGCGCACGGCCGCCTCGTCCGGCGTCTGACCGGTCGGCTCGACCGGGATCGGCACCGTGACCGGGCCCGAGCCGGGCTTCGGCACCGGGACCACCTTGCCCCCCGGCACCGGACCGCCCGGCACCGGACCGCCCGGCGGCGGGTCGACCGGGAGCGGGCGCGTACCCGGGTAACTACCCACGCCGGCGCCCGACGAGCCGGTCGAGCCGGTGGTCGGGTTCGGCTCGGAGCCGGGGTTGCCGACGCTGCCATCGCCGCTGCCGGCTCCGGCTGAACCGCCGCCGGAGGAGCTGCTATCGCCGGCGGCCGGCGGGTCGATCGGGATCACCTTGCCGCCGCCGCCGGGAAGTGCCCTGCCGGGCACGCAGAGCCGGCGTCCGTTCACGATCACGTCGCAGGCCATCGTGCCGCCGGTGCTGTGCCGCGCGTTGTCGTACAGCCACTGCCAGCCGCCACCGTCGATCACCCGCAGCGAGAGGTCGCCGGCGTCGACGGTCCAGGCGCCGGCCACTCGCTTCGGCGTCGCGGAGAGGCCCAGCGCCGTGGCCAGCTTGCTGACCGCCGCCGCCGGCGCCTGGCCGCCGGGCAGGGTCTGCACCGCTGCCTTGGCCGGCCCCGCCGGCAGGCTGCCCTCGACCTTGTAGCCGCCGCCGGTCAACGGTGCCGGCTCCATGCCGCCCGCCGCGCCAGCCTGGTTCTCCGTCGGGACAGCCACGTCGACCAGCGCGAGCGGCGGCGGGCTGCCCCCGTCCGACCCGCCTTGCCGCAGCGCGACCACCCCACCGGCCACCGCGGCCACCGCAACGGCGGCCGCGATCGGGGCGAACAGCACGACCCGCCGGCGCCGGGCCGGTGCCGGCTCGGTCCACTGGGCGGGCGCGTACTGCGCTGGCGGCTCCGGCTGCTGGCCGGAGCGGCGCGAGAACCGGCGCAGCGCGGGACGGTCGTCCGGGTCAGGCGGCGGAAGCTCAGTCATCTGGGGCTCCCATCTGGGGCTCCGGCTACGTCGGCAACGTCGAAAACGCGGCGCTTGGACGGCGGAACCCGGCCCGAGGTTCCCCGGCTGGACCGTCCTCTCCGGTCGAATCGTGGCTACTGCGGGTGGCGGTGTGTCTCCCTCGGTAGCATTGTCCTTTAAAGATGCTTGGGTAGCAGCGGCTACGCTGTGCCCCGCCGACTCCGACTCACCAGCTGAGGACGTCTCGTGGCCATCGCTGTTACCGGTTCGATCGCGACCGACAACCTGATGCACTTCCCGGGTCGGTTCGCCGAGCAGTTGCTGCCTGAGCACCTGCACCGGATCTCGCTGTCGTTCCTGGTCGACGAGCTCGTCGTGCGCCGCGGCGGGGTGGCCGCCAACATCGCCTTCGGGATGGGGCAGCTGGGGCTGCGGCCGGCGCTGGTCGGCGCGGTCGGCAGCGACTTCGCCGACTACCGCGGCTGGCTGGAGCGCAACGGGGTCGACTGCGTGTCGGTGCACGTCTCCGAGGTCGCGCACACCGCCCGGTTCGTCTGCACCACCGACGAGGACATGTGCCAGATCGCCTCGTTCTACGCCGGCGCGATGTCCGAGGCGCGCAACATCGAGCTGTCCCCGGTGGCCGACCGGTTGGGCGGCCTCGACCTGGTGCTCGTCGGTGCCAACGACCCGGCCGCGATGGTCCGGCACACCCAGGAGTGCCGCGACCGGGGCTACCCGTTCGCCGCCGACCCGTCGCAGCAGCTGGCCCGGATGGGCGGCGACGAGGTGCGGCTGCTGATCGACGGCGCCTCGTACCTGCTCACCAACGACTACGAGCTGGGCCTGCTGGAGCAGAAGACCGGCTGGTCCGGCGACGAGCTGCTCCGCCAGGTCGGCGCCCGGGTGACCACGTGCGGCGCCGACGGCGTGCGGATCGCCCAGCTCGGCGAGCCGGAACTGCACGTCCCGGCCGCGCCGGAGACCGCGAAGGCCGACCCGACCGGCGTCGGCGACGCGTTCCGCGCCGGCTTCCTGGCCGGCCGGTCCTGGGGGCTGGGGCTGGAACGGTCCGCCCAGGTCGGCAGCCTGCTCGCCACCTACGTCCTGGAGACCGTCGGCACCCAGGAGTACGTGATCAAGCCGGCCGAGTTCGCCGAGCGGCTCGGCACCGCCTACGGTGCGGCGGCGGCCGACGAGGTGCGCGGCTACCTGCCCGGCTGATCGCCGCGGCCGGCCGGGCCAGCGTGTCCGGCTGGCGGGTCTCGTTCCAGCGTGGTCAGTGCTAACCAGCGCGACCTGAAAGAAATCCTTCACATCTGGCTGAGCCTGTGGTCCAATCTGAAACAGTTCTTTCAGATTGGAGCGCGGATGGGCCGGCCCGAGCACCGCAGGACGATCAGCGACGTACGGGCGCTGACCGCGCTGGCGCACCCGGTCCGGGTCGCGCTGCTCAACCAGCTGATGGCGTACGGGCCGCGTACCGCCAGCCGGTGCGCGGACGCGGTCGGGGCGTCGGCGTCGGCCTGCAGCTACCACCTGCGGCAGCTGGCCCGGTGGGAGTTCGTCGAGCCGGCGCCGGCGGACGACGGCCGGGAGCGCCCCTGGCAGGCCACCGCGACCGGGTTCGCGCTCGATCCCGACCTCGGTAACCCGGCGGCGCTGGCCGCGCAGCAGACCCTGGCCGGCATGCAGATCGACCAGGACGCGGAGGCGGCCCGTGCCTTCCTGCGCCGTGCCGACACGGTCGGCCGGGAGTGGCTGGACGCGACCGAGCTGAGCCGGTTCTCGCTGCTGATGACGCCGGCCGAGCTCGCCGACCTGACCAGGGCGGTGGACGCGTTGATCCGGCCGTACATCGGCCTGACCCGCACTGACCCGCCGGCCGGTGCGAAGCCGGTCCACATGGACGTCAAGGCCTTCCCGCTACCCGAGGAGCCGTCATGATCGTGCTGGCCCGCCGGCCCCCTCCGCTCCGCTCCTCGGGCCTTGGCGGCCCTGCGATGCTCACTCCGGAGGCCGGCTCATGACGCGACTCGCCCGGGACCGGGACTTCGGCGCGCTCTGGTCGGCGCGGCTGGTGTCCGCCGCGGGGGACTGGCTGCTGATGATCGCGCTGCCGGTGTACGTGTTCGCGCTGACCGGCTCGACCCTGGCCACCTCGGCGGTATTCGGGGCCGAGCTGGCGCCGGCGCTGCTGCTGGGCAGCGTGGCCGGGGTGCTGGTGGACCGCTGGGACCCGCGCCGGACGCTGATCGTGGTGAACGCCGTGCAGGCGGTCATGCTGCTGCCGTTGCTCGCGGTGGACGGGCGCGGGCGGCTGTGGGTGGTGGTCGCGGTCGCCGTCGGGCAGTCATGCCTGGCCCGGCTGACCGGGCCGGCCTCGTTCGCCCTGGTGCCGGTGATCGCCGGCCCCGGGCGGCTGGCGGCGGCGAACTCGCTGCTCGGCGTCGGCGACAACACCGCGCGGCTGGTCGGCTCGCCGCTGGGCGGGGTGGTGTTCGACCTCGGCGGGCTGCCCGGCGTGGTGCTGGTCGACGCGGTCACGTTCGTGCTGGCCGGCGCGCTGGTGACACTGGTGCGGGCCCGCCGGCCGGCGGTGACCGGGCCGGCCGCGGGCGGTGGCTTCGTGGCGAGCTGGCTGGACGGGCTGCGGGTGGTCCGCCGGTCCCGCCCGCTGGTGACGGTGTTCGTGGCCGGGGGGATCGGGCAGGTCGCGCAGGGGCTGTTCCTGGTGCTGTTCGTGGTGTTCGTGGAGCGCCGGCTCGGCGGTGACGGCTCCGCGGTCGGGCTGCTGCGCGGGGTGCAGGCGATCGGCGCGGTGCTCGGCGGGCTGGCGCTGGCCTGGCTGGGCCGCCGGCTGCGGCCGCCCGCGATGGTCGGCTACGGGCTGATCGCGATCGGCCTGATCGTGCTGGCGGCCTGGAACGCGCCGGCGGTCAGCACGGCGCTCGGCCTGTACGTGGCGCTGTTCGTGCTGGTCGGGGTGCCGGCGATAGCCAACGTGGCCGGGATGCTGACGATCGCGCAGGCCAGCGCGCCGGCCACCCACCTGGGCCGGGTCGCCGGCGCGTTCGAGGCCACCGGCGCGGCGCTCGGCGGCGTCGGCGTGCTGCTGGGCGGGCTGCTGGGCGACCGGGTCGGCCTGACCGCGCTGCTGGACGGGCAGGCGGCCCTCTACCTGCTGGCCGGCGCGCTCACCCTGGCCCTGCTCGGCCCGGCCGTCCGGGCGCCTCACCCGGCGGCGGGGCCGGAGCTGGCCGCCGTCAGAGGCTGACCGGGTAGACGGTGGCCGGGATCTCCGGCGTGATCCGCTCCTCGACGAAGATGCCGTGCCAGACCATGAACACCAGCAGCGTCCAGAGCTTGCGGCTGTGGTCGTGCGGGCCGGCCCGGTGCGCGTCCAGCAGGGACAGCGCGTATGGCCGGTCGATCAGGTGCTCGGTCTGGCTGCTGGTGATGATGTCCCGGGCCCAGTCGTACATGACGTCCTTGAGCCAGACCCGGATCGGCACCGGGAAGCCGAGCTTGCGCCGGTCCAGCACGTGCGGCGGGACGATGTCGCGCAGCGCCCGGCGCAGCGCGACCTTGCTGGAGTCGCGGGTGATCCGCAGGCCCACAGGCAGGGCGGAGGCGACCCGGAACACCTCGGTGTCCAGGAACGGCACCCGCAGCTCCAGCGAGTTCGCCATGGTCATCTTGTCGGCCTTGACCAGGATGTCGCCGCGCAGCCAGGTGAACAGGTCGACGTACTGCATGCGCGTCACGTCGTCGTAGCCGGCGCTGGCGGCATAGATCGGGTCGGTGACGTCGCGGAACGAGACGGCCGGGTCGCGGGTGACCAGGAAGCCCAGCTCCTCGTCCCGGAAGATGCGCGCGTTGCCGTAGTAGCGCTGCTCCAGCGGGAGCGCGCCGCGGCGCAGCAGGTCCTTGCCGCGCATGCCGGTGGGCAACTTCCGGGACAGGCCGGCGAGGCCGGCGCGGACCGGCCCGGGCAGCGCGTTGATCGGCCGCAGCGACAGCGGTTCGCGGTAGATGTTGTAGCCGCCGAACAGCTCGTCCGCGCCCTCCCCGGACAGCACCACCTTCACGTGCTTGCGGGCCTCGCGGGCGATGAAGTAGAGCGGCACCAGCGCCGGGTCGGCGACCGGGTCGTCCAGGTACCAGACGATCAGCGGCAGCGCCTGCATCATCTCGTCCGCCGAGACGACCTTGGTGATGTGCCGGACACCGATCGCCTCGGCCGACTTCACCGCGACGTCGACCTCGCTGTAGCCCTCGCGTTCGAAGCCGGCGGTGAAGGTGATCAGATCCGGGTTGTGCCGCTTGGCCAGCGCGGCGATCGCGGTCGAGTCGACGCCACCGGAGAGGAACGCGCCGACCGTCACGTCCGCCCGCATGTGCATCTTCACCGAGTCCTCGAGCACCGCGGTGATCTCGTCGTACCGCGGCTGCGGGTCGTCGGCCGGCCGCACCGGGAACGTCGGCTTGAAGTAGCGCTCGATCGCCAGCTGGCCGCCGGGGCGGACGGTGAACGAGGTGCCGCTCTCGATCCGCCGGATCCGCCGGTGCATCGACGCCGGCTCCGGGACGTACTGCAGCGTCAGGTAGTGCTGCAGTGACCGGGTGTCGACCTCCTCCTCGGCGCCGCGGCCGAGTGCGAGCAGCGACTTCTTCTCCGAGGCGAAGAAGAACCCGCGCTCGTCGGTGAAGTAGTACAGCGGCTTGATGCCGAACCAGTCGCGGGCGCCGAACAGCACCCGCTCCTCGCTGTCCCAGATCAGGAACGCGAACATGCCGCGCAGGTGCTTGACCACGTCCGGGCCGAGGTACTTGTAGCCGGCCACGACGGCCTCACCGTCGCCCTGGGTGGTGAACTCGGCGCCGAACTCGCGGGCCAGCCGCTCGCGCAGCTCCAGGTAGTTGTAGACCTCGCCGTTGAACAGCAGCCAGTACCGCCCGTTGTCGTACGGCAGCGGCTGGTGGCTGCGGTCCAGGTCGATGATCGACAGGCGGCGGAACCCGAGGACCGTGTCGGTGTCGCCCTGCGTGCCGCCCTCGTCCGGGCCGCGGTGCCGGGCCAGCTCGAGCGCCGCCCCGATCTCGTCGCCGAGTTCCTTCGCGGTGCCATCGTTGGACAGGTAGCCGAACAGGCCGCACACGGAAACGCTCACATCCGATCGGTCGACGAGCGGGTCCCGACAAGTATCACCCGCTGCCGGACGCGCTCCGCGCAGGTGGGCTCCGGGTGGCTCCGTGGTGCGCTGAGGAGGTGCTCAGCCGGCGGTGCGGCGGACCAGGTAGAGCGGGGCGCCGGCGCCGTCGGCCGCGCCGAGATACTCCTGCCGGCGCATCCGGCACCAGGCCGGGATGTCGACGCGGGCCGCCGGGTCGTCCGCGAGCACGCCGATCACGGCGCCCGGCTCGACATCGCCGATGCGCCGTGCCAGCTCGATCACGGGCAGCGGGCACCGCCGACCCCGGCAGTCCAGCACCACGGCCGGCGCGGGCCGCGGCCCGGTGTCCGGGGTGTCCCCGGTCGGGCCGGCGGGCGGGGCCGGGTGGGGGTCGGGGGGCGGCGTGGTCATAGGCCGGTCGCGCCGGCGGCGCGGCGGAGGTCGGCGACGACGGTGGGCAGGGTGGCGAGGAAGCGGTGCACGTCGTCGGTGGTGGTGTCGCGGTGCAGGGAGACGCGGATGTTGCCGTGCGAGAGCACGCCCATCGCCACCAGCACGTGCGACGGCGTGAGCGTGGAGGAGGTGCAGGACGAGCCGCTGGAGACGGCGAAACCGCGCCGGTCCAGCTCATGCAGCAGCGCCTCGCCGTCGACGTACAGGCAGGAGAACGTGACCAGGTGGGGTAGCCGGCCGGTCGGGTCGCCGACCACCTCCACGTCCGGGACGGTGGCAGCGACCCGCTCGCGGATCAGGTCGACCAGCGCGGCCAGCCGGGCCGCCTCGGCGTCCATTTCGGACAGTCGGGCGCGCAGCGCGGCGGCCGCGGCCACGATCGCCGGCACGTTCTCCGCGCCGGGGGCCCGGCCGCGTTCCCGCTCGTCCGCGGGGAGCGGCGACACCCAGCGGGTGCCGGTGCGGACGACCAGCACGCCGACGCCGGGCGGCCCGCCCCACTTGTGCGCGCTGGCGGTCAGCAGCGACCAGCCGGCCGGCACCGGGACGCGGCCGACCGACTGCGCGGCGTCCACGTGCAGCGGCACCCCGGCGGT
>JBBWZH010000348.1:0-2645 GCA_039648995.1 Mycobacteriales bacterium
CGGTGTTGTTGGCCTTGACCGAGCCGCCGTAGAGGATGCGCACGGCGTCCGCCAGGTCGCCGGAGTACCGGTCGGCCAGCCGGGTGCGGATCTCGGCGCACACCTCCTGCGCGTTCTCCGGGGTGGCGACCTCGCCGGTGCCGATCGCCCAGACCGGCTCGTACGCGATCACGATGTTCTTCGCCTGCTCGGCCGGCACCTTCGCCAGCGCCCCGTCCAGCTGGGTCAGGCAGTGCTCGACGTGGCCGCCCGCGCGACGGACCTCCAGCCCCTCACCGATACACAGGATCGGCGTCAGCCCCTGCGTGAACGCGGCCCGCACCTTCGCGTTGACCAGCGCGTCGTCCTCGCCGTGGTACTGCCGCCGCTCGGAGTGGCCGATCACCACGTAGCCGCAGCCCAGCTTGGCCAGCATCGCGCCGCTGACGTCGCCGGTGTACGCGCCGGACGCGTGCGGGGAGAGATCCTGCGCGCCGTAGCCGATCAGCAGCTTGTCGCCGTCCACCAGCGTCTGCACGCTGCGCAGCGCGATGAACGCCGGCAGCACGACCACCTCGACCGCCTTCAGCTCCGGCTCCTTGAGGCTGAACGCGATCTTCTGTACCAGCGCGATCGCCTCAAGGTGGTTGAGGTTCATCTTCCAGTTGCCCGCGATCAGCGGGCGGCGGGCCGCCATGGGCTACGTCTCCAGTACTGCGATGCCGGGCAGTGTCCGGCCTTCGAGGA
Organism: Mycobacteriales bacterium; assembly: GCA_039648995.1. GTDB lineage: Bacteria > Actinomycetota > Actinomycetes > Mycobacteriales > CADCTP01 > JBBWZH01. The sequence continues at coordinate 727 of JBBWZH010000348.1, forward strand.
ACTCCAGCGAGGCGCCGCCCCCGGTGGAGATGTGGGTGAACGCGCCCTCGTCCAGGCCGAGCGTGCGGACCGCCGCGGCAGAGTCGCCGCCGCCGACCACGGTGAACCCGCCCGACTCCGCGATCGCCTCGGCCACGCCGAGCGTGCCGGCGGCGAACGGGGCCACCTCGAACACACCCATCGGGCCGTTCCAGAACACCGTCCGCGCGTCGGCCACCGCGGCCGCGAACGCCTGCACGGTGGCCGGGCCGATGTCCAGGCCCTTCTGGTCGGCCGGCATCCGGTCCACCGGGACGACCTCGGTCTTCGCGTCGTCGGTGATCTCGGCGGCCACCACCACGTCGGTCGGCAGCACGATCTTGTCGCGGTGCCCGGCCAGCAGCCGCCGGCAGTCGTCGATCCGGTCGGCCTCCAGCAGCGAGCCGCCGACGCCGTTGCCCTGCGCGGCCAGGAACGTGAAGCACATCCCGCCGCCGACGAGCAGCCGGTCGACGGTGGGCAGCAGCGCTTCGATCACGCCGAGCTTGTCCGAGACCTTGCTGCCACCCAGCGCCACCACGTACGGCCGCTCGACCGGGCTGCCGTCGCCCCCGGTCAGCTTCCGCAGCACGGACAGCTCACGCAGCACGAGCGTGCCGGCGTAGTGCGGCAGCCGCAGCGCCACGTCGTACACGCTGGCGTGCTTGCGGTGCACGGCGCCGAACGCGTCGTCCACGTAGACGTCGGCCAGCGCGGCCAGCCGGTCGGCGAACGCGCCCCGCTCGGCGTCGTCCTTGCTGGTCTCGCCCGGCTCGAACCGGACGTTCTCCAGCACCGCGACCTCGCCGTCGATCAGCGCGGCGGCGGTCATCCGCGCGCTCTCGCCGGCCACGTCGTGCGCGAACCGCACCTCCCGGCCGAGCAGCTCACCGAGCCGGGTGGCCACCGGGCGCAGCGAGTACTGCGGGTCCCGCATGCCCTTCGGCCGGCCCAGGTGCGCGCACACCAGCACCCGGGCCCCCGCCTCGGCCAGCGCGCGCAGCACCGGCACCGAGGCGGCGATCCGACCCTGATCAGTGATCGCCGGCGACTCCGGTGTCGACCGGTCCAGCGGGACGTTCAGGTCGGACCGGACCAGCACCCGCCGGCCAGTCACCCCCTGGGTGAGGAGGTCATCGAGGGTCTGCACAGTGGTTGCCGGGTGCCTAGCCGAGCCGCGAGCCGACCAGCGCGGTCAGGTCGGCGAGCCGGTTGGAGTAGCCCCATTCGTTGTCGTACCAGCCGAACACCTTCACCTGCGAGCCGATCACCATGGTCAGCGACGCGTCGAAGGTGCAGGACGCCGGCGAGCCGACGATGTCCGTGGACACGATCGGGTCCTCGGTGTAGGTCAGGTAGCCCTTCAGCGACCCGTCCGCCGCGGCCCGGTACGCCTCGTTGACCTCGTCCTTGGTGACGTCCCTGGCCAGCTCGACGGTCAGGTCGGTGATCGACCCGTCCGGCACCGGCACCCGCAGCGAGTACCCGTCCAGCTTGCCCTTCAGCTCGGGCAGCACCAGCGCGGTCGCCTTCGCCGCGCCGGTCGTGGTCGGGATGATGTTCATCGCGGCGGCCCGGGCCCGGCGCAGGTCCTTGTGCGGGAAGTCGAGGATGACCTGGTCGTTCGTGTACGCGTGGATCGTGGTCATCAGACCGCGGTTGATGCCGAACGACTCGTGCAGCACCTTCGCCATCGGCGCCACGCAGTTCGTCGTGCAGGACGCGTTGCTGATGATCGTGTGCGCGGCCGGGTCGTAGGCGCCGTCGTTCACGCCCATCACGATCGTGATGTCCTCGCCCTTGGCCGGCGCGGAGATGATCACCTTCTTGGCGCCCGCGGTCAGGTGCTGGCCGGCGCTGTCGGCGTCGGTGAACCGGCCGGTCGACTCGATCACGACGTC
>JBBWZH010000408.1:0-13467 GCA_039648995.1 Mycobacteriales bacterium
GCACGCCGGCGCCGAACACGTTGTCCGGCCCGCGGTCGCCGCGGTCGATCGCCAGCGCGCCCATGGCCAGGTTCAGCAGCGCGGCCGGCAGCCGCCCGCCGGTCTCCTGCCGGACCAGCGCGGCCACGCCGGCCGCCGACGGCGCCGCCGCGGACGTCCCGAAGAACCGGCAGCCGCCCTGCGTGGTGCTCGGGCAGGTCGCCGGGTTGGGGAACGCGCCTGAGCCGGAGATCGACACGCCGTCCGCGGCCGCCCAGGTCGGCGCGACCTTGGTGGCGAACGGCCGGCCGGCCACTCCGGTGCACGGCCCGGCCGCGCCGCCGCGGCACAGCGTGGTGGAGCCGACCTGTACCGGGCCGCCGGCGCTGAACGTCTCGACCGCGATCGCGGCCGGGTCGGTCGACAGGCTCGAGTTCACGGCGGCCGCGCTGGTCGCCGCGCCCAGGTAGTTCGAGTCGGGGTTCATCGACCCGGCCCGGTCCGGGGTGTCGATGTTGGTCAGCGCGGCGACCGCGTTGCGCCAGCGCAGGTCCAGCACCGGCGGCCGGACCGCGGTCGAGGTGCTCTGCACGTCCACGGCCAGCTTGAACGCGGTCGCGGTGGGGTTCGGGTTCTGCCAGATCAGCTGCTCGATCGTGTCGCCGACGCCGTTCGCCTGCACGCTGGCGCTGCTGGCCAGGCAGTCGGTGCCGGCCTCGTTCAGCAGGTAGAGGTTCAGGTCCGTGAACCCGCCCCGGCCCGGCGTCGGGAAGATCGCCCGCGGCTCGCTCCACTGCAGCGTCACCAGCAGCGCGCCGCCCGGGTTGATCCGCAGGTCGAACGTGTTGCCCGCGGCACCGCCCAGGTTCACCGTGTTGTCCGGGACGTTCGGGCAGGACCCGAAGTTGCCGGCCGCCGGGACACCGTCCGGCGTCGTGCCGGTGCCGCTGGCCACCACCCGGGACGAGTGCTTCGCGCCGAGGTTGCCGGCGGACGAGCTGAAGAAGACGCCGTGCGCCGCGATCTGCTCGGCCGTGGTCGCGGCCAGGCCCTGCTGGAACGCCGGTTCGTCGTCGAAGGCGAGGTCCTCGGTGATGATGTTGGCGCCGGCCGCGGCCAGGTTGCGCAGCCCGGCGACGTGGTCCTCCAGCGTCTCGCCGGTGCCGGCGAACAGGAGCTTGGCGCCGGGCGCCTCGTCGGCGATCTCCTCCAGCATCGCGGTGCCCTCGTCGCCGTCGCCCGGGTCCAGCACCTGCACGTCCGGCGGTAGCTCACCCTTGGCCACCGACTCGGCCAGGCTGTTCACGCCGTCCGACATCGCGCCGACCTTCTGTCCGCGCCCGGTGATCCCGAGCCGTCGCGCCACGTCCGCCCGGTGCAGCGCGACGCCCTCGCTGGTCACCGCGCCGGCGTCGGTAGCGGGCCGGATCGCGGGCCGGACCGCGGCCACCCACGGCAGCGCGGCCACCGCGTCGATCTTGTCGGCCGGCACCGTGGCGGACAGCAGCCCCGCGGTCGGCAGTGCCGCCCCGGGTACCGCGGCGAAGTCGGCCGAGCTGCCGGTGACCGTGGCGCCGAGCGCGGCCAACTGCGCCGCCTCCGCCTTGCCGACCGGGCCCAGCGCGTGCACGACCAGGTCGAACGCGCCGTCCGGGTGCACGCCGAGCATGCCGTCGGACAGGCCGGCCACGGCCGCGGTCGACAACCGCCCGCTGCGCGCGACCGACGCGCTTGCCGCCGCCGCCCGCTGCCGGATCAGCCAGGGCACCTTGCTGGGCGTGGCCGCGGCCGCCTGGGCCGGGCCGGGTGCCGCGCTGGCGACGGTGGCCGCCGAGAGCGAGACCAGGGACGAGGCCAGCACGCCGATCGTGGCGACAGCCAGGGATCTCCTGCGCACGCGATCCTCCCGAGGGGACGAGGCGAGCCGCGGCGGGACAGCGACGCCGCTCGCCGGTGAATGGTGCCGATGCGGTGAAGCTAGCCGCTCCACACCGGCCCCGGGCCGATGGACGAGTGAAATGGCATAGTCAAGCCGTCCCCAAGCCCCGCCTCGACTGGGCCTTCAGCTGGACTGGGACCGGGCCCGCGCCTGCGGCACCGGATCCGGGTCGCCGCCCTGGCCGAGCTCGCGGGCCCGCTTCGCGATGAGCAGGCTCTGGTCGGCGGACCAGAACAGGGTGGTCGCCGTGTCGCCGCCGCCCAGCTCGGCCGTCCCGTAGCTGACCGTCACGGTCAGCCCCGGCGCGACCGCGGACCACGGGTGGTCGGCGATCTTCCGGGCGATCCGGGCCAGCGCGGTGGTGGCCTCGGCCAGCCCGACCGGCAGGCAGATCACCAGCTCGTCGCCGCCGTACCGGGCGCACCGGTCGGCGTCCCGGGAGTGCTCGCGCAGGATCCGGGCCACCTGCCGCAGCACCTCGTCACCGACCGTGTGACCGTGGCTGTCGTTGATCCGCTTGAAGCGGTCGATGTCGACGACCGCCAGCGTCAGCGGGTTGTGGCCGGCGTGCGCGGCCGCGACCAGCCGGGGCAGGTTCGCGTCGAACGCCCGCCGGTTCGGCACCCCGGTCAACGGGTCGGACAGCACGTCCGACTCCAGCTCCTGGGTACGCCGGACCAGCGCCTCCTGCTCGACCCGCAGCCGGGCCGCGGTGGCCCGGCTTATCCACGCGTCGTACTGCGCCCGGCCGTACCGTTCGTGCATCTCGCGGTGCCAGCGCAGCGCCTCGGCGTGGTTGCCGACCGACAGCGCGACACGGCCGAGCAGCCAGGCGACGTCCTCGGTCCAGACCCGCGCGCCGGCCTCCACCGACGGGCCCCAGAGCGCGAGGAGCTGGTCCTGCGCCTCACCGAACTTGCCCTCGGCGACGAGCAGCGTGGCGGCCGCGTGCACGATGGCCCGCTCGACCGACGGGTTGCGCGGCCGGACGGGGGTGCGGCGGGCCTGCTCCAGGTCGCGGCGGGCCTCCTCGATCCGGCCCATCCGGGCGACACATGTCGACCGCCAAGCCGCCGACCAGGCCCGGAACAGCGAGGACAGTTCGCCGTCGGCGAGCGCCTGGTCCAGCCGGCGGACCGCCTCCACCCATTTCACCCGGCTCTCCTCGACCAGGCCCAGGTGCTCAAGCCGGATCGCCCAGCACAGGTGCAGGTAGCCGAGCTGGAACTGGACCCGGGCCACCGGCAGGCCGGCCGCGGCGAAGCTCGCCACGGCGCGCTCGCCGGTTTCCACCGCGAGCGGGAACAGTTGCATCTGCGCGAACACGATCGCGCAGTTGCCCAGCGCGGCGAGCAGGTCGTCGTCCGGCGGGCAGCCGTCGGCCAGGGTCGCGGCCCGGACGCCGAGCTCGATCGCCTTTTCCTCGTCCCGCAGGGCCTGCGCGACCCAGGCGGCGATCGACTGGAACCGGGCCTGCAGGGAGCGCCGGGTGGCGGGCACCAGCGGCTGCAGCGCGTCGATCGTGTCCTGCGCGGCGGGGTAGTCCTGCGCGTTGGCGTGCGCCTGCGCGAGCAGGGTGCCGAGCAGCACCTTTTCATCCAGTGGGACCTGGATGCCGTCCGACTCCAGTTCCGCCGCCAGCTTCTTCAGCTCGTCCGCCCGGCCTTCCCGGGCATGATCGACAGCGGCGGCCAGCCGCTCGGACAACCGTGGATCCCGCTGCGCCTGCTGCAGCATGCCGACACCCCTCCCCGGCAGGAGTGTAAGCAGATCGTCCCGGCCTTGGTGTGAGGTTTTGGGTCAGCCTGCCGCTGTTGCCGGTGTTCGGTTGCGCTGCCGGGCCCGCTTGGCGGCCAGCAGGTCGGCGTCGGCGGCCGCGAACAGGGTGGCCGGGGTGTGCTCGACAGTGCTCTGCGCCAGCCCGCAGGTGACCGTGACCGACAACCCGGGCGCCACCGCGGCCCACTCGTGGCCTGCCACCGCCTCGGCCAGCCGGCCGGTCACCTCGCCGGCCTCGGCCAGCGTCGCGGTCAGCACCAGGACGAACTCGTCGCCGCCGAACCGGGCGCACAGGTCGCCGTCGCGCACCTGCTGGCGCAGCAGCCGGGCCACCCGGCGCAGCACCTCGTCGCCGGTGAGGTGGCCGCACTCGTCGTTGATCCGCTTGAAGTGGTCGATGTCGACGACGACCAGCGTGGTCGGCGTGGCCAGGCCGGCGCCGGCGCCGGGCACCCGCTGGCGCAGCTCCTCGTCCAGCGCGCGCCGGTTCGCCACCCCGGTCAGCGGGTCGGAGCGCGAGTCGGACTCCAGCTGGCGACTGCGCCGGACCAGCGCCTCCTTGTCCACCCGCAGCCGCGCCGCCGCGGCCCGGGCCAGCGCCACCTCGTACTCGGCCTGCCCGTACCGCTTGTGCACCTCGCCGTACCAGCGCAGCGCGTCCCGGTTGTTGCCGGTCGTCTCGGCCGCCCGAGCCAGCAGAAACGCGACGTCCTCGGTCCACGGCGGCTTGTGCTGGTCACGCACCTCGGGCCAGCTCGGCGCGAGCATCAGGGTGGCCGCGTCGGCCCGCCCCTCGGCCAGCAGCGTGGCGCCCTCCAGGTGGGTCATCAGCGGGCCGACCTCGGCCAGCTCGCCGGCGTCGGTGATCTCGATGCCGCGGACGATCGCCAGCTGCCGGCGCGCCTCGGTCGGCTCGCCCAGCCGGGCCGCGGTCAGCCCCAGGTACCCGTGCGTCCGGGCGATGCACACCGCGGTCAGCTTGTCGCCCCAGGTCAGGCTCGACTCGAGCTGCTCGGCCGCGGCCAGCCACTTCTTCCGGGCGTCGGCCGGCAGCCGCAGGTGCTCCAGCCGGATCGCCCAGGCCAGGTTCGCCGCGCCGGCACGGAACTGGAACAGCGCGGCCTGCAGACCACACGCGATCGCGGCCTGCACGGCCCGCTCGCCGGCCTCGACGCCGAGCGTGAACAGCTGGGTCTGGGCCAGCACGCCGGAGCAGTTGCCGAGTACCCGGGCCAGCTCCTCGGTGGCCGGCTGGTTCTCGTCCACCAGCGCGAGCGCCCAGATCAGCTCGGCGATCGCACGTTCCTCGTCGCCGAGGCTATGCGCGACCGTGCCGGCTATCGCGTGGTAGCGGGCCTGGCGCAGCGGTTGCGTGTCCGGCAACAGCGGCTGGACGGCGGCCAGCTCGCGGCTCGCCTCCTCGGGCAGGCCGGCGTTCGAGCATGCGGTCGCCACCAGCACCCCGGCGAGCACCGCGTCGTCGCGGCCGAGCGCGCCACCGGCGGCGGCGCGGGCGGCCTCGACCTCGGCGCGCACGTCATCGACCCGCGATTCCCGGGCACGCCGGGCCGCGACCCCGAGCCGGTCGGCGACGCAAACGTCAGCCGGCGGATGCCCCATGCGCACCACCACCCTGCCGGAAGTCTAGTCGGACATGCCCGGTTGGCGACCCGGTTACCGCCCTTACCAGAGTCCGACCGGAATGACCGGGCCCGCGGTCGGCCCGAGCTTGCTGAGGACGGTGACCTCGTGGCTGAGTAGCCAGCGCTTGCGGTCCAGCCCGCCGCCGTAGCCGGTCAGGCTGCCGTCCGCGCCGATCACCCGGTGGCACGGGACGATCACCGCGATCGGGTTCCGGCCGTTCGCCAGCCCGACCGCGCGGGACCCGGTGGGGTTGCCGAGCTCCAGCGCCAGCGCGCCGTAGCTCGTGGTGTGGCCGTACGGGATCGTCAGCAGGCCCTGCCAGACGCGCTGCTGGAACTCGGTGCCGTGCGGGCGAAGGGGCAGGTCGAAGTCGGTGCGCTCGCCGGCGAAGTACTGCTCCAACTGCTCGATCACGGCTCGCAGCGGGCCGTTGTCGGGGCGGGCGCCGCCGGCGATCTCCGGCCGGTGCGGCTCCATCTCCACCGCCGTCAGCGCCTCGCCGTCGCTGACCAGCAGCAGCGAGCCGATCGGCGACGGGACCGTCGCGAAGTATCCGGACACGGCTAGTTCCTTCCGTTGCTGCCGGCGCTGCCCCACAGATGGAGCAGCGCGTACGAGCGCCATGGCCGCCAGCACTCGGCCAGCGCGGCCGCGGCTCTCGGGTCGGAGCCGGCGCCGAGCCGTTCCAGTCCGTGCCGGACGCCGACGTCTGTGGGCAAGAACACATCCGGGTCGCCGACCGCGCGCATGATCACGTAGGACGCGGTCCACGGCCCGATGCCGGGCAGGTCGAGCAGTTGCCGGTGCACCGCGACCCGGTCGGCGCCCGGGTCGAGCACCAGGTCGCCGGCGGCCAACGCACCCGCCAACCCGGTGAGCGCGCGCAGCCGGGCGGCCGGCATGCCGAGACCGCTGAGATCCGCGCCCGCCAGCGTGGCCGGATCGGGAAACAGGTGGGTGACCGTGCCGAGCGGGTCGGCCAGTTCGGTGCCGTACCGGGTGACCAGCCGGCCGGCGAGCGTGCGCGCGGCGGCGACCGTGACCTGCTGCCCGAGCACCGCCCGGACGGCGAGTTCGGCGCCGTCCACATGCCCGGGCACCCGGCGGCCGGGGCTCGCCGCGACCAGCGGGCCGAGCAGCGGGTCACCGCCGAGCGCCGCGGCGACCGCGACCGGGTCGGCGTCCAGGTCGAGCAGCCGCCGGCAGCGCTGCACCGCCACCGGCAGGTCCCGTACGTCGGCGAGCCGCAGCGCGCACTGCACGTAACGGGCCGGCTCCACCCCCGCCCGCCGGCCGGCCGGGCTGACCGCCATCTCGTCCGGCACCGGACCCGGCACCGTGCCGTTCGCCGTAGCGCGCCCGTTCGCCCCGGCCCGGGCCGGCCGGCCGGCGGGGCGGGTCGGCGCGGCCGGCGGCGGCGCGAGCGCGACGACAGCCGGCCCGTGCGGCAGCGCCAAGCTGCGGCGGTAGGTGGTGCCGTCCCACTCCTCGATGCCGGGCACCGCGCGGATCGCGAGGAACTCGAACAGCGCGGGCAGGTCGATCGGCGCCCGGTACGGCAGCCGGACCGTGATCGTGCCGGGTGCGGTGGCCTCGTCGGCCCTGCCGGCGCGGCGCAGCTCGGTCGGGGTGACCGTGAACACCTCCCGGATCGTGTCGTTGAACTGCCGGACGCTCGCGAACCCGGCGGCGAACGCGACATCCGCGATGCCCAGGTCGGTCGTCTCCAGCAGCACCCGGGCAGTCTGCGCCCGCTGTGCCCGGGCCACCGCGATCGGGCCCGCGCCGACCTCGGCGACCAACTGCCGGTGCACGTGCCGCTCGCTGAAGCCGAGCCGGCGGGCCAGCCCGGTCACGCCTTCGCGGTCGACCACGCCGTCGCCGATCAGCCGCATCGCGCGGCCAACCAGGTCGGCGCGGATGTTCCAGTCCGGTGACCCGGGCGTCGCGTCCGGCCGGCACCGCTTGCAGGCCCGGAAGCCGGCCGCCTGCGCGGCCGCCGCGCTCGGGTAGAACCGCGCGTTCGCCCGCTTCGGCGGCCCAGCCGGGCAGCTCGGCCGGCAGTAGACCTTGGTGGACGTCACGGCCACGAAGAACCAGCCGTCGAAGCGGCTGTCCCGGCTCTTCATGGCCTGGTAGCAGAGATCCGGATCGGCGAGCACACAGCTCACTCTGCCACCCGCGCCCGGCCCCGGCTGGCGGTTTCCGGACCCGGCCGCCGCCGTCCGGAAACCGCGAACCCGGCGCCCGGGCGGGCGGCTCGGCGGGTGGCTGGGCCAGGATGGTGGCATGAAGGCGTGGGCGGTGCGGCGGCCCGGCCCGATCGCCGGCGACCCGCTGCTGCTGGTGGACAAGCCGGTGCCGGTGCCCGGCCCGGGCGAGGTGCGGGTCCGGGTGCTGGCCTGCGGCGTCTGCCGGACCGACCTGCACCTCGTCGAGGGCGACCTGCCACCGCACCGGCCCGGCACCGTGCCCGGGCACGAGGTCGTCGGCGAGGTGGACGCGGCCGGCGCCGGCGCGACCCGGTTCGCCGCCGGCGACCGGATCGGCATCGCGTGGCTGCGCCGGACCTGCGGGACGTGCCGGTTCTGCCGGCGCGGCGCCGAGAACCTGTGTGTGGCCGCCCAGTTCACCGGCTGGGACGCCGACGGCGGGTTCGCCGAGTACGCGGTCGTCCCGGAGGCGTACGCGTACCGGCTGCCGGACGGGTTCGACAGCGTGACCGCGGCACCGCTGCTGTGCGCCGGGATCGTCGGCTACCGCTCGCTGCGCCGGGCCGCGCTGCCGCCTGGTGGCCGGCTCGGCATCTACGGCTTCGGCGCGTCCGCCCACCTGGTCGCGCAGGTCGCGATCCACGAAGGCGCCCGCGTGCACGTGCTGACCCGGTCGGCCCAGGCGCGCTCGCTCGCGCTGTCGCTCGGCGCGGTATCGGCCGGCGATGCCACCGACGCGCCACCGGAGAAGCTGGACTCGGCCGTGCTGTTCGCGCCGGCCGGTGACCTGGTCCCGGTCGCGCTCGCCGCGCTGGACCGCGGCGGGACGCTCTCGATCGCCGGCATCCACCTGTCCGACGTGCCGCCGCTGCGGTACGCCGAGCACCTGTTCGACGAGCGCGAGGTGCGCAGCGTCACCGCGAACACCCGGGCCGACGGCGAGGAGTTCCTCCGTCTCGCCGCCCGGATGCGCCTGTCGGTCACCACCGAGCCGTACCCGCTGACCGCGGCGAACGCCGCGCTGATCGCGCTCGCCGCCGGGCACGTGACCGGCGCGGCCGTCCTCGTCCCGTAGCCGCCGGCCCGGCCCAGCAGCCCGCGCTCAGCTGCCGAGGATCCGGTTGAGGCGGATCCAGCGGTAGCCCCAGCCGTCCAGCTCGATGCCGGCCAGGTCCGGCTTGACCGCCGGGTACCGCCGGTTCGCCAGCGCGTCCCGCGGTGCCTCGGCCGACGGCTCGGCCGGTGGCAGGTCGATCGTGACCGGTTCGTCCACGAGGTTGACCACCGACAGCACCGAGCCGCACGGCGCGTCGTACCGCAACGCGAGCACCGTGTCCGACTTCGCGTCCAGCACGGTCGCGGAGCCGATGCCGAACTCGGGGCATTCCCGCAGCGAGCGCAGCACCCGTTCGAACCAGCTCAGCAGCGACTCGGGGTCCGCCTCCTGGTCGGTCACGTTCGTGTTCCGATAGCCGAACCCGCCCTTGCTGATCACCGGCCGGACCGGCTTGTCGCTGCTGGTGAACCCGCCCTGCGCGGCCGCCGACCACTGCATCGGGGTCCGGATCGAGTTGCGTTCGGGCAGCGAGAGGTCGTCGCCCATGCCGATCTCCTCGCCGTAGCGGAGCACCGGCGTGCCGGGCAGGCTGAACTGCAGCATGTACGCCAGCTCGATCCAGCGCCGGTCGGCGCCGAGCATCGGCGCCAGCCGCCGGCGGATACCGCGGCCGTACAGCTGCATGTTCTTGTCCGGGCCGAACGCGGCGAAGACGTCCGCCCGCTCCGACTCCTGCAGCTGCGACAGGTCGACCTCATCGTGGTTACGCAGGAACGTGGCCCACCCGCAGTTGGCCGGGATCGTCGGGCTGGCCTGGATCGCCGCCGTCAGCGGCGCCGCGGACGACCGGGCCAGCGCCAGGAACATCCGCGGGTTGAGGAGGAAATTGAACAGCATCTGCAGCCGGTTGCCGCGCGGGCCGAAGAACTCGTCGATCAGGTCGCGCTGCACGTTCGCCTCGGCCAGCACGATCGCGTCCCCGCGGCGCCAGGCCACGTGGTCGCGCAGGCCCTCCAGCCACTCGAAGGCGAACCGGCGGTCCGCCGAGTCCGGGTGGACCTCCTCGATCGTGAACGGCGCCGCGTCCATCCGGAAGCCGCTGACACCCAGCTGCAGCCAGAACGCGACCACCCGACCGATCTCGGCGCGGACCTCGGGGTTCGCCCAGTTCAGGTCCGGCTGGAAGTCGTAGAAGCGGTGGTGGTACCAGAGGTCGGCCTCCTCGTCCTTGCTCCAGGTACCGCGCTGGTAGCCGGGGAACACCTCGCCGTCCTCGGCGTTGGCCGGCTCGGTCGGCGACCAGATGTACCAGTCACGGAACGGGGAGTCCGGGTCGCTGCGGGCGGCCTGGAACCACGGGTGCTGGTCGGAGGTGTGGTTGACGACCAGGTCGATCATCACCCGCAGGCCGCGGTTCTCGCACTGGTGCAGCAGCTCGACGAAGTCGCCCAGCGAGCCCAGCCGCGGGTCGATGCCGTAGTAGTCGGCCACGTCGTAGCCGTCGTCCCGGTTCGGCGTCGGGTGGATCGGGCTCAGCCACAGGCAGGTCACGCCGAGCCGGGCCAGGTAGTCCAGCCGGCTGATCAGCCCGCGCAGGTCACCGACGCCGTCCCCGTTGGAGTCCTGGAACGTCTCGACGTCGACCGAGTAGATGACGGCCTGCTGGTACCACCGCTCGCTCATGCGGGCCTCCTACCCAGCCGGTGACCAGGCCAGACGTGCGGCCCGGGTCGGCCGGCCGGGCGGTCAGCCGGGGTGCGCGGTGGGTCGGGGCATGGGTCAGCTGGCCGGGGCGCCGGCCCGGGCGGTCGACCAGACGCGGACGATGTCGCGGACCGAGACGATGCCGGTCACCTCGCCGGCCTCCAGCACGATCAGGTGCCGGAACCCGCCGCGGACCATCGCCTCGGCGGCCTCATCGAGCGTCCAGTCCGGGGTGGCGAAGACGAGGTCGCTGGTCAGGTGGGCGCCGGCGCGCTCGGCGTCCGGATCCTGGCCGGTGCCGAGCGCCCGCAGGATGTCGCGCTCGGTGAGGATGCCGATGCCGTGGCTGTCCGGGTCCAGCACCGCGACCGCGCCCACCCTGCGCGCCGCCATCTGGCGGGCCGCCTCCCGGAGGGTGTGTTCCGGACCGATCGTCAGTACCACGGTGCTCATCGCGTCGCGGACCCGCATGGCCTGCCTCCTCGGTCGCCGCTACGTCGGCGAAATACGGCGCCGCCCCATGGTCGGGCCGCACTCGGCCGGCCCACAAGCCCCGGCCGCGCCAAGTCGAACCCGGCGCGGAGGTCGCCGGGCGGGCGTTCCGGGCGCAGACTTCTTCCTGTGACCGACCAGATCGCCGGCGGCCCCGGGTGGGCGCGCCAGGCGCCGGAGCCCCGCGCCGGGTCCGGTGGTCACCTCCCGCGCGCGCCCCGGGGGGTCGGCGCCGGCCCGAAGGTCGCGCTGCTGGCCGTCGTCGGCCTGCTGTTCGGTTACGTGCTGACGCACCGGTACACGCCGCCGCCCGCGGCCGCGCCGGTGGCCGCGCCGGTGTCGACCGGGCCGCTGCCCGCGCTGCCCTGGCTCGGCGGCCGGCCCGGCACCGGCCCGCCCGGCCTGCGGCTGCTCGCTGGCGACCGCACCCCGCGGTTGGTCGACGCGCACACCGGCCAGGTCACCCCGCCGCCGGGCCTGGACCTCTGGCCGGAATCGGTCGTGTCCGTGTTCGCGTTGCGCCCCGGCACACTGGCCGCGGTGACCGAGCCGTACGGCGGGGCCGGCGGCCGGTTCCTGGTCCGGCCCGGCGCGCAACCACTGCTGCTCGGCACCGACGCGGGCGTGCTGCCCAGCCGGGACGGCCAGCTGATCCTCACCGTGTACCGGCGCGGCGGCACCACGGTCACCGGCCTCACCCTGGGCCGCCGGCTGCGCTGGCAGTGGCAGCTTCCCGGGCTGGCCATCGCGGTCCGCGACACCCCGGCCGGCCTGGTGGTGGAGCAGTACGACGGGCCGCACGGCCGGGCCGCCAACCTGCTGCTGCTCGACCCGAAGACCGGTGCGGTGCGGCGCGAGATCGGCCGTGGCGACATCGCCGCCAGCAGCGACACGACGATCGCCTGGACGCCGGCGGACTGCCCGGACGCCTGCTCGCTGGTGGTCACCACGCTGGCCGGCGGCGCGACCCGGCGGTACGCGATGCCGATCTACTGGCGGCCGGACCGCGGCGCGTTCGCCCCGGACGGCCGCACGCTGGCGCTGACCTTCCCGGCCACCGGTCGCATCGGCGTCAGCCGGCCCGGCTTCGTCGTGATGCTGGACCTCACGCTGACCACCTTCACCAGGGTCCGCGACCTGCGCACCGGCTCCGGGCTCGGCGCGGAGGTCGGCTGGTCGCCCGACGGCGGGTACCTGGTGATCGCCGTCAACTGGCCGGACCACCAGCAGTTCGCGCTCTGGCGGGCCGGCCGGCTCACCGTCCTGCCCACGGTCCTGCCCGGGCAGCCCGGCCCGCTCACCGTGCTGGCCTGAACCGCACCGCTGATAGCCATACTGGGCGGTATGCCGCCGACTCACGAGGTCACCAACCAGCCGCCGCCGTTGGTCGGGCACGACCTGTACGCCGGGGACGCCGCGCTGGCCGAGGCGGTCGCCAGGTACGGCGCTGCCGGCGCCGAACCGGCCCTGCACGCGCTCGGCACCCGCGCCGGCACTGAGCAGGCGCAGCGCTGGGGCACCGAGGCGAACGCCTATCCGCCGGTCCTGCGCACGCACGACCGGTACGGCCACCGCATCGACGAAGTCGACTTCCACCCGTCCTGGCACGAGTTGCTGCGGGTCGCGGTCGGTGCCGGCCTGCACGCCGAACCGTGGGTCTCGCCCCGGCCGGCGCCGCACGTCACCCGCGCCGCCGGGTTCTACCTCTGGAGCCAGGTCGAGGCCGGCCACAGCTGCCCGGTCTCGATGACCTACGCGGTCGTCCCGGCGCTGCGCCGGCAGCCCGACCTGGCCGCCGCGTACGAACCCGGCCTGACCGCCTCGGCGTACGACCCGGGCCTGCGTGCGCCGGCGAGCAAGGCCGGCCTGCTGGCCGGGATGGGGATGACCGAGAAGCAGGGCGGCTCGGACGTCCGGGCGAACACCACCCGCGCCGTGCCGACCGCCGACGGCAGTTACCTGCTGACCGGGCACAAGTGGTTCTGCTCGGCGCCGATGTGCGACGTGTTCCTGGTGCTTGCCCAGGCCACCGAGGGGCTGACCTGCTTCCTCGTACCGCGGGCGCTGCCCGACGGCAGCCGCAACACGTTCCGGCTGCAGCGGCTCAAGGACAAGCTCGGCAACCGCTCGAACGCGTCCAGCGAGGTCGAGTTCGACGGCACCGTCGGCTGGCGGGTCGGCGACGAGGGGCGTGGCGTCCCGACGATCATCGAGATGGTCACGATGACCCGGCTCGACTGCGTGCTCGGCTCGGCCGCCGCGATGCGCCAGGCGGTCAGCCAGGCCATCCACCACGCGACCTACCGCAGCGCGTTCGGTCGCCCGCTACGCAGCCAGCCGCTGATGGCCGCCGTACTCGCCGACCTGGCCATCGAGGCCGAGGCCGCCGCCGCCCTCGCCATGCGCCTCGCGTCCACTGTGGACACCGGCGAGACCGCGCTGGGCCGCCTCGCCACCGCGGTCGCCAAGTTCTGGATCTGCAAGCGCACCCCGGCCGTGGTCGGCGAGGCGCTGGAATGCCTGGGCGGCAACGGCTACGTCGAAGAGAGCGGCCTGCCCCGCCTCTACCGCGAGGTCCCGCTCAACTCGATCTGGGAAGGCTCCGGCAACGTCATAGCCCTCGACGTCCTCCGCGCCATCACCCGCCAACCCGACTCCGT
>JBBWZH010000457.1:0-5365 GCA_039648995.1 Mycobacteriales bacterium
CAGGTGCGCCAGGGCGAGCGGCTCGCGCTGCTCGGCGCGAACGGCTGCGGCAAGTCCACCCTGCTCAAGGTGCTGGACGGGCTCGTCTTCGCGGACAGCGGCAGCTACACCGCGTTCGGTCACCCGGTCACCGAGGACGCGCTGGAGGACGAGCAGTTCTCCCGCGGCTTCCGCTCCCGGGTCGGCTTCGTCTTCCAGAACTCCGACGTGCAGCTGTTCTCCCCCACCGTGCGCGACGAGGTCGCGTTCGGCTGCCTGCAGCTCGGCCTGCCCCGGGACCAGGTGGCCGAGCGGGTGGACGACGTGCTGCGGCTGCTGGACATCGCCGCGCTGGCCGACCGGGCCCCGTTCCAGCTGTCGGGCGGGCAGAAGAAGAAGGTCGCGATCGCGTCCGTGCTGGTGATGAACCCGGACGTGCTGCTGTTCGACGAGCCGACGGCCGCGCTCGACCCGCGTACCCAGGGCTGGCTGCGCGACCTGCTGGCCGAACTGCACGACGCCGGCAAGACGATCGTGCTGGCCACCCACGACCTGGACGCGCTGGACCGGGTCGCCGACCGCTGCCTGGTCTTCACCGAGGAGCACGGGATCGGCGGCTCCGGCAGCCCCGCCGAGATCCTGGCCGACCTGCCGCTGCTGCTCGGCGTCAACCTGGTGCACGAGCACACCCACCGGCACGAGGACGCGCCGGCGCCGCACTCGCACCCGCACGGCACCGGCGGCCGGCACCACCCCTGAACACTCTTGACAACAGTTCTTTCGAAAGTCTAGTTTCGAAACATGTCTTCCGATGTGCCGCAGCGGAACATCACCGACCCGCGGACGCTGCGGGCGTTGACCCACCCGGTCCGGCTGGCGTTGCTGGAGGCGCTCGAGCAGGAAGGCCCGCTGACCGCCACCCAGGCCGGCGAGCTGGTCGACGAGAGCCCCGCCAACACCTCGTTCCACCTGCGCACGCTCGCCAGGTACGGGTTCGTCGAAGAGGCCGAGGGTGGCCGCGGCCGGCAGCGGCCATGGCGGATCCGGCACGAGGTGTCCCGGGTCCAGGGGGATGAGCTCACGCCGGAAGGCAAGGTCGCCGCGCAGGCGCTGGTCGGTCTGCTGCGCGAGCGCGAGCAGGGGTACCTGGCCCGCTGGCTGGCGACCCGCGACTCCTACCCGCCGGAGTGGCGCGCCGCCGCCGATGAGATGCACCTGACCCTGCACCTCACCGCCGCCGAACTGGACGCGCTCAGCGCCGTCATCGCGGCCGCGGTGCTGCCGTACGCCGGTCGCGAAAACCCGCCGGACGCACTGCCGGTCGCCATCTCCGCCTACATGATCCCGCTCCGCCTACCCCACCCGGCCGCCTCGCCGGCCCCGGCACCGCCGGCACCGCCATCCTGATCGGAACCGCCGCGGCCACCGGCCGTCCGGTAATCCGCTGACCACCCGCCCCGCCGCCCCGGCGGCACCGACCACGACGTAGCCGCGACCGAACCCCCACCCGCCCCGGCCGCCGATCAACCGGCCGGCGATGCCCCCTGCCCTGCCGCTGCCCTGCCGGCCCGTCGACGGCCGGCCGGTCGACGCTGCCTGCCCACGAGCCGGCGGCGGATGGCACCGGACTCGAAGGAGACCGACCGATGCGTGCCCTGCTCGCCCACCGCGACCTGCGGATCTACCTCAGTGCCCAGGCGCTGTCCATGTTCGGCGACAGCGCGCTGTGGCTGGCGCTGGCGATCTGGGTCAAGTCGCTGACCGGCTCGAACTCGGCGGCCGCGCTGGTGTTCTTCGCGTTCCTGGCGCCGGCGCTGCTCTCCCCGGCGGCCGGCCTGCTGGTCGACCGGAGCCGCCGGCTGCGGCTGCTGACCATCGTCAATCTGACCGCGGCGGTGCTGGTCAGCGGCCTGCTGCTGGTCCGCGGCGCCGGTCAGCTCTGGCTCATCTACGCGATCACGCTCGGCTACGGCGGCGCGTACACGGTGCTCGGCGCCGGCCAGTCGGCGCTGCTGCGGACGCTGGTGCCGGACGACGGCATGCTCGCCGACGCGAACGGCGCGCTGCGCACCGTGCAGGAGGCGATGCGGCTGCTCGCGCCGCTGGCCGGGGCCGGGCTCTACTCGGTGGTCGGCGGTGGCGTGGTCGCGCTGGTGGACGCGGCGACGTTCCTGCTCGCGGCCGGCGCGCTGCGGCTGCTGCGGGTCGCCGACCCGGCGCCCACTCCACGCGACCGCGCCGCCACCTGGCGGTCCGAGCTGGTCGCCGGGGTCGGGCACGTGCGGCGGACCGTCCCGCTGCGCCAACTGCTGGTCGCGGCCGCCGTCACCACGCTGGTGGCCGGCTTCGCCGAGACCGTGGTCTTCGCGGTGGTGGACACCGCCCTGCACCGCCCGCCGGCCTTCGTCGGCGTGCTCGAGACGGCGATGGCGGTCGGCGCCGTGCTCGGCGGGCTGACGTCGGCCCGGCTGGTCCGCCGGCTCGGCGCCGCCCGCGCGGCCGCCACCGGCATGGTGCTGATCGGCACCGGCGCCGGCCTGCTCGCGGTGCCGGCGACCGGGGTGGTGCTGGCCGGCATGGCGATCCTCGGTTCCGGGGTGCCGGCGCTGGTCGTCGCGCTGTTCACGACGCTGCAGCGGAGCACCCCGGCGCACCTGCAGGGCCGCGCGTTCGCCGCGGTGGACGTCCTGCTCAGCACGCCGCAGACGGTCTCGATCGCGCTCGGTGCCGGCCTCGCCGCGGTCATCGACTACCGGCTGCTGATCGTCACGATGATGACGGTCGTCCTCGCCGCCGCCGGCTACCTTTTCACCCGGCCGCCGGCAGCGTCCACAATGGACACCCCCACTGACGAGCCCGGGCCGGCGACCAGTCCGGCCGGACCCGAGCCGGCGCTCGTGAGCGGTTCCGCCGACGAGTGAGCGGGTGCGCCGCGAGTGAGCGATCGGGCCCGAGTGAGCGCCCGGAGCCGCGGGCTCGGCGCGGAACTGCTCCGCGCCGGCCCGGTGCGCGCGGCCGGGCGGGGTCAGCGGTTTGGCGGGTAGCCGGGGGGCGGGTACTGCGGACCGCCCGGGTTGTACGGGCCGCCGCCCTGCTGGGGGCCGCCCTGCGGGGGGCCGTAGCCCGGGCCGGTGGGCGGGCCCTGGTACGGCGGGCCGGGCGGCGGGCCGGCGGGCAGCCGCGGCGGCGCCGGTCGCGCGGGCTCGTCCCCGTCCGGTTCCCTCTCGGGGCCGTCGAAGTCGGACATGCCCTGGTGCGCGCGGAGCGTCTCCTCGTCCGCGTCGGACGCGCGCAGCTGCGCCTCGGGCTGCTCGCGGGCCGGCGGCAGTTTCGAGTCGAACCACTCGCTGGTGTCGAGCGACTCGTAGGGCCGTTCGCTGGCGGGTGTCTTGCCGGCCTCGGTCAGCCAGGAACCGCCCGACTCGCCGCCGCCCCCGCCCGCGCCGGTCAGACCCGCGAGCCCTTCCAGGGCCTTGGAGAACTCGCTCGGGATGATCCAGACCTTGTTCGCGTCGCCCTGC
The DNA here is from genome assembly GCA_039648995.1 of Mycobacteriales bacterium. Classification (GTDB taxonomy): domain Bacteria; phylum Actinomycetota; class Actinomycetes; order Mycobacteriales; family CADCTP01; genus JBBWZH01. The sequence continues at coordinate 3,501 of JBBWZH010000457.1, forward strand.
GCGATCTGCGGCAGCGTCTGCAGGTACTGGTACGCGAGCAGCTTCGGGTCCGGGTCGGCCGCGTGGATTGAGGAGAACACGGTCTCGATCGCCTTCGCCTGGCCCTGGGCGGCCAGGTAGCGGGCGGCCCGCTCACCCTCGGCGCGCAGGATGCGGCTCTGCCGGTCGGCCTCGGCGGCCAGGATCGCCGCCTGCTTCTGCCCCTCGGCGCCCAGGATCTGTGCCGCCTTCTGGCCCTCCGCGGTCTTGATCGAGGACTCCCGGGCGCCCTCGGCCTGCAGGATGATCGCCCGCTTGTCCCGGTCGGCCCGCATCTGCTTCTCCATCGCGTCCTGAATGGACGGTGGCGGGTCGATCGCCTTGAGCTCGACCCGCGCGACCCGGATGCCCCACTTGCCGGTGGCCTCGTCCAGCACGCCGCGCAGTTGGTGGTTGATCTGGTCGCGGGAGGTGAGGGTCTCCTCCAGGTTCAGCGAGCCCACCACGTTCCGCAGTGTGGTGATCGTCAGCTGCTCGACCGCCTGGATGTAGTTGTTGATCGCGTAGGTGGCCGCCCGTGGCTCGGTGACCTGGAAGTAGACGACCGTGTCGATGTTCACGGTCAGGTTGTCGGAGGTGATCACCGGCTGCGGCGGGAACGTGACCACCTGCTCGCGCAGGTCGATCATGGTCCGGATCCGGTCCGCGAACGGGACCAGGACGTGGATACCGGGCTCCAGGGTGCGCTGGTAGCGGCCGAGCCGCTCCACCACGGCTGCCCGGGCCTGCGGGATGATCCGCAGCGTCCGGATGACGACGACCATCGCGAACACGGCGAGGACGACGACTACGACGAGCGCAGGTTGCATATCAGGGCTCCCGGACGGAGGAAAGGTCTCGGTACGACGTGTAGTGGCGGCGCGGGTTCCGCCGGCCGGTCACGGCTCGGCCGCCCAGACGATCGCGGCGGCGCCGCGGATCTCCATCACCTTGACGGTGCGGCCGATCTCCAGCACCTGGTTGGGGTCGTAGGCCTCCGCCGACCACTCCTCGCCGGCCAGCTTGACCCGGCCACCGTGCTCGTCGACGGTATGGATGACGACCGCGTTCTTGCCGATCAGTGCCTCCAGGCCCATCCGCTCGTAATGCGGCAGCTCGAGGCGGCGCTTCGCCAACGGGCGGACGACCGTCACCAGGCCGACCGCGGTCACCGCGAAGACGCCGAACTGCAGGACCGCCGGTAAGGCCAGCGCCGCGACGCCGGCAGCGGCCAGTGCACCCCCCGCGATCATCAGCAGCACGAAATCGACAGACAGCGTTTCGGCGATCGCGAGCACGCCGGCCGCGATCAGCCAGATCACCCATGCGGGCACGTAATCATCCTGCCACGTCGGCACCCGGGGCGGACGGCGTTGATGAACCCGCGGTTACGAAGTCGATCAGGTGCTCCACGGCACGCAGCAGCGGCACCTCGACGTCCGCGTACGAGCGCACGCCGGCCAGCACCCGGCGCCACATCTCGGTCGGGTCGGCGACGCCGAGCGCCTGGCAGATGCCTTCCTTCCACGGGATGCCGCGGGGTACCACCGGCCAGGCCCGGATGCCGACCGCGGCCGGCTTCACCGCCTGCCAGACGTCCACGTACGGGTGGCCGTTGACCAGTACGTTCGGGTCCCGCACGGCGGCCACGATGCGGCTCTCCTTGCTGCCGGGGACCAGGTGGTCGACGAGCACGCCGAGCCGCCGGTGCGGCGCCGGGCCGAACTCGCGGACCCGGGCGGCCAGCTCGTCCACGCCGTCCAGCGGCTGCACCACGACGCCCTCGATGCGCAGGTCGTCGCCCCAGATCCGCTCCACCAGCGCCGCGTCGTGGATGCCCTCCACCC
>JBBWZH010000501.1:0-10541 GCA_039648995.1 Mycobacteriales bacterium
CGACGGGCTCGGCCACAACTGCGGCACGATCGCCGCGAACAGCGGCCACGACGTCCCGTCGGTACAGACGTCGCAGAAGCCGATGGCCAGGGGCCACGTCTACAAGACCTGCGCGTCCGCGACCGACGCCTTCAACCTGCACTTCACGAACGTGTGTACGGCGTACTACGTCTTCCCGACCTGAGCCCAACCTGACACCAGCCGACGGCACACCTGGGGTTTCCCGGTGGGCGATACTGGGATCGAACCAGTGGCCTCCTCGGTGTGAACGAGGCGCTCTCCCGCTGAGCTAATCGCCCGGGCGGGGTCAAGCGTACCGGATCAGTCGGAGACGAACGGCACGCCCCGCCAGGCGACGTAGCCGACGGCGAAGGCGGCGACGATGGCGACTGTGCTGGCGCCGAGAATCAGCCGGGTGCCGAGATTCTGGTGGCGGAGCCAGGTCGTCCAGCGGCTCAGTTGGCGGCGGGCGTGGTCGAGGAGGCGCTCGGCCCAGGCGAACTCGGTGGCGAGGATGCCGAGGCCGAGGAAGACGACCAGCCAGCCGGGGCCGGGGAACGGGATCAGGAACAGGCCGAGGAGCACGACGGCGAAGCCGACGATGCCGACGCCGATGCGGTAGGCGAGGCCGAGGGCCGGGTTGGCTCTGAGCCGGTCACGGAAACCGAGCCGGTCGGCCACGTCGTCCAGCAGGCCCGGCTCGTCATCGTCGTGGTGCCCGGTGGTCAGGGAGCCCCCGATCGGTTGATCAGCGGAGTTGGCCGGCGGCGACCAGCGGCGTGGTCGGTACGTTCGGCGTGCCGCTGCCCTGCTCACGGCTCACGGCGAAGGCACGGAACGCGTCCAGGCCGGACTGCCCCGATATTACGACGTGCAGGCTGAGCCCGCCGGACGTGACCGGGAACTCACCGAGCGCGACCGGGCTGGGGTCACCGAAGTGGCTCAGCCCCCACAGCCAGTAGGTTGCGCCGCCGGTGGTCGGCAGCCCGTCCGCGACGACCTCGGCGTCGGTGGGGTGGACCACGACCGTGCCGACCCGCTTCCCCCCCGCGTCGGCGAGGGCGACGACTTCGGCCGGCCCGCTCTCGGTCAGACTCCCGATGATCGCGTCCCGCTGGGCGAGGCGGCGCTGCAGATCACTCTGGTCGGAGTGCAGTTTCGCGTTCCAGCCGCCCAGGCCGGCGACCAGGAGGACCGCGGCGGCCGCGGCGGCGAGCGGCCCGCGGCCGAACCGGCGGCGGAACGGGACGACGACATCCGGCCCGGGCGCGGCGGGCCGGCCCGGGCCGGATGGCCCTGGGCCGGCGTCCCCCGGCGGCCCGGACGGCGGCAGTTGTGCCGCTGGCCCCGGCGGCTGGCCCGCCGGCGGGCCGCCGGCGGCCGGCGGGGCGGACGGGCGGCCCCGGGCGGGCATGGCCCCCCGGGGCTCGGCGTGGACCGCGGACATCAGGCGGTCGCGCAGGACCGGCGGCGGCTCCTCGGCGGGCACCGCCCAGGCGAGCTCGCCGACGGTACGGGTGGTGTCGGCGACGGTACGGGCACACTGGTCGCAGGTGGCCAGGTGCGGCAGGAAGACCGCCTCGTCCTCCGGGTCCAGCGCGGACATCGCCCAGCCGACGGCGAGCGCGTCCCACTCACCGTGCCCGGCGGTGGTGTCGTGGTCGTGCCGGGGGTTCATCGACGCACCCCCTCCGAGTCGTCGACGCCGTCCAGCAGGGCTCGCAGCCGGCGCATGCCGGCGAGCATCCTGGTCTTGACGGTGCCGAGTGGTATTCCGGTCATCGCAGCGATCTCCCGCTGCGTGTAGCCACCAAAGTAGGCCAGCGTCAACGCCTCGCGTTGCGGGGTCGGCAGCGTGCCCAGCGCCTTACGCACCTGCGCGCCACGCAGGCCGGTCCAGACGGTGTCCTCGATGGTTGGCGTGTCGGCGATCGCGGTCTCGAACCAGTCGGCCTCCTCGGCGGCCTGGGCCCGCCGGCGGCGCACCGTCTGCTCCCGCCGGACCGCGTCCACCGCCTTGTGGTGGGTGGCGGCCAGCAGCCAGCTCGCGAACCCACCGCGGGCGGGATCGTACTTGGCCGGGTCCCGCCAGAGCGCGAGGAAGACCTCCTGGACGACCTCCTCGGCGAAGACTGCCTCGCCGGTGATCCGCCGGGCCAGCGAGTAGGCCGGCCGGCTGTAGCGGTCGTACAGTTCTTCCATTGCCCGGGGGTCGCCGGCGGCGAGGCGGCTCACGAGGTCCGCGTCCGAGACGCCGTCCCCGCGAGGCCTCGTCGGCGTGGTCAACGTCGCGCTCCTCACGATCTGGGTTCGCACCAGAGTGCCTGAGCGGTTCAGCGGAAGCCAGGCGCCACAGCGGTGACCCGGTCAATCCGCGGCACACGATATCCATCCGGTGTCAGGGCAGCGCGAACGTCGTCACAGGTGGTAAGAAGATGGCCACACGGGGGAGTGATCATGATCAAACCTTCTGCGGAGGTGCGGGCCGCACTGACCCTGCGCCTTGTCGTACCGCGGGCCGACGTCGCCCTGGAGGCGACGCTTCGTTATGACTCGGACGATCCGTACGCGGTGCGGTTGGGGTTCCCGACCGCACCGGGGCGGGAAGCCGTCGAGTGGATGTTCGCTCGGCAACTGGTCGTGGATGGGCTCGTCGCGCCGTCCGGCGACGGCGACGTCCGGATCTGGCCGTCGCCCGAGGAGATGTCCGGCCCGGTGTACGTCGAGCTGTGCTCGCCGTCCGGCCGCGCGCTGTTCACCGTGCCGCGGGATGTCCTGGTGGACTTCACCCGCCGGTGCGATGAGATCGTGCCGGCCGGCACCGAGACCGCGCATCTGGACCTGGACGCGGAGCTCGACCTGCTGCTACACGACGACCTGAGCTAGCTCGGTCGGCGGGCCGCGGCGCCCGCGCCGGCAGTTCGGCGTGCGGCGGTGGGGGCCGTCGCCGGCGGGTCCGACGCGGGCCGGCCCGACCACGTCGTGCGGGCGGCTCATCAGGCGACCCCGCCGGCCGGCTCGCCGCCGATGACCGTGCGCCGGGCCGGGCGGGCGCCGAGGTGGGCGACCAGGTCGGCCTCGTGGTCGGCGGCCAGGACGACCAGGTCGCCGCGGGCGCCGACGCCCAGGTGACCCACGTCGGCCAACCGGAGGGCGGCCGCGCCGCCGGCGGTGGCCGCCCGGACGGCCTGGTCCACCGACAGGCCGAGCAGCAGGCAGGCCAGCTGCATCGCGTACGGCATCGACTCGCACCAGGACGTGCCCGGGTTGCAGTCGGTGCCGAGCGCGAGGGTCACGCCGGCCGCGCGCAGCGTGCGCGCGGCGTCCCAGGCGTGGCCGCGGGTCGACAGCGTGGCCGTCGGCAGCAGCACGCCGACCACGCCGGCTGCCGCCATCGCGCGGGCGCCGGCCGGGTCGACCAGGTCGAGGTGGTCGGCGCTGGCGCAGCCGTGCTCGGCGGCCAGTGCCGCCGCCCCGGTGCACGCCAGCTGCTCGGCATGCAGCCGGGTACCCAGCCCGGCGGCGGCCGCGGCGCGCAGCAGCACCGCCGTCTCGGCGAGCGAGAACGCGCCGCGGTCGCAGAACACGTCGCACCAGCTGGCGCCGGCGGCCGCGGCCGCCGGCAGCGCGCCGGCCAGCGCGGCCACGTGCGCGGCCCGGTCCACGCCGTCCGGCACCACGTGCGCCAGGAACGTGGCCTGCACCCGGGCCGGCACCACCGCGGCGAGCTCGGCCACCAGCCCGAGCAACCGCAGCTCGGCGGCCGGGTCGAGGCCGTACCCGGTCTTCACCTCCACCGTCGTGGTGCCGTTGGCCACCATCGCGGCGACCCGGCCGCGGGCCAGCCCGAGCAGCTCGGCGTCGGAGGCGGCCACGGTGGCGGCGACCGTGCCGCGGATGCCGCCGCCGTCGTACCGCTCCCCCGCCAGCCGCGCCACGAACTCGTCCCGCCGACCGCCGGCCCACACCAGGTGGGTGTGCGGGTCGACGAAGCCGGGCAGCACGCAGCCGCCGCCGGCGTCGACCTCGGGCAGCGCGGGGACGCCGGCCGGCAGGTCACGCTCGGCGCCGGTCCAGGCCACCCGGCCGGACCGGATCAGCACCGCGGCCGAGCCGTTGACCGGCCGGCCAGCGTGGGTCACCAACCGTCCGATCCGGCGGACGATCAGCTCGCCGTCGGCATGATTCACCGGCTGCTCCGCCGTACCGCGACGGCACCAGCCGAGCCCCTGCCCGGCGCCAGCCCGCCCGGCGCGAGCCCGCCCGGCGCGAGCCTGGGCGGCGGGCGCCTGGCCGGCCGGATGCCGGCCGGCGGGTTCACGCCTGCCAGGCCGGGGCGTGGGTGCCGGGTTCCAGCGGGATGCGGATGCCGACGTTGCGGGCGGTGTCCAGGGCGATGTCGTAGCCGGCGTCGGCATGCCGCAGCACCCCCGTGCCCGGGTCGTTGGTGAGCACCCGCTCCACCCGCTCCCGGGACGCCGGCGTGCCCTCGGCGACGACCACCTGGCCGGCGTGGATCGACTTGCCGATGCCGACCCCGCCGCCGTGGTGCACCGACACCCAGGACGCCCCGGATGCCGTGTTCAGCAGCGCGTTCAGGATCGGCCAGTCGGCGATGGCGTCCGAGCCGTCGCGCATCCCCTCGGTCTCCCGCTCGGGCGAGGCGACGGAGCCCGCGTCCAGGTGGTCGCGCCCGATCGCGACCGGCGCGGCCAGCACGCCGCGGGCGACCAGGTCGTCGAACGCGGCGCCGGCGACGTTGCGCTGGCCGTAGCCGAGCCAGCAGATCCGGGACGGCAGGCCCTGCCCGCGCACCCGCTCCTGGGCGAACCGGATCCACCGCCGCAGCCCGTCGTCGTCGGGGAACGCGGCCAGCACCGCCTCGTCGGTAGCCGCCAGGTCGGCCGGGTCACCGGACAGGCAGGCCCACCGGAACGGCCCCGACCCGCGGGCGAACAGCGGGCGGATGTAGGCGACGACGAAACCCGGGTAGTCGAACGCGTCGGCCACGCCCGCGTCCAGCGCCTGCCCGCGCAGCCCGTTGCCGTAGTCGAAGACGACCGCGCCGGCGCGCTGGAAGTCCAGCATCGCCCGGCAGTGGGTGGCCATCGACGCCTGCGCCCGCTCGACGTACTCGGCCGGCTTGCTCCGGCGCAGCTCGGCCACCTCGTCCACCGGCACCCCGACCGGGACGTACCCGTTCAGCGCGTCGTGCGCGGAGGTCTGGTCGGTGACCACGTCCGGGACGAAGCCGCGGCCGAGCAGCTCCGGGTGCGTCTCGGCGGCGTTGCCGATAACGGCGACCGATACCGCCCGCCGGTCGCGGCGAGCCGCCTCGACCAGCGCGACGCCCTCGTCCAGCGAGCCGGCGACCACGTCCAGGAAGCCGCCGTCCAGCCGGCGCCGCGCGCGGGCCGGGTCGACCTCCACGCACAGCGCCGCGCCGCCGTTGCCGGTGATCGCCAGCGGCTGCGCTCCGCCCATGCCGCCCAGGCCGGCGGTCAGCGTGATCGTGCCGGCCAGCGTGCCGCCGAAATGCTGCGCGGCCACCTCGGTGAACGTCGCGTACGTGCCCTGCAGGATGCCCTGGGTACCGATGTAGATCCACGAGCCGGCGGTCATCTGGCCGTACATGGTCAGCCCCGCGTCCTCCAGCTGGCGGAAGTGCTCGGGGGTGGCCCAGCGCGGCACCAGCAGCGAGTTCGCGATCAGCACCCGGGGTGCCAGCTCGTGCGTGCGGACGACGCCGACCGGCTTGCCACTCTGCACCAGCAGCGTGTCGTCGGGCGCCATCGTGCGCAGCGACTCGACGATCCCGTCGAAGCTGCGCCAGTCCCGGGCGGCCCGGCCGGAGCCGCCGTACACGACCAGGTCGTCCGGGCGCTCGGCCACCTCGGGGTCGAGGTTGTTGTGCAGCATCCGCAGCGCCCCTTCGGCGCCCCAGCTGCGTGCCGACCGTTCCGGACCTCGTGGTGCCCGCACCACCCGCGCTCCGTGCATGCCGGCAGGGTACGCCCGGCGACCGGCTCAGACGATCATGAAAGCCGCCCCCGGCGGGCTGGATCGCGCCGCCCGCCGGCCCGGCTGCGACGATCGTGGACGGGTCGTCGCGGCCGGCAGCGCCGTCGCGCCGGCTCAGCCGAGCGGCCCGGTGATCTCCTCGGCCACCGTGACCAGACGCGGCAGCATCGCCCGCACCGCGGTCAGCTGGCCGGTGACCTCCCGGTCGACGTGCATCGGGGGCACCTGCTCGCGCACCGCCGCGCGGACCGCCGCCGTGGCCGGCCCCGGCGCCGCCACGTCCGCGCGCAGGTCGAGCCCCTGCACCGCGCACAGCACCTCGACGGCGAGCACCATGGCCACGTTCTCCAGCATCGTGCCGGCCTTGCGTGCGGCGTACCAGCCCATCGAGACGTGGTCTTCCTGGTTGCCGCTGGTCGGGATCGTGTCCACGCCGGCCGGGTGGGCCAGCACCTTGTTCTCGCCGACCAGCGACGCGGCGGTGTACTGGGCCAGCATGAAGCCGGAGTTGGTGCCCGGGTCGGTGGCCAGGAACGGCGGCAGCCCGCGGGACGTGGCCGGGTCGAGCAGCCGGTAGACCCGCCGCTCGCTGATGCTGCCCAGCTCCGCGCCGGCCATCCCGAGCAGGTCGCCGGCGAACGCCAGCGGCTGGCCGTGGAAGTTGCCGGTGGACATCACCTCGAAAGCGTCCGCCCCGTCCGCCACCACCACCGGGTTGTCGACCACCGAACCGAGCTCGATCTCCAGCACCGACCGGCAGTGCGCGATCACGTCCCGGGCGGCTCCGTGCACCTGCGGGGCACAACGTAACGAGTACGAATCCTGCACGGCGTGCCGCGAGTGCCGGTGAGCGGCCAGCAGCGGCGAGTCGGCGAGCAGCCGGCGCAGGTTCCGGGCCGACGCCAGCTGGCCCGGATGCGGCCGGATCACCTGCACCCGCTCGTCGAACGCACGATCGGTGCCCAGCAGCGCCTCCACCGACAGCGCGCAGGCCAGGTCGGCGACCTTGGCCAGCAGCGCCGCATCGGCCAACGCGAGCGCCAGCAGCGCCTGCATCGGCTCGGTGCCGTTGATCAGCGTCAGCCCCTCCTTGGGCTCCAGCGTCAGCGGCGCCATGCCGTGCTCGGCCAGCACCTCGGCGGCCGGCCGCCCGGCCGCGTCGGCGCCGGCGGCGCGCAGCCGGCCCTCGCCCACCAGCGGCAGCGCGACCGCGGCCAGCTGGGCCAGGTCGCCGGACGCGCCGACCGAACCCTGGCCGGGCACCACCGGCAGCAGGCCGGCGGCGAGCAGGTCCAGCAGCCGCGCCGGAAGTTCCACCCGGCAGCCCGAGTAGCCGGCAGCGAGCGTGCGGGCACGCAGCAGCAGCAGCGCCCGCACCGCGTCGTCCGGCAGCGGCGCCCCGACCCCGGCGGCGTGGCTGCGCAACAGCGCCAGCTGCATCCGGGCCAGGTCGCCAGACGCGATCGACACGTCGGCGAGCGCGCCGAATCCGGTGGTCACGCCGTAGATCACGGCCTGCCGGGCGACCGCGTCGAGCACCACCTGCCGGCTCGGCGCCATCCGTGCGGCCACGTCGGGGCCCAGCTTGGCGATGGCGTCACCACGGGCGACATCCACCACGTCCGACAGCGCGAGCCCGTCGCCGTTGACGATCACTGTGCGCATCCTGGCACCGTATCGCCCGGCGAAAGGGCCCCAAACGGGCGTTGCGGCCGTACGCTTCACCGGTGGCGCGGTACGCCGAAGACCGGGGCCGCGCCGCGGACCTCGGGGCCGGCACCAGCCGGTCCGGCCCGCGGCGCCTGTTCGGGCCGCTGATCACGCTGCTCGCGGTCGGGGTCGTCGTGGTGGGCCTGCTCGCCGCGGCCCGGACGATCCAGCCGGCGCAGCGCCCATCCTTCGCGGACCCGACCGGCCCCGCCGTGGCCTCGCCCACCCGGCGGGCCGCCCTGCCGGCGCCGGCCGCCTCGCCCAGCCGGCCGGCCCGGCCGGCCCGGTTCACCCTGGCCTTCGCCGGCGACGTCCACTTCACCGGCCGGACCACGAGCCTGCTGGCCGACCCGGCGACCGCGTTCGGGCCGATCTCGACCACCCTCTCGCGCGCCGACCTCGCGGTGGTCAACCTGGAGACCGCGATCACCGACCGTGGCACCCCGGAGCCGAAGACCTTCACCTTCCGCGCCCCGCCCAGCGCGTTCGCCGCACTGCGCGCCGCCGGGGTCGACGTCGCCAGCATGGCCAACAACCACGCGGTCGACTACGGCGCGGTCGGCCTGCGGGACTCGCTCAGCGCGATCGCCAGCACCCGGTTCCCCGTGATCGGCTTCGGTGCGTCGGCCGCGCAGGCCTACGCGCCCTGGTACGGCGTCGTCGCCGGCCGGTCGGTCGCGGTGATCGGCGCCAGCCAGATCCGCGACCGCACGCTGTCGGCGTGGACCGCCACCGACACCAGCCCAGGCATCGCGTCCGCCTTCTCCAGCCGGCTGGTCGAGTCCGTCCAGGCCGCCCGCAAGCGCGCCGAGGTGGTCGTCGTCTACCTGCACTGGGGCATCGAGGGCAACGAGTGCCCGGCCGCCGCGCAGACCCAGCTGGCCGGGGCCCTGTCCAGGGCCGGCGCCGACGTGGTCATCGGCACGCACGCGCACCTGCTGCTCGGCGGGGGGTGGCTGGGCAGCACGTACGTCGGCTACGGCCTGGGCAATTTCCTCTGGTGGCGGGACAACGCGTACAGCAACGACACCGGCGTCATCACGCTCACCCTGCAGGGCCGCCGGGTGGTCGCCGCCTACCTCACCCCCGCGCACATCGACGCGCGGGGCGTGCCGCAGCCGGTCACCGGCGCCGCCGCCGGGCGGGTCCGCGCCACCTGGGACCGGGTCGACGGCTGCTCCGGCCTGGCCGGCGCCCCACCGGACTAACGGCCCGGCCGGATCAGCGGGCCAGCCGCTCGGCCAGGAACCGGATCGCCAGCGGGTAGCGGTAGTCGATCGCCGAGTGCGTCCCGTCGAACAGCTCGAACCTCACATCGGTCACGCCGATCTTGTCCAGCTCGGCGACGAACGCCTGCGCGCCCAGGTCCAGGTAGTACTGGTCGTGCTTGCCGGCGTCCACCCAGATCGCCCGCTGCGAGCGCAGCGCGTCCGCGTACTTCGGCACCATGCGCACCGGGTCCCAGTCCAGCCAGCGCTGCCACACCTCGGGCACCAGCCCACCGGACGCCGGGTCGAACGGCAGCAGCACCTGGCCGCTGTCGGTCGCCGAGAAGCAGGCCGCCACACCGTAGATCATCACCAGCGCCGCGTCGTCGTCCTTGCTCATCGGCACCCGGCTGCGGAAGTCGCGCCAGAACGCGTCGTACGAGCCGCCGTACGAGTCGCGCAGCGCCCGCGCCGCGTCCGCGATCTCCTTGAGATAGCAGTACTCGTACAGCGAGTCACCGGCATGGCTGGCGAACCCGCCGAAGACGTCCGGCCGCAGCATCGGCGTGATCATCGCGCCGAACCCGGCGGACGACTTGCCGGCGATCCCCCGCGAGCCAGCCTCCGGGATCGTCCGCCAATGCTCGTCCACGTACCGCACGACCTCGTCGACCAGGTACGTGTGGTAGTTGCCGGTGCCCGGCGAGTCGACGAACTGGCTGCCGCCGTACGCCGTCCACGCGTCCACCCCGACCACCAGCGTGGGCGGGGCCGGCTCGGCGCCGCCCGCGCCGGCGAACAGGTCGTCGATCCGCTGCAGCACCGTGGGCCGGAACGCGGTCTGGTTCGCCCACATCGTCAGCGTGCCCGTGTAGCCCTGGATCAGGTAGATCGCCGGGTACCGCCGGTCGGTGTCGTCATATCCCGGCGGCACGTACACCCACAGCGGCCGCTGCGCCGAGTCGCCCAGCGGGTTGCCCCGCAGCGCCTGACTGTCGATCGTCGCCTCGTCGAACCGACCGACGAAATCGGACGTCCACGGCCGCATGCCGACTCCCCTTCCCGCCGGCTGGTCTCGCCGGGCACCAGCATGCTGCCACGGCGACACAACCCGGACGCGGCGCCCCCGGCCGGGCCGCTATGCTGGTTTGAAGCGACCGACGCCGATCGGTTAAAGTCGCCCACGCGTTGGAGCGTCACCGCCCGGCGCACTGCGGACGTGGCTCAGTTGGTAGAGCATCACCTTGCCAAGGTGAGGGTCGCGGGTTCGAATCCCGTCGTCCGCTCGGAGACGCCCTCGGGCGTCCTGTCGGCCCGGGTTAGCCACCGGGGCACACCGGCGGAGTGGCCGAGTGGCATAGGCAAGGGCCTGCAAAGCCCTCTACGCGGGTTCGATTCCCGCCTCCGCCTCCGGCACAAAGCTCTCATACCTCACAACTCAATACAGCACGGGCGCTTAGCTCAGCGGGAGAGCGCCTCCCTGACACGGAGGAGGCCACTGGTTCGATCCCAGTAGCGCCCACGAGCGAGGCAGAGGTGTGCTCGCGGAAAGCGCGAGCTGGGCTCGCTCGTCATGCTGGCCGCGGGGGCCGAGCCCCCGCG
>JBBWZH010000531.1:0-9945 GCA_039648995.1 Mycobacteriales bacterium
GCCCGCTGGCCGGCGCGGTCAGAACCCGGCCGGGGCCCGGACGACCGCCTCGGACGCCGGCCGGATCTCGCCGGTCTCGATCTGCTCGACCCAGTGGCAGGCGACGACGTGGCCGGGCCGGACCTCGCGCAGCTCGGGCACCTCGTCGTGGCAGCGGGTCTCCTGCAGCCAGGGGCAGCGGGTGCGGAACCGGCAGCCGGACGGCGGGTTCGCCGGCGACGGCAGGTCGCCGGACAGCAGGATGCGCTGCCGCCGGTCTTCGATCTCCGGGTCCGGGATCGGCACCGCCGACATCAGCGCCTTGGTGTACGGGTGCAGCGGCTCGTCGTACAGCGACCGGGCGTCGGTGCGCTCCACGATCGTGCCGAGGTACATGACCGCCACGACGTCGCTGATGTGCCGGACCACGGCGAGGTCGTGCGCGATGACCAGGTAGGTCAGCCCGAGCCGCTGCTGCAATTCCTCGAGCAGGTTGACGATCTGCGCCTGGATCGACACGTCCAGCGCGGAGACCGGCTCGTCGGCCACGATCAGCTCCGGCTCCAGCGCGATCGCCCGGGCGATGCCGATGCGCTGGCGCTGGCCGCCGGAGAACTCGTGCGGGTACCGGTAGGCCGCGTTGGCCGGCAGGCCGACCAGGTCGAGCAGCTCCCGGACCTTCGCCGACACCGCCTGCCGGCCGGCCACCACGCCGTGCGTGACCAGCGGTTCGGCCAGGATCGACGCGACGTTCTGCCGCGGGTCCAAACTGGACAGTGGATCCTGGAAGATCATCTGCATCCGGCGGCGCTGCCGGCGGAGCCCCTCGCCGGACAGCGACAGCAGGTCGACGCCGTCGAAGCTGACCGAGCCGTCGGTCGGCTCGACCAGCCGCAGCAGGGCGCGGCCCAGCGTCGACTTGCCGCAGCCTGACTCGCCGACCAGCCCGAACGTGGCGCCGCGGGCGATGTCGAGATCGACGCCGTCCACCGCCTTGACGTGCCCGACCGTGCGGTCGATCAGCAGACCGCGGCGGATCGGGAAGTACACCCGCAGCCCGCGCACGGACAGCAACGGCGCCGCGTCCACGTCCGCCACTCCGGCGCCAGCCGGCGCCCCGCCCGCCCTGCCCGCGCCGGCAGCCGCGTCCGAACCGGCCGCAGCGGCGGCCCGGTCGGCCGTGCCGGCCGCCGGGGGCACGACAGCGTCGGCGGGCCCGGCCGCGGGCACCGCGGCGTCGGCCGGCCCGGCCGCGGCTGGCCCTGACCCGGAGCCGAACCCGGACCCGGGCTCCGCCGCGGTCACCGGCGCCCCTCGGCGCCGACCGCCAGCGACTCGGCCGCGGGAACCGGGTTGTGGCAGCGGAGCAACCGCACCCCGCCGTTGTCCGCGAGCGCGGGACGCTCGGTGCCGCAGACGTCCAGCCGGCGGGTGCAGCGCGGGGCGAACGCGCAGGCGGTGTCCCAGGGCACGGTGTCGGTCGGTGACCCCGGGATCGGTTCGAGCGGCAGGTCGGCGGCCGAGTCCAGCCGCGGGATCGAGGCCAGCAGCCCGGTGGTGTACGGGTGGCGCGGCTGGACGAACAGCGTCCGCCGGTCGGCCTGCTCGACGATGCGGCCCGAGTACATCACGTTCACCCGGTCGCAGATGCCGGCCACCACGCCCAGGTCGTGCGTGATCAGCACCAGCGCGGTGCCCTGCTCCTGCACCAGCCCGCGCAGCAGCTCGAGGATCTGCGCCTGGATGGTCACGTCCAGCGCGGTGGTCGGCTCGTCGGCGATCAGCAGCCGCGGCTGGCAGGCGACCGCCATCGCGATCAGCGCCCGCTGCCGCATGCCGCCGGACAGCTGGTGCGGGTACTCGCGCAGCCGGCGGGTCGGGTCCGGGATGCCGACCACTTCCAGCAGCCGGGCCGCCTCGGCCCGCGCCTCCCGGCCGGACATGCCCCGGTGCCGCTCCAGCACCTCGGTCACCTGCAGCCCGATCGAGATGACCGGGTTGAGCGCGGAGAGCGGATCCTGGAACACCATGCTGAGCTCGCGGCCGCGCAGGTCGCGCAGGGCATCGGCGGGCAGCCGGAGCAGGTCCCGGCCGGCGAACTCGGCCCGGCCGCCGACCGTCACGCCGCGCTTCGGCAGCAGGCCCATGATGGCCAGCGAGGTGACCGACTTCCCGGAGCCGGACTCGCCGACCAGGCCGACGGTCTCCCCCGCGGAGACGGAGAACGACACGCCGTCCACGGCGCGCACGTCCGGCCGGCCGCGCCGGGTGAACCGGACGGGGAGGTCGTCGACGTCGTGCAGTGTGGTCATCGGCTACCGCCGGAACTTCGGGTCGAGCGCCTCGCGCAGCGATTCGCCGAGCAGGGTGAACCCCAACGCGGCGATCACGATCGCGATGCACGGGATGAAGGCCAGCCGCGGCGCGGCCACCAGGTCCTGCTGGGCCTCGGCGAGCATCCGCCCCCACTCCGGGACGTCCGGGTCGGTGCCGGACAGGCCGAGGTACGACAGCGCGGCCGCGTCGATGATCGCCGTGGCCAGGCTCAGCGTGGCCTGCACGATCACCGGTGAGAGGCTGTTGGGCAGCACGTGGCCGAGCATGATCTTCCGCCGCCGCACCCCGACCATCCGGGCCGCGAGCACGTAGTCGCTCTCCCGCTGCGCCAGCATCGATCCGCGCAGCAGCCGGGCGAAGATCGGTATCTGGACCACCGCGATGGCCAGCATGATCGACGTGAGGCTCTGCCCCAGCACCGCCGCGATGGTGATCGCCAGCAGCAGCCCGGGCAGCGCCAGCAGCACGTCGACCACCCGCATCACCAGCGAGTCGATCCAGCCGCCGAACGCGCCGGCCAGCAGGCCGAGCAGCATCCCGCCGGCGAACCCCAGCGAGGTGGCCACCACGCCGACCAGCAGCGACTGGCGGGAGCCGTAGATGATCCGGGACAGCTCGTCCCGGCCCTGCCGGTCGACGCCGAGCCAGTGCTGGGCGGACAGCCCCGGGTAGTTGCCGGGCGTGATCTGGCTGCGCAGCACCGGGTCCTTCGGGTCGTACGGGGCCAGCAGCGGCGCCAGCAGCGCGACCAGCACGAACAGCAGCACCAGAACGGCGCCGAGGATCGCCACCCGGTTGCCGCGCAGCCGCCGCCACGCCTCCCGGCTGATGCTGCCGCCGGCCTCCTCCGGGCCGGCGCCGAGCGGGTCGAGCCCGGCGCCGCCGAACGCGCTGCCGGCGAGCACGGCACCCGGGCCGGAGTCGGTCATCGGAGCCTCACTCTCGGGTCGATGAGGCCGTAGGACAGGTCGACCAGCAGGTTGACCAGCACATACACGGTGGCGATGATCAACACGAAGCCCTGCAGCACCGGGTAATCGCGGGCGCTGATCGCGTCCGCGACGAACTTGCCGACACCGGGGAACGCGAACACCGTCTCGGTCAGGATCGCCCCGGACAGCAGCAGGCCGGTCTGCAGCCCGATCGTGGTCGACACCGGCAGCAGCGCGTTGCGCAGGATGTGCCGGCGCCGGACGGTGGCCACCGACAGGCCCTTGGCCTCCGCGGTGCGGACGTAGTCCTCGTGCACCACGTCGAGCACCGCCGCCCGGGTGATCCGGACGATGATCGCCAGCGGGATCGTGCCGAGCGCCAGGCCGGGCAGGATCAGGTGCTTCAGCGCGTCCCAGGACGCGTCGTACTCCCGGGTCAGCAGCCCGTCCAGGACGTAGAAGTTGGTCGGGTGGGTGGCGATCAGCCGCGGGTCCAGCCGGCCCGAGTCCGGAAGCACGCTGAACACGCCGCCGGCCAGCAGGTACTTGAACAGGAACGCCAGGAAGAACACCGGGATCGTGACGCCCAGCAGCGAGCCGATCACCGACGCGTTGTCCAGGAACGTGCCGTGCCGGCGGGCGGCGAAGTAGCCGAGCGGCACGCCGACGCCGATCGCGAAGATCAACGCCGCCAGGGTCAGCTCGATCGTGGCCGGAAAGCGGGTGAAGAACTCCGATGTCACCGTCCGGTGGGTGCTGATCGAGGTGCCGAAGTCCAGCCGCACCGCACGCTTGAGGAACTTCCAGTACTGCACCCAGACCGGCTGGTCCAGCCCGTACAGCGACCGGATCTGGGCCTGGGCGGCCGCCGTGTTGCGCTCTCCCAGGAGGGCCGCAGCGGGCCCTCCCGGGAGAGCGCGGAGCCACACGAACAGCGCCAGCGACAGCCCGAACAGGATCGGGACCAGCAGCAGGAGCCGCCGAACGGCGAACCGCAGCATGAACCGACGACCGGTCGGCTAGCCGAAGCTCACCGTTGAGTAACTCTCGTCCTGCACCGGGCTGGGGACGAAGCCCTTGACGTTCGACTTGAACGCCAGGTACGGCTTCGTGTGCACGTACGGCAGGCCCGGCAGCTCGGTCATGATCGCCCGGTTGATCTCCTTGTAGGCCGCCTCACGCTTGGTCGCGTCCGGCTCCGCCCGGGCCTCGGACAGCTGCTTGCGGATCGCCGGGTCGTCCCAGCCGAACTGCGAGACGGCCACGCCGGTGTCCCGGAAGAACGTGCCGATGAAGTTGTCCGGGTCGGCGTAGTCGCCGGTCCAGCCCAGCAGGAACATCTGGTACGCGCCGGTGGAGGCCTTGTCGTTGTAGTCCGGGCTCCACTTGTCGGACCGCTGCTTGACCGTGAAACCGACCTTCTCCAGGTCCGACTTGATCAGCTGCCAGTTGTCCACCGGGCTGGGCATGTACGGCCGGGAGACGTCGGTCGGGTAGGCGAACTCGATCGTCAGGTCGGTGACCCCGGAGTCCTTGATCAGCTGCTTGGCCTTCTCCGGGTCGTAGGCGTACTCCTGCACGTCGTCGGCATAGCCGACCACGGCCGGCGGCATGAACTCCTTGGCCACCTCGGAACCCTCCGGGTACTGGTTCTTGACCAGCCCCTCCCGGTTCACCGCGTAGGCGATCGCCTGGCGGATCTTGGGGTTGTTCAGCGGGGCCTTCTTCTGGTTGAAGCCGATGTAGCCGACGTTGAACGCCGGCCGGGCCAGCAGCTGGAAGCCCTTGCCCTGCAGGGTCTTGATGTCCTGCGGCGCGACCAGGTCGTAGCCGTCGACCGAACCGTTCTCCAGCGCCTGCAGCCGGGCGTTGTTGTCGGAGATGATCCGGAACACCAGCCGGTTGAGCTTCGGCTTGTCACCCCAGTAGCCGGGGTTGGCGACCAGGTCGACCTCCTGGCCGACCGTCCACTTCTCCAGCTTGTACGGACCGGTGCCGGTCGGGTGCTGGTTCCAGTAGCTGCCGGTGAAGCTCGGCGCGTCTTCCTTGCCGCTGACCTTGTCCGCGTCGTACTGCTTGAGCGCGGTCGGGCTCTGCATCGCGAAGGATGGCAGCGACAGCGACCCGAGGAACGCGCCGGATGCCGCGGTCAGCGTGACGACCGCGGTGCCCGCGTCCGTCACCGAGCAGGACTTGTACAGGCTCGTCTTCGGCGCGGTCTCGCTGTCATGCGTCGCGAAGCCGCCGAAGACCGCCTGCCAGTAATACGACAGGCTGCTGCTCTGCAGCAGCGGGCCCTTGAAGTTGTACCAGCGGTCGAAGTTGAAGCAGGCAGCGGCGGCGTCGAACGTGCTGCCGTCGGAGAACTTCACCCCCTGCCGCAGCTTGAACGTGTATTGGGTGCCGTCCGCGCTGGCGGTCCATTCGGTGGCCAGCTTGGGCTCGACCTCGGTCGTGCCCGGCTTCAGCCCGACCAGGCCCTCATAGATGTTGCGGGTGACACGGATGCTCTCGCCGTCGCTGACGAACGCCGGGTCCAGCGACTTCGGGTCCGACGAGCCGGCGAAAACGAGCGTGCTCTTGCTGCTGTTTCCGCCGCTGGAGTTGTCGCGGTCGCTCTTCGCGCACGCCGCTCCAGCGAGAGCCAACGCGCCACTCAAGGCGAGGAGCAGGGTTCGCCTCGCCGAACTGGTACGCATGGGGCACTCCACTAGGGTCGTGATCTGCCATAGATCCGGTTTGGTGGCGTCACCCTAGCGCCGGGCAAGCAGGTCCGAGCAAGAATCGGTCGGCCACGGTCTGGTCACGAAAGTCCGGTCGAGCGGCCCGGCCGGTGCAGGCCGCGGGCCTGACCGCCCGCCGCCGGGCGCCGGGACGGCCCAGGTCGGGACGTCCGCGGGCCGCAGGTGGACGCCGGCGGGCGGCGGATGCCAGCAGAGGCACCGGTGGCGGCGGGGAACGCCGCCGGGCGCCGCGCCGGGCCCGGCGCGGTCCGGTCCGTGTCCGGCCCGGTCCGTGTCCGGCCCGGGTCCGTGTCCGGCCCGGGTCCGCCGGGCAGGGCCGCGTCCAGCATGGGCACGCCGGGCGGGGGACCGGGACGCCCCGCGGGCACGGGCGGGACGCCGCGGGGGGCCGGCAGGCCCGCGGCACGCCGGGGCAACCACCACGTACCGTAGCGGTAACAGGACTTGCGGTCGGGCGACGCCGGTGTGAAACATTCGGGACACATCCGTCCGGCAGTCTGTCGCCCGGGAGGTGACCGGCGTGTCGTACCTGCTGCGGGTCCTGCTGCCGGACCGACCGGGGATGCTCGGCGCCGTGGCGACCGCGCTCGGTCAGGCTGGCGCTGACATCATCACCGTCGACGTGGTGGAGCGTTCGGCCGGCGTCGCGGTCGATGACCTGGTGGTCGAGCTGCCTCCGGGCAAACTCGCCGACACGCTGATCACGGCGGCCGTCTCGGTCTCCGGGGTCAGCGTCGAGTCGATCCAGTACTACGCCGGCGGCCTGGATGCCCACCGTGAGCTGGAGCTACTCGAGTCGCTGGCGGCCACGCCGGAACGGGCCGCTGAACTGCTGGTCAGCGCGGTGCCGCGGATCTTCCGGGCCGGCTGGTCGGTGGTGGTCCGCTACGACGAGCGGGGCCCGCTGGTGGAAGCCGCCAGCCCCGCCGCACCCGAACTGCACGACGTCGACCTGCCCTGGCTGCCGCTGGCCCGGGCAGAGGTGCTCGACCCGACCGGCCGCTGGGTACCGCCGGCCTGGGGCGCGCTGGGCACCGAACTCGCCGCCGCCCCGCTCGGCGACCCGGACCGCGCGGTGCTCGTCGGCCGCCCGGGCGGCCCCGCCTGGCGGCCCGGCGAGCTCCTCCGCCTCGCCCACCTCGCCGGCATCGCGGTCACCGTCGCGCAACACGGCGTCCCCCAACCCGGCTGACACCCGCGGCCACCCACCGCACCAAGGGTGGCGCACTGCTCACTCCCGCCCGGACGTGGTCGCGGAGGCGCGGCCCTATCCGGCGTCGGCGTCGGCGGAGGTCTTCGAGCGGCGCTTGCGGGCGGGCTTCTCCGGGGCCGCCGCGCCGTCGGCCTCCTCGGCGGCCGCGCCGTCGGACTCGGCGGCCGCGCCGGCGGACTGTTTCGGGCGGCGCTTTCGCGGGGCCTTCGCCGGCGCGTCGGCGTCGGCCCCCGCCACCGGCGTCGGCTCCGCCACCGGCGGCTCGGCGGCGGGTGGGTTGACGGCGGCGGCGCGGGCGGCGTCGGGGCCGTCGGCGAGCAGGACGGCGAGGCCGGCGTCGTCAAGCAGGGGGACGCCGAGTTGGAGGGCTTTGTCGTATTTGGAGCCGGGGTTCTCGCCGGCGACGACGAAGCCGGTCTTCTTGGAGACCGAGCCGGTCACCTTGCCGCCGCGGGTCTGGATGGCCTCGGTGGCACCGTCGCGGCTGTACGAGTCGAGAGAGCCCGTGATCACCACGGTGACGCCTTCGAGCGGGCGTGGCCCGGAGGCGGCGCCGGCGTCCTCCATCGACACCCCGGCGGCCCGCCACTTCTCGACGACCTCGCGGTGCCACGGCACGTCGAACCATTCCCGGACGGCCTCGGCGATCGTCGGGCCCACGCCGTCCACCGCGGCCAGTTCCTCCTGCGAGGCTTCCCGGATCCGGTCGACGGACCGGAACTCCCGGGCCAGCGCCTGCGCGGCGGTGGGCCCCACGTGCCGGATCGACAGCGCGACCAGCACCCTCCACAGTGGACGGCTCTTGGCCGTATCCAACTGTTCGAAGAGGACCTCGACGACCTTCTTCGGCGCCGGTGGCTGCTTGGGCGTGCCCTTGGTGTAGAAGAACGAGACGAGCTCGTCCTCGCCGGTGCGTTCGTTGTGCCGGCGCATCTTCACCGGCGCCAGCGCCTCGACGGACAGGCTGAACAGGTCGCCCTCGTCCCGCAGCGGCGGCCGCTCCGGCTCGTCCGGCCGGGTCAGCGCGATCGCCGCCATGTATCCGAGCGCCTCGATATCCAGCGCGCCGCGGCTGGCCAGGTGGAATACCCGCTCCCGCAGCTGTGCCGGGCAGGATTGGGCGTTCGGGCACCGGATGTCGGCGTCGCTCTCCTTCTCCCGGCCCAGCGGCGTCCCGCATTCCGGGCACTCCGTCGGCATCTCGAACGCCCGCTCGGTGCCGTCCCGCAGGTCGACCACGGGGCCGACGATCTCCGGGATCACGTCGCCGGCCTTGCGCAGCACCACCGTGTCGCCGATCAGCACGCCCTTGCGGACGACTTCCTGCGCGTTGTGCAGGGTGGCGAGTTCCACAGTGGACCCGGCCACCTGCACCGGCGCCATCATTCCGAACGGGGTGACCCGGCCGGTGCGACCGACGTTGACCCGGATGTCGAGCAGCTTGGTGGTGACCTCCTCGGGCGGGTATTTGAACGCGATCGCCCACCTCGGCGCGCGGCTGGTCGACCCGAGCTGGCGCTGCAGGCTGACCTGGTCGACCTTCACGACCACGCCGTCGATCTCGTGCTCGACCGAGTGCCGGTGCTCGCCGTAGTACGCGATGTACGCGCGCACTTCGTCCAATGTGGACACCAGCTTGTACCGGTCGCTGACTGGAAGGCCCCAGCCGCGCAACGCCTCGTACGACGAGGATTGCCGCTTCGGCTGCCAGTTGCGGTGCGCGCCGACGCCGTGCACGACCATCCGCAGCGCCCGGCTCGCGGTGATCTTCGGGTCTTTCTGCCGCAGCGACCCGGCCGCCGCGTTGCGCGGGTTGGCGAACGGCGCCCGGCCGGCCGCGACCAGCGACTCGTTCAGCCCCTCGAACCCGGCGACCGGGAAGTACACCTCGCCGCGGACCTCCAGCAGCTCCGGCACGTCCGGGCCGGTGAGCGTGGTGGGGATGTCGGCCAGCGTGCGCAGGTTCGGTGTCACGTCCTCGCCCGTGCGCCCGTCGCCGCGGGTGGCGCCGCGGACCAGCCGCCCGCGCTCGTACACCAGCGCGATCGCCAGCCCGTCCACCTTCAGCTCGCACAGATAGGACGCGGCGTCGCCGACCTCGCGCTCGACCCGCTGCGCCCAGGCGGCCAGCTCCTCGTCGCTGAACGCGTTGTCCAGGCTGAGCATCCGCTCCAGGTGGTCGACCGGGGTGAACAGCGTCGAGTACGTGCCGCCGACGCGCTGGGTGGGCGAGCTCGGCGTGCGCAGCTCCGGGTACTCGTCCTCCAGCCGCTCCAGCTCACGCATCGACTGGTCATACTCGGCGTCACTCACGGTAGGCGAGTCGAGCACGTAGTAGCGGTACTGGTGGTCGTCGATCTGCTGCGCGACCTCGGCGTGCCGTTCCCGGGCCTCGACCGGAGCCGCCTTCACCTCGACCGTCGGGGTGTCGACGATCACCGTGGTCTCGCCGCCGGGCGCGGTCACGAGCTGGCCTCCGGAGTGAGCATCGCAGGGCCGCCAGGGCCCGAGGAGCGGAGCGGAGGAGACCAGCGGGCCAGCACGGTCATGAGCGCCGCCCCGACGCGGGTGTGCCCTCCGGATCGTCGCGCAGCGCGCGGCCGGTCTCCCGGCAGCGGCGCAGTGCCGCCCGGGCGTACCCGGGGCTGGCGCCGGCCAGCCCGCAGGCCGGCGTCACGACCACCCCCTCGGGGAGCCGGACGGGATCGAACCCGAGCCTCTGCCACAGCCTCTGCACGGG
>JBBWZH010000557.1:0-22183 GCA_039648995.1 Mycobacteriales bacterium
CCGGAGCTGACCGACCCGACCCGGTGGGAGCCGGTCACGCCAGGGTCAGGCTGATCGTGCTGTGCCCGCGGACCGGGTGCAGCTTGAGCAGCACGCCGCCGAACGGTCCACGGTGGACGGTCCAGCCGGTGCCGGCGGCCCGCAGCTCGGCGAGCGACCCGGCGGGCGGGGCGGTCCGTCCGTCGATCCGCACCGCGGCCGGGCTGGCCGGGGTCGCGACGAGCAGTTGCGTCTCGGCGGGGGCGCCGGTCAGGGTCAGGGTGATCCTGTTTCCGCGCTGCTCGGCCCGCAGCCGGCCACCGTACGGGCTGGTCGCGTCGGTGCGCCCGGCGGCCGGCGCGTAGAGCCAGCCGGCGCGGTCGTGCCGGTCCAGGTCGTTGCGGCCCCACGGGGTGGCCCAGACGTCCGGCGTCCGGCCGTTGAAGCCGATCGCCGACCCGGCCCGCAGGTAGAGCGGGAAGTCGTCCAATGTGGACAGCCGGGTGATGTGCCGGCTGCCGGCGAGGACCTGGCCGGTGTAGAGGTCGATCCAGTTCCCGGCCGGCAGGTAGACATCGACCGGAGTGGGCTGGCCGGCCGCGCCGTCCTGCTCGGCCCGATCGGCCGCGACCGGCGCGGCGAGCAGGTCCGGGCCGACGAGGAACTCCTGGTCCGCGGCCCAGGCCGCCTCGTCGGTCGGGTACTGGTAGCCGAGCGGCCGGGTGATCGGCACGCCGGTGCGACCGGACCGCAGGGCGAGCCCGTACAGGTACGGGAACAGCTCGTAGTGCAGGATCGCGGTGGCGCGGAACCGGTCGATGGTCTGCTGGTCGTACACCCACGGCGTCGCGTTCAGCCCGCGGCCACCGACCTCGTACACCGGCGACAGCGCGGAGAACTGCGCCCAGCGGACGAACAGCGACGGCGTCGGTCCGGTCGCGCCCGTCGGGACCACGTAGCCGCCGGTGTCCGAACCCCAGACCGGCGATCCCGACAGCCAGGCGGTCTGCCCGCGGCGGATCGTGTCCCGCAGCGCGAGGAACGTGGTGCGCTGGTCGCCCAGCCAGAAGCCGTGCAGCGCGGCCGGGCTGCCGGTGAAGCCGCCCCGGAACAGCTCCGTGTACGCCTGGCCGTACAGCTTGGTCAGCACCTGCTGGGTCGCCTGCTGGTAGAGCACCGGGTAGCGGTTGGCGACCAGCGTGCCCGGCCCGCCGGCGAACGTGCTGCCCTCCACGTCGCGCTCACCGTCGCCGCGGTCGCCCTTGACCATGTCGACGCCCATCGACAGCACCCGCTCCAGCTCCGCCTGCCAGTGCTGGCGGGCGGCCGGGTTGGTGAAGTCGACCAGGTCGCGGTTCGGGTCACCGGGAGCCGGGATCAGCGAGCCGGGCGGGAAGTCGTTCGGTGGGCACGGCTGGCCGTTCGCCGCCTTGGCCACGTATGGGGAGATCCACAGTCCGAGGTGGACTCCATGGGAGCGGAGGTAGTCGATCATCCCGGCCGGGTCCGGGAACATCCGCGGGTCGAACCGCAGCGTGCCCATGCACGAGGTGTTGGGGCCGACGTCCGGCGGTGCCGCGTTCTCCAGTTCCCACGGGTTGTCGATCCAGACCGTGCCGAGCGGGATGCCGAGCCGGGCGAACTGGTCGACGTCCTCGGTGACCTCGCCGCTGCCGTGCACGGTGTCCCGCCACTTCATCAGGGCGAACTGGGCCGGCGGTCCGATGGCCGGGTGGCCGGCCAGCTCGGTGTAGCTGGCGATCACGTCGCTGAACGAGCCGGCGTAGATCTCGTAGTCGAGCCGGTCGGCCTTGAAACACAGCTGGATGCGGTCCGGTTGGCCGGTGAGCACCGGGCACGGCGGGGCGTTGGCCGGGCTGCAGTCCGGCGGCGAGTCGGCGGCGTTCGGGAAGGCCAGCCGCCCGATCGCCGGAGTGTCCGGGAAGATCGCGTAGCCGCGCGTGCTGGCGAAGAACGGGCTGGCCGCGCTCGACTTCGCGCACTGGTCGAAGACTTCCGCGCCGGCGAACAGCACCTTGTCCAGCACGATCCGGTGCCGCAGGTCCACGAACAACGCGTTCGCCCCGCCGCCGAGGAAGTGCTCGGCGTCCGAGCCGGTCAGCGCCTCGAACACGCCGGTCACTCCGGTCGAGGGCTGCAGCGACCATTCCACCCGCAGGCCGCGCGGCGTACGCCGGACGGCGACCTCCGCGGTGCGGCCGGGCTCGTCGGTGCCGACGGTGTAGGCGGTGCCGCCGCGGACCGGCCGCTGCCGCAGCAGGTCGGTCGCGTGGTGCGTGCTGCCGTCGGCCAGCGCGTACGCCAGCCGGCCACCCGGGCCGGCCACGTCGCTCGCGGTCTGCCCGACCAGCTCGCGGCCGTTGCCGAGGTAGCTGAGCCGGAACGGTCGAGCCTGCGCATGCCAACCGAGGCGCACGGCGGTGCCCGCGGCCTGAGCCGGCCGGCCGGCCGGCGTGGTCCCGGCCTGCGCGCCGGGCGCGGCCAGCAGGCTGCCGGCAAGTGCCGCCGCGACGAGTACCGGGCCGGTCCGCCAGCCGTGCCGGCGGCCGCCGCGCCCACCGCCAGCGGGGTGGGCCGGGTGTGCGGGTCCGGCGTGGACAGCGCGCATGTCGTGCGCTCCTCTCGGTCGGTCCCCCGCGCGGGTCCCTCGGGCAGCCGGCCCTGCCGCTGTGGATTCCCGGCGCCGGCCCGCGGGCAAACCCGCCCGCGCCCGGAAGCCTGGAGCCCTGGTCGGCGCCGCCGCGTCAGCGCAGGACGGGCCAACCGGCGGAGTCCCAGCCGAGGCGGTTGATGGCGAGCTTCGGGGTGCCCTGGGCGGCGCCGTCGTAGTAGTGGTAGACGAACAGGTCCTCGCCGCCGTCGGTGTACACGGACTGGCCGCCAGGGCCGATGAACCGGCCGTGGGTGGCGACCACCTCGGTGCCGCCGCCGCTGGCCATCCGCACCCCGGACCGGTCGGTGTACGGCCCGGTGATGCTGGCGGACCGGCCGACCATCACGTGGTAGGTGCTGTTGACGCCGCGGCAGCACAGGTCCCAGGACACGAACAGGTAGTAGAAGCCGCCGTGCGCGAACACGAACGGCGCCTCGATGCCGAGCGAGGTGGACGTCCGGGCGGCCAGGTTGAACCGGGTGGGATTCGACCCGAGCGGCTTGCCGGTGGCCGGGTCGAGCTGGATCATCTTGATGCCGGTCCACCATGAGCCGAGGGCGAGCCACCAGCGGCCGGCGGGGTCGACGGTCAGGTTCGGGTCGATCGCGTTGAAGTCGCCGCCGGCGGCGGAGGCGTAGACCAGGCCGCGGTCGGTCCAACTGCCGGCCCGGCCCGTCGGGCTGGTCGCCAGCCCGATCGCTGAGGTGTTCGAGCCGAACGACGAGACCGCGTAGTACAGATAGTACTGTCCATTGTGGAATGACACGTCCGGGGCCCACAGGTCCTTGACGTTGCTGGAGTAGGCGGTCGCCCAGGTCGCGCCGTTGGGCAGCACGGAGCCGGTCCTGGTGAACGCCGCCCGGTCCGGCGAGGTGCGGATCTCGATGCCGTTGTGGGTGGAGTAGACCGCGAACGCGCCGGTCGCGTCGCGAACGGCGGCCGGGTCGTGCACGGTGATGTTGCCGGTGACCGGCAGCGGGTCCGGATACGCCGCGGCGGCGACCGGCGTACCGCTGCGCGTCGCGCTGCCGGCCGGCGGGGCAGCGCCGGCGAGCGGTGACGTCAGCGCCGGGCTGCCCGCCGCCGCGACGGCGGCCGGCGGCGGTCCAAACAGGACGGTCACCGCCGCCAGCACGACGACCGACAGCAGCGCCCCGGCGCGCCCGGCCCACCGGCGATCTGTCCGAAGTAGACGGTAGTGGCTCACAGTGCGCTCCTTGCCCGAGGCGGGTGGCACCGCCCGGCCCGCGCTCGGACCGGCGGAGGCGCCCGGACACGGGGGATCGCCGCTCGGCGACACCAGCCGCCGCCGGACGGCCCGGTGCGGCCGTCCTGTTCGCCCGTATGTCTGGTTGCGACTCAGTCGGAGTGTGAGCGTTAACATTCGAGCCCGTCAAGACATACCGGCCGTCGAAGATGGCGTTGAACGGCTTCGACTGGGCGTTCGACGCGGCGTGCCGGGTCAGCCCCCGCGGATACGGCCCGCGTCACCACCGCGCACGCCGCCGCCGGCGGTGCGCTGGAAGGCCTGGCCGGTTCGGACCTGGGTAATGGTGTAGCCGAGCGCGGTACGGGGGATTGGCCAGACCTCGGCCGAGCGGGAGGAAATAGGGCCCGCGTGCATTTCCTCGTCGTTCCGCCGCGACCGCGGCGGCCACCGGATCGCCGGTGTTCACAGCTATGCCACCGATCTTCACCGTGGCATCCGTACCAGCACGCTAAGTCAGTTACGAAGTCAACCGTCCATACACAGGGTGCACTCTACCCGGTCCTGTCCACCAGATTCGAGCCGGTGCCCGCCTTACAGAACTTTTACCACTCTCGTATATCCTCCGGTCTCGCTCGCCGGGCCCGGTACGTCCCGCGGTTCCGGACCGCCCGGGCTTTACCGGCGCCGCTCTTACCCGCCGCGGCGCCCCGGATCATGCTCGGATACAGGTCCAGCGGGCCGCTGTGACAGCCCAGCGATGAGGCCTCCCAGCTGCCTCGGTTCCCCGCCGTACCAGCACCTCCGTTAGCACAGTCCGTGCCCGAGCGGGCAGGCCGGGTGGTCGAGTGGTGCAGGTTGATATGCCCACGCCGGGACGCGGCTGGGGTTCCACTCGAATGAGTTATTACCCGCCGGGCGGCAACCCCGACTAACTCCGCTGGACCGGCCCGGGCGCCATACCCGCAGGTAGTGCCCGCTGTCGCGGCGGTGCTTTGCCGGCGCGGCGTTATGCCGTTGTTCGCCCGGGTGTTATTGCAGTTCGCCTCGCTCCGACTGCCGTGTACTGTCCCATCCGTGCGACGGACAAGAAGTGGCGCTCGCTAGGCGAGTGCGCACGCGTCATTTCGACGCCACCGGTAGACATCAATGCTGCTCCTCGGCTCAGTCGCCGCGTTACCACGGCGGCGACCGTGACGGTCGGAGGGTTTATCTTGCTGTCCGAACAGATTCCTATGAAGGACGTGTGGCATCCGGCCACGCCCGCGCAACAAGGCCTCTGGATCCTGGACCGGATCGAGCGGCTCCGCCCGGCTTACCTCATCCCGTCCGTGCTGGAGTTCACCGGCCCGGTCGACCACGGCCTGTTCACCGCCGCCGTGCGCCAGGCGCTGGCCCGGCACCCCGCGCTGCGGTCGGTGTTCCGGCTGAACGTGCGCGCCCGGCAGGTGCAGTACGCGATCGCCGCCAACGACCCGCCGGTCACGTTCACCGACAGGCCGACCGGTGGCTGGACGCCCGACGACCTGCGCAGGCACGTGCTCGACAGCTGCTACGCCCCGTTCGACCTGGCGGCCGGGCCGCCCGCGCGGGCCGTGGTGGTCCGGGTCGACGACACCAGCACGCTGCTGGTGCTGGTCGTGCACCACATCGTTTTCGACGGCTGGTCGCGGCGCCTGATCGTCGCCGACATCGCCGAGCTCTACCGGGCCGCGCTGCTCGGCCGGGAACCCGTGCTCGCCGAGCCGGGCCACCCGGCGGATCTACCGGGCCCGCCCGAGGAGGAGTTGGCCGCCCGGGTCGGCGCGATCACCGACCGGCTCCGCGACGCGCCGCTCGGCGTGCCGCTCCCGTACGACCGGCTGCCCGAGGGCGAGTCGCCGCTGGTGAGCGAGATCGCCGACCTCGGGTTCGGCGAGGAGCTGACCGGCCGGCTGCTGGCCGCCGCCGCGACCGAGGGCTGCACCGCGTTCATGGCCGGCGTCGCGATGCTGGCCGCCACGCTCGCCCGGGCCGGCGCCCAGCGTGACTTCCTGTTCGGCGTCGTCTGGCCCGGCCGGGACGACCCCGCCACGCACGGCGTCGTCGGGATGCTCATGAACACGGTCGTGCTGCGGATCGGGCTGACCGGGGGCACGACCTGGCGGGAGCTGCTGCGCATGGTACGGGCCGCCGCGATCGACGCGTTCGTGGACGGCGACGTGCCGCTCGCGCCGGTCGCCGCCGCGCTGGCCCCGGACCGGGACGTCAGCCGCCCGCCGCTGACCCCGGTGCTGATCAACCTCGCCGAGGTCCCCGGCGACATCGATCTCGCGCCGGGGGTACGCGGCCGGTACCGGCCGCTCGAGCTCACGTACAGCATCTGGGACCTGATCCTGTTCGTCCACGTGGACGGCGGCCGTGGGCACGCCCGGCTGGACCTGTCCGCGGACTACGCGACGGACCTCTTCGACCGCTCCACCGTCACGGACCTGCTGGAGGCGCTGCGACGCAGCGCGCTCGACCTGACCACGAGTCTGGAGGATCTTGTGCTCGAACCGTCGTCCACCGAGATCGACTTTACCGACGAGGCCGCGCGGCTCGACGTCGTCCGTTCGGTCTGGCGGCAGGTGCTCGCCACCGACGACCTCGCCGACGACATCGGCTTCTTCGCGGCCGGCGGCGATTCCCTGCTGCTCATCGGGCTCGTCGAGGAGCTGAGCCGGGCGACCGGCCGCACGTTCAAGACCATGGACATCTTCCGCGCCGGCACGATCGCCGGGCAGGCCGAACTGGTAGCGCGGGCCGTCGACGGCGCGGCCGGCGGCGCGCGATGACCTCAGCCACACCGGCGGCGGAGCTCGCGGCCGCGGTGCTGGGGGCGTTACCGGGACAGGCGCCGGGTCCCGACGACCTCACTACCCGCAGCTTCGTCGCGCTCGGTGGTGACTCGATCCTCGCGATGCGCCTGGTGGCGCTGGCCCAGGAACAGCTGGGCGTACGCATCCCGGTCGCGTCGCTGCTCGGCGAAGAAGCGGTCGCCGCCGTGCTGGCCGCGGCCGCGCCGGGGGAACCGTCCACGGACAAGCCGGTGCGGCCCGGGCCGCGGCCGACCGCCGACACCGCTGCCCCGACCCGGGCTCAGCGCGGCATGTGGATCAACGAGAAGGTCGCCGGGGGTTCTCCGTACAACCTGGTGTTCGTGTGCTTCGTCGAGCGCGGTGAGGTCGACCCGGACGCGCTGCGGCGGGTCCTGGCCGCCACGACGGCCCGGCACGAGGGGTTGCGCACCGTGTTCCGGGAGACGGGCGGGGAGGTCGCCCGCGAGGTGCTGGACGCGGCCACCCCACAGTTCGCCGCGGTCGGCTGCGACGGATCCGACGGCGGCTTCGAGGACAGCGCCCGACTGCTGGCGGCCGAGTTCGGCCGGCGGCCGTTCGACGTGTCGGCCGCGCCGGCCGTCCGCTACCTGCTGATCACCCACCCGGCCGGCCGGCAGGCGATCGTGCTGGCGGCGCACCACATGATGCTGGACGGCTGGGCGGTCGGCCTGCTGCTGCGCGAGATCGTGACCGGCTACGACCGGCTGGTGCGGGGCGGGCCGGAGCCCGGCCCGGGCGTGCCGGTGCGCGTGCTGACCCGCCAGGAGGAGGAACTGCGCGCCGCCGGGGGGTGGGACCGGGACGCGGACGTGCTGACCCGGCACCTGGCCGGCGTGCCGCGGGTGCTGGAGCTGCCGTCCGACCGGCAACCCCGGGGCTACGACCCGGCCGGCGCACGGTCCACAGTGGACCTTGGGCTTTCGGTCAGCGGTGCGGTCACGGCCCGGGCCGCGGCGCTCGGGATCACGTCGTTCGCGTACCTGCTCGGGGCCTTCGGGCTCACCCTGAGCCGGCTCACCGGCGCCCGGAGCCTGCTTGTCGGCGTGCCGGTCACCGGCCGGGACAGCTCCGAGCTGGCCGAGCTGGTGGCGTACGCCGGCAACCTGGTACCGGTCCGGGTCGACGTCGACGACGACCGCACAGCGGCCGACTACCTGCGCTCGGTGCAGCGGTCGCTGCTGGTCAGCCTCGACGCGGCGCGGCTGCCGTTCGAGGAGCTGGTCGGCCGGCTCGGCCTCGAGCGGTCCGCCGCCGGCCACCCGCTGGTCCAGGTCTGCTTCGGGATGCACGACCAGCTGGTCCCCGAGCGCATCCGCACCGACTCCCTGGCGGTACGGGTCGAGGAGGGGCACGGCGGCGGGTCGCAGTTCGACCTGAGCGTGCTGCTCGGGCGGCGGCAGCCGGTGCTGTCCGGGTACGCGGAGTACGCCACCGCGGCGATGACCGCGGCCGAGGCGGAGGCGTTCGTCGCCGACTTCGCCGCCGCCGCTGAGCACCTGGCCACGGCCACGGCCCTGGCCGACGTTCGCTGCCTGCCGGCGTTGGGCCGGGCGGTGCTGGACCGGCTGAACGACACCCGCCGCGACTTCCCCGCGGTGTCCATCGACGGGCTGTTCCGCGCCGCGGCGGCCGCCCGGCCCGCCGCGGTCGCGGTCCGCGACGCCGAGCACGAGCTGACGTTCGAGCAGCTGGCCGGGGCCGCCGCCGAGCAGGCGCGGCGGCTGCGGGCGGCCGGCGTCAACCCGGGCGACCGGGTGCTGGTCGCGGTCGAGCGGTCGGTCGCCGAGGCGGTCGCGGTGCTCGGCACGATCTGGGCGGGCGCCGCGTACGTCGGCGTCGACCCGGCCCAGCCCGCCGCGCACCTTACCGCGATCGTGACGAAGTCCGCGCCGGCCGCGGCGATCTGCGGAGCCGCCGATGCCGACCGGCTGCGGGCGCCCGGCGTCCGGTTGGTCGGCCCCTGGACGCCGCGGTGGCCGACCAGTGACGCGGAGCCCCTGGTGCCGCCCGACCCGGCGCGGTTGGCGTACGTGGCCTTCACGTCGGGATCCACCGGCGAGCCCAAGGGCGTCGCGGTGCCGCACCGCGCGGTCGTCCGGCTGGTCCACGAGGCGCCGTACGTGCGGCTCGGGCCGGGGGAGCGGGTGCTGCGGCTCTCGCCGCTCGGCTTCGACGCCTCGTCGCTGGAGCTGTGGGGCGCGCTGCTGACCGGCGCCACGCTGGAGGTCGCGCCCGCCGGGCTGCTCTCGCCGACCGAGCTGGGCGCGGTGCTGACGGAGCGCGGGGTCACCGTGGCCTGGCTGACCGCGGGGCTGTTCCGGCTGGTCGCGGAGTTCAGCCCGGACTCCCTCGCCGGCCTGCGCCAGCTGCTCACCGGCGGCGACGTGCTGCCGTACGAGCACGTCGCACGGGCGCTGCGGCAGCATCCCGGGCTGGTGCTCAGCAACGGGTACGGCCCGACCGAGAACACCACGTTCACCACCACCCACTCGGTGACCCGGCCCGACGAGGTCGACGGCCCGCTGCCGATCGGCACGCCGATCCCCGGCACCCGGGTGTACGTGCTCGACCACCGGGCCCGGCTGCTCCCGCCCGGCGCGGTGGGCGAGCTCTACACCGGCGGCGCGGGGCTCGCGGACGGCTACCTCGGCGACGAGGCGGAGACCGCGCGGCGGTTCGGGCGGTTCTCGCCCGACGTGCCGGAGCGGCTCTACCGCACCGGTGACGTGGTGCGCGTCGACACCGCCGGCCGGCTCCGGTTCCTCGGCCGGACCGACGACCAGGTCAAGATCCGCGGCTACCGGGTCGAGCTCAGCGCGATCGCCGACGCGCTCGGCACCTACCCCGGCGTGCGCGACGCCGTCGTCACCGTCACCGAGGGCGACAGCGCCGAGAAGCGGCTGCTGGCCGCCGTGATGCCCGCGCCGGGCGCCGAGCTGGCGCCGGCGGACCTGCGCGACCACCTCGCGGAGCGGCTGCCGACGTACATGGTGCCCGCGCTCTGGGCCGTCGTGGACCGGGTGCCGCTGACGCCGAACGGCAAGGTCGACCGGCGGGCGCTGGCCGCTCTGGCGGCACCGGCCTCGGCCGCTCCCGGCGGCACCCGGCCGTCCCGGGACCGGGCGCTGCAGCGGGTGCTACCGCTGTTCGCCGAGGTCATCGGGGAGACCGGCGAGCTGACCGGGGAGACCGACCTGTTCGTCGCCGGCGGCAGCTCGCTGGACGCGGTCAGGCTGGTCGGGCTGGTCAAGGACCGGCTGGGCGTGACGCTGCGGCTGCGCGAGTTCCTGCTGTCGCCGACCCCGACCGGGCTGAGCCGGCTGGTGGAGAAGGCCGGCGTCACCGCGGGGGTTCCGTGACCGCTACGCGCGACGCGATCGCCGTCGTCGGGATGGCATGCCGGCTGCCGGGTGCCGCGGACACCCGCCGGTACTGGTCCGCGCTGCGGTCCGGAGCGGAGACGATTACCCGCTTCGAGCCTGACCGGCTCGTGGCCGGGGGGGCCGACCCGCACCAGGTCCGGCACCCGGACTTCGTGCCGGCCCGCGGCGTCCTCGCCGACTCGTACGCCTTCGACTGGCAGCACTTCGGCTACAGCCGGGCCGAGGCGGCGGCGATCGACCCGCAGCAGCGGGTGTTCCTGGAGTGCGCGGCGGCCGCCGTCGACGACGCGGGCATCGACCCGACCCGGTTCGCCGGCCGGATCGGGGTGTACGCGGGCGCGGACAAGGTGCCGGCGCGCGGCGGCGCCGAGCTCAGCGAGTTGGCCGAGGCGATCGGCACCGAGAAGGACTTCCTGGCCAGCCGGGTCAGCTACAAGCTCGGGCTGCGCGGGCCCGCGGTCACCGTGCAGACGGCCTGCTCGACGTCGCTGACCAGCGTCCACCTGGCCGCGCAGAGCCTGCGCTGGCACGACTGCGACGCGGCGCTGGCCGGCGGCGTCACCGTGCTGCCGCGCGGTGATGTCGGCTACCGGTACGAGCGGGGCGGCATCCTGTCCCGGGACGGGCACTGCCGGCCGTTCGACCAGCACTCGGACGGGACGGTGCCGAGCGAGGGCGCCGGCGTGGTGATGCTGAAAAGGGCCGCCGACGCGCTGCGCGACGGCGACCGCATCCTCGCGCTGATCGTCGGTTCGGCGATCAACAACGACGGCAGCGAGAAGATCGGGTACACCGCGCCGTCGATCGCGGGGCAGAGCGAGGCGATCCGCCACGCCCACCGGGTCGCCGGCGTCGACGCCGCCGACATCGGCTACGTCGAGGCGCACGGCACCGGCACCCGGCTCGGTGACCCGATCGAGGTGCAGGCGCTGGCCGAGGTCTTCGGCCCGGCCGGCCGGCCCGGCGGCCCGTGCTGGCTCGGCGCGGTGAAGAGCAACATCGGGCACACCGGCGCCGCGGCGGGTGTCGCCGGGCTGATCAAGACCGCGCTGATGTACGAGCACCGCGAGCTGGTGCCGACGCTGCACTACACCGGGCCCAACCCGCTGCTGGAACTGGAGTCGACGCCGTTCGAGGTGTGCACCTCGCATGCGCGGTGGCCGGACCGCCCCGGCGGCGAGGCCCCGCTGGCCGCGGTCAGCTCGTTCGGCCTGGGCGGCACCAACGCGCACGTGGTGCTCGCCGGCCCGCCGCGGCCCGGGTCCCGGGTGGGGCGCCCCGGCCCGCGCGTGCTCGCTCTGTCGGCCGCCGCGCCGGACGCGCTGGCGCGAATGCGCCGGCGCCTCGCCGACCACCTTGCCGACGAGATCGCCAACGAGATCGCCGACGATTTTGCGGAGCATCTCGTCGACGAGATCGCCGAGCGGCGTCCCGAGGAGCCGGTCGAGCGGGCGGCCGCGGAGCCGGCCGCGCCGGCGGGTGGGGCCGCCGCCGACGTGTCCGCGCTCACGTTGCCGGCCGTCGCGACCACGCTCGCCGCGCGGCGGCGGCTGGCGCACCGGCAGGCGTTCGTCGCGGACGGCCTGCCCGAGGCCGTACTGCTGATGCGCGACGCGCCGGACCCGGGTGCGCCCGGGTCGCTGCGCCGGGTCGCGTTCCTGTTCCCCGGCCAGGGCACGCTGCGCTCGCCGGCCGGCGCCGTGCCGTACCGGCTGCTGCCCGGCTTCCGCGACTCCTTCGACGAGATCCGCGCGGCCGCCGCGGCCGGGGGCGGCCCCGACCTCACGCCGGTCGTCACCGGGGGCACGGCACCGGACGGGTGGTTCCGCGACACCGTGCACCAGCAGTTGGGCCTGTTCGCGCTCGGCTGGGCGCTGGCCCGCCAGCTCGGCGACTGGGGCGTCCGGCCGGCGGTGATGCTGGGCAACAGCATCGGCGAGTACGTGGCCGCCACGCTGGCCGGGACCTGGACGGTGCCGGACGCGGTACAGCTGGTGCGCCAGCGCGCCGCCGCGATGCGGGACACCGCGCCGGGCCTGATGGCGTCGGTCGCCGCACCCGCGGCCGAGGTGCGCGGGCGGATCGGCAGCGCCGGCGCCGTCACGGTCGCGGTCGCCACCCCGGGCGCGGCGGTCGTCTCCGGCCCCCGCGAGGCCATGGCCGACCTGCTGGCCGGGGACGCGCTGCGCGGGCTGGACGTACGCGAGCTGGACGTGCAGCGCGCCTTCCACTCCGTCACGATGGAGCCGGCGGCCGAGGTGCTGCGCGCCGCGGTGGCCGCGGTGCCGAGCCGCCGCCCGACCGGCCGCGTGATCTCGAACTCCACCGGCGACCACGCCGACCCGGACCTGCTGCGCACCCCGGACTACTGGGCCACCCACCTGCGCCGGGCGGTGCTGCTCGACGACTCGATCACCACCCTGCTGCGGTCGAACTGCGACACGTTCATCGAGCTCGGGCCCGGCACGTCGATGCTCGCGGCGGTCCGCCGTGGCACCGGCTGGGATCCCGACCACACCACGGTGCCGATGCTCGGCCGCGCCGGCGACGAGGAACACGGCCTGCTGCGCGCGCTCGGCGCGCTGTGGGAGCGCGGCGCCGACCGCGCGCTCGACGCGATCGACGAGCCCGCGGCCGGCCGCGCCGCGCTGCCGCCGTACCCGTTCGCCGGCGAGGAGCCCGACGCCGCCCCGGCGCCGGTGCGAACGCCGGCCGCACCGTCGCGGGCCCCGCGGCCGGGCTCGCTGCGCGCGGCGATCGAGGGCTGCTGGTGCGCGGCCCTCGGCGTCCGCTCGGCCGCGCCCGGGGACGACTTCTTCGCGCTCGGCGGCGAGTCGCTGACCGCCGTCGACCTGCTCGGCCGCATCCAGCGGGAGACCGGCGTCGCCGTCTCCGTCACCGAGTTCTCCCAGGACCGCACCTTCGCCGGCCTCCTGCGCCTCGCCGAGCAGGAATCCGCCGGCCACATGCGCCCGCTCGTACGCGCCGTCGCCCTCAACGGCGGAGGGCGGGGCCGGCCGTTGTTCCTCGCCGCCGACGCCGCCGGCAACGCGCTCAGCTACCGCGCCCTCGCCGCCGAGCTGGCCGGCGTCCGCCCGGTGATCGGCCTGGAGCCGATCGACGCCGCGACCGCGGGCCTGCCGATCGAGCGGAGCGCCGTCCACCACCTCGCCGCCGTCCGGGCGGTGCAGCCGGAGGGGCCGTACACGATCGGCGGCTGGTCGTACGGCGCGATGATCGCGCACGAGATGGCGCACCAGCTCACCGCGGCCGGTACGCGGGTGGACGCGCTGGTGCAGCTCGACGCCTACCTGCCCGGCCGCGCCGGCCGGCCGATCGGCCTCGACCCCGGGTTCCTGGCCAGCGCCCTCTGGCTGCAGGTCAGCGCGACCGTCCACATCGGACCCGCCGGCCGCCGCCCGCGCCAGGACCCGGCGCTGCGCCGCCTGCTGCTGGACAAGGCCCGTGTCCTCGCACGCTACCGGCCGCGGCAGGTCGACTGCCCGGCGGTCGTCGTCAAGGCCGGCCTGACCCCGGGCGTGGCCGCCCGGCTCCGGTCCCGGCTGGCCGGCCTGTACGGCGGTGGCGTCCGGGTCATCCCGGCCGACGGCGACCACTGGACCATGCTCGCTCCGCCGCACGTACCGGGCCTCGCCCGCGGCCTGCGCGAGGCACTTCCCGGCAATCCCGACAGGACGGAGTGAGTCGATGGTGTCCGCCAATCAGGCACCGGCGTCCGGCGCCGCGCTCGACGCCGACGACGCCACCGGCGCGGCCGCCGCTGACGCGGCCGCCGCCGACGGCGCCGAGGGTGCCGCCGCCGACGGCACGGCCGCCGACGCCCGCGCCGCCGGTCCGGCGCAGCCGGGCGCGTCACTGCGGCGCAACTGGAACTTCCAGGCGCTGTGGACCAGCGAGGCCTTCGCCGGTCTCGCCAAAGAGGCCGCGGAGGTCGCGTACCCGCTGCTGATCCTCGCGACCACGGGGTCGGCCTTCTACGCCGGCGCTGTCGGGGCCGCGCAGCTGTTCACGGCCAGCTTCATGGCGATCCCGGGCGGCATGCTGGCCGACCACGTCGGCCGGCGGTTCCTGCTGATGACCTGCGACCTGATCCGGGCGGTGCTGCTGGGCGCGTTCGCGCTGCTGATCGTCACCCACCACACCGGCCTACCGGCGATCTTCGCGATCTCCATCGCGTCGGCGATCTGCCTCGGCATCTCGAACCCCACCGGCCTCGCGGTGATCAAGCAGTTGGTCCGCCCGGACCAGATCAAACAGGCCACCGCGCAGAACCAGATCCGGTTCTTCGGCGCCACGATGGTCGGTCCGCCGGTCGGCGGCTCGCTGTTCGGCCTCGCCCAGGCGCTGCCGTTCCTCGCCGCCGGGATCTCCTTCGGCGTCGGCGCGGTGCTGACCCAGCTCATCCGTACCCCGATGAAGGTCGTCACCGGCGCCAAGGGGTTCTCCTGGAGCGCCACGATGGACGGGTTCCGGTTCCTGGTCCGGCAACCCACGCTGCGGCTGATGATGATCTGGATCATCGGCTCGAACGCGGCGTTCACGCACTCCAGCGTGTTCCTGGCGATCGTGGCCACCGCGAAGAGCCGCGGCGAGCCGCCGTCGCTGATCGGTGCGACGCTCGCCGTGGCCGGCTTCGGCGGGATCGCCGGCGCGCTGGTCGCGGGCTGGGTGCTCAAGCGGGTCCGGCCGGGTTGGATCTTCATCGGCGCGGCCTGGGCCGGGCCGATCGCGGCGGTCGGGCTGGCGATCGTGCCCGGCGCCATACCGCTCGGGATCATCGTCGCCTGCGTCTTCGTCCGGGCGCCGATCGTGAACGCGTTGTTCCTCGCGTACATCGCCAAGATGGTGCCGGACGAGCTGCAGGGCCGCGTCCTCGGTGCCGTGATGTTCATGTCCATGATCGCGACGCCGATCGGGGTCTTCTTCGTCGGCGTGATCTTCAGCGCCGCCGGCCCGGTCTGGGTGTTCACCGCCATCGGCGCCGTCGCGGCGCTCGCCGCCCTGCCCATGTTGAGCCGCCGCATCCGCACACTGCCGCAGCCGGAAGACATCGCGGAGGAGACCGCATGACCGCCGAACCGACCATCGAGCAAGCCGCCGGCCCGTACCAGCCGCTCCCGGCGGAGTTCTTCACCGAACCGCCGGCCGACCCGCACGAGCAGAACGCCGAGCTGCGCGCCAGCTGCCCGGTGCGCCGGATCGACTATCCGCCGGGCGGCGAGGCGTACGTGGTGGCCGACTACCCGACCGCCTTCGACGCGTTCTCCGACCCGCGGCTGTCCAAGGACCCGGCCAACGCGCCGGCCTGGTTCCGGGAGGCGCTGGAGCACAGCAGCCCGGTGCTGATCCACCACATGCTCAGCGCCGACCCGCCCGACCACACCCGGCTGCGCAAGCTGGTCGGCAAGGCGTTCCTGCCGCGGCAGATCGAGAAGACCCGGCCGCGGGTGCAGGAGATCACCGACGACCTCATCGACGCGTTCCCCGACTCCGGCCGGATCGACCTGCTGGACTTCGCGCTCGCGCTGCCGATGCAGGTGATCTGCGAGCTGATGGGTGTCCCGACCGACATCCGCCCCCGGCTGCACGACTGGGGCGTCACGATCAGCGGCGCGCCGTACCCGGACGAGGAGGGGAACGAGCGCCTCCGGGTCGCCAGCGAGAGCATCGAGCAGTTCTTCGTCGACCTGGTGGGGGACCACCGCGCCGCGCCGCGCAACGACCTGACCAGCGACATCCTCCAGGTGGCCCAGGACGGCTACACGGATGCGGAGGTCATCTCCACCCTGGTGCTGCTGATCATCGCCGGCCACCGCACCACGGCGAACCTCATCGGCAACGGCATCCGGGCGCTGCTGCTGCACCCCGACCAGCTCGAGCTGCTCAAGGCCGACCCAGGTCTGGCCGCGCCCGCGGTGGAGGAGTTCCTGCGGTACGAGGCGCCGGTCTACCGCAGCACGCTGCGCGTCGCCACCGAGGACATGAAGCTCGGCGACGTCGAGATCGGCAAGGAGAGCTTCATCCACCTGATGATCGACTGTGCCAACCGGGACCCGAACGAGTACGCCGACCCGGACCGGCTCGACATCACCCGGACCGCCAACCACCACCTCGCGTTCGGCCAGGGCGTGCATTTCTGCGTCGGCGCCCCGCTGTCCCGGATCGAGGGCCAGGTCGCGATCCCCACGCTGCTGCGCCGGCTGCCCGACCTGAGCCTGGCCGTACCGGCGGACGAGCTGGTCTGGGTGTCGCGCAACTCGCCCAGCCGCGGCCTGGCCGAGCTGCCCGTGCGGTACGGGCGCCGGCTGCCCCGCTAGTGCCGGCGACGTCACGAGAGGAGACCGAATGATCGCGGACGAGGCCGTGGTGACCGGGTGCCCGGTGCACCCGGGGCCGACGGACCTGTTCGATCCGGTCCTGTACAGCGACGGCGATGCCGAGTCGATCTGGCGGCACCTGCGCGCCCAGGACCGGCTGAGCTGGTCCCAGGTGGACGAGAGGAACGGCTTCTGGTCGGTGGTGACGTACGCCGACGCCGACCGCGTGCTGCGCAGGACCAGCACGTTCACCTCCGAGCGGGGGACGATGCTCGACCTGCTCGGCACCGACGATCCGGTCGGCGGCCGGCAGCTCGCCGCCACCGACCCGCCACAGCACACGAAGATGTCGGCCCGGCTGAAGAAGGCGCTGGCGGTCAAGAACATCGACCAGCAGCGGGAGACGATCCGCGAGCTGGTGCTCGAGCTGCTGATGCCGCTCGCCGACGGCGGCGTGTTCGACTTCGGCCAGATGATGCTGGCGATGCCGATGTCGGTGACCGGCACGATGATGGGCCTGCCCCGCACGGACTGGCCCTGGCTCAACCGGCTGACCACGATGTGCATCGCCGCCGACGACGAGGAATACCAGGACGCCGGCACGAAGGCGGCCACCGTGATGATCGCCCACCACGAGCTGTTCGCGTACTTCCAGGACCTCGTCCGGCACCGGCGCGAGAACCTCGGCGACGACCTGATCAGCGTGCTGATCTCGACCCGGTTCGACGGCCGGTCCATGACGCCGGGCGAGGTCATCTCGAACTGCTACAGCCTGCTGCTCGGCGCCAACGTGACCACGCCGCACGGGCCGAACTACGTGATGGCCGAGTTCATCGACTCCGGCGTGCTGGCGGACTGGGCCGAACACCCGGAGGTCGACGGCAGCGCGATGGAGGAGAGCCTGCGCTGGGCGGCCCCGGTCAACCACCTGCTCCGGTACGCCACCCGCGACGTCGTCGTGCACGACACGCCGATCGCGGCCGGGGAGGCCGTGGTGGTGTGGCCCGGCGCGGCGAACCGGGACGAGGCCGCGTTCCCCGACGCGGAGACGTTCGACATCCGGCGCCGGCCGAACAAGCACCTGGCGTTCGGCATCGGGCCGCACTACTGCATCGGGCACAGCGTGGCCCGGGTCGGCCTGCGGGTCCTGTACGCCGAGCTGCTCGGCCGGTTCGAGGACTTCCGCTCCGCCGGGCGGCCGGAGCGGCTGCGCTCGACGTTCGTCTCCGGCTACAAGCACGTCCCGATCACCGCTCGCAACCGGAGCCGGCCGCGCGCCGCGCTGTAACATATTCGCGACAAATAGCCTGTCCCCACCTCATGAGGAGCCGCATGAAGTACCGCACCATCGGCCAGGACCCGGCGACCCGGCGCGAGGTGAGCGTGCTGAGTCTGGGGGCGATGATGTTCGGCACGACCGTCGACGAGCCGACCGCGTTCGCCATCCTGGACCGGTACGTCGAGGCCGGCGGCACCTTCATCGACACCTCGAACAACTACGCGTACTGGGTGAACCGCACCCAGGGCGGCGAGAGCGAGGAGCTGCTCGGCCGGTGGCGGCGCGCCAGCTCCATCGGCGGCGAGGTGGTCATCGCCACCAAGCTGGGCGCCCGCCCGGTGCGCGCCGGCATCAGCTTCGCCGAGGCGTCCAATCCCAGCGGTGTCGAGGGCACTCCGCCCAAGGTGATCAGAGACGCCGCCGAGCGCAGCCGGGACCGGCTCGGCGTGGACAAGCTCGACCTGCTGTACGCGCACCTTGATGACATGGGCACGCCGCAGCAGGAGGTCGTCGAGGCGTTCGCCGAGCTGGTCGATGAGGGGACCGTGGGCCTGCTCGGCGCCAGCAACCACTGGGCCTGGCGGGTGGAGCGGGCCCGGGCGCTCGCCGCGGCCGCGGGACTGCCGGGGTACGAGGTGCTGCAGTACCACCACACCTACCTCCGTCGGCGCACCGACCTGCCTGGCCGCCGCGCCGTCGACGGCGAGCCCGGCGTCGCCACCGGCGACCTGCTCAGCTACGTCCGTGCCAGCCCCGAGGTCTGCCTCGTCGCGTACTCCGCGCTGCTCGGCGGCGCCTACACCCGCGATGACAAGCCACTCGAGGATGACCTGGACCACCCCGGCACCCCGGTACGCCTGGCCGCCCTGCGCGAGGTCGCTCAGCAGACCGGTGCCACCCCCAACCAGGTCGTCCTCGCCTGGATGATCGGCGGCGAGGTCCCCTCCATCCCGCTGATCAGCGCCTCCTCGGTCGCCCAGATCGACGAGAGCCTCGCCGCCGTGGATCTGGAGCTGACCGCCGACCAGCGCGCCCGGCTGGACGCCGCCCACTGACCGTCCCCGGGGAGCGGTGCGCCCCACCCGCCGCTCCCCGGGGGACAGCGGCGCTTCTTGCTGCCGGCCGCGGCGCCGTTCCGGTCGTGTCGCTGTCGCCCCGGTGCGGCAGGCTGCCTGAGCTGGTCTAGTCTGGTCTAGGCCGGTGGGCCAGTCTGGAGGCCAGGTGGAGGTCGTCATCGTTGCCGACGCCGATGCGGCGGCCCGGCTGGTCGCGTCCGCGATCGCCCGACTGGTCCGTGGCAAGCCGGACGCGGTCCTCGGCCTGGCCACCGGGTCCAGCCCGCTACCGGTCTACGCCGAACTGGCCCGACTGGTCGCGGCCGAGGGCCTGAGCCTGCGACGCTGCCGGGCGTTCCTGCTCGACGAATACGTCGGCCTGCCACCGGGACATCCGCAGTCCTACCGGGCCGTCATCGAGCGCGAGGTGCTCGCCCGCCTCGACATTCCACCCAGCTCGGTGTACGGGCCCAACGGCAACGCGGCCGATCTCACCGCCGAGTGCGCCGACTACGAGGCCACGATCCGCCGCTGTGGCGGCGTCGACCTGCAACTTCTCGGCATCGGCGCAGACGGGCACATCGGGTTCAACGAGCCCTGCTCGTCCCTCGGCTCCCGGACCAGGGTCAAGACCCTGACCGCGCAGACCCGCGCCGACAACGCCCGGTTCTTCGACTCCCCCGACGACGTGCCACCGCACGTCCTCACCCAGGGCGTGGCCACGATCCTCGAAGCGCGCCACGCCATCCTGCTGGCGACCGGAACCGGCAAGGCGGCGGCGGTCGCCCTGGCCGTCGAAGGGCCGCTGTCCTCGTTCGTCCCCGCATCGGCGCTGCAGCAGCACCCGCACGCCACGGTGGTGGTGGACGAGGCAGCGGCCGGGCGGCTTCAACTGGCCGACTACTTCTGTGAGACCTTCGCGGGCAAACCCGCCTGGCAGAGCATCTGACGCGGTCAGACTCCGACGGCAGATCGCCGTCGGGTGGTCGATCCGGATCGGGCGGTCGGCGGCGACGTCAGCTGGTCGTGAGCTGCTCGGCCACCCATTCCACCGGTGCCAGCAGAACCTCCTCAGTGGACAGTTCCGCGAACCGGTCCGGCACGAACGAGGGCGTGGTCTCCGTCACCGCCGCCACGATGTCCGCCATCCGGTCGCCGACCGAGTTCATCGCGGCCACCAGCTCGTCCGCCGTGCAGTGCTCCCGCAGCCGGACGTGCACCAGGGCGAGGTGGCTCAGCTCTCCTGCCTCCTGTTCGGGCACCACGAATACGACCCGGCCGTCCCGGCGGCCACGCAGGAGCCGGGGGACGCGCAGGTCGGCGATACGCCGCTTGGAGCCGACGAGCGGCGTCATCCGGTCGGCCCGGCTGGCCATGTTCGCGGCCAAGCCGGTCTTGTGGACGACCTCGATGCTGGGGCCCGCGTCGCCGCTGCGCACCTGGTAGCGGGTCACACCGGCGACCTGCTCGACCAGCCGGGCATGTGCCCGGACGACCCGTAGCACCGGCAGGGTCAGGGCGTGCCGGTCGAGGCCGGCCGCCTGCATCGCCACAACGACGTCGTTGTCGTACAGGTCGGCGTCGACCCGGGACGTGCCGACGGTGACGGTCTTGGCCTGGTGCTTGACCGAGTCGATCGGCCGGCCGAGCTCGTCGATGGCGCGCGTCAGCACCGCGCGAGCGAGGCTGACCGCCTCGCTCGACTGGTCCGGGAAGACCTCGTAGACAGGGCCGCCACTGCGGGGCCGCAGCACGAGCTGAGCGAGCTCCATCGCCGTCTGGCTGGTCAGCACTCCCCGCAGCTCACCGCGTGCGGCGGCGGCGAGCGTGCCCGCCACGGGGACGAGCACCTCCGACGGCAGCTCGGCTGACGGGAGGAGGCCGTGGTCGACGGCCTTCTCCAGCTCGGCCAGCGCCGCGCGTACCTCGTCCGCGGCACGGTCGATGCACAGCGCGGCGTGGTAGGCGAACAGGTGACCGGCGGCGGTCGTGATGATCCACGCCAGTTCGGGGTTGGCGGGCGGCAGGCCGATGGCCAGGTCGGTGGGCCAGGTCTGCTCGGTGCCCTCGTCGCAGAGCACGACCGGCCGGTTGCCGTGCGCCGCGAGGATCTCGACCTCCTTGACCAGATCCGAGATCTGACCGGGTGGCGCGCCGGCCACGCAGACCAGCACCAGTGCCTCCGCGGACAGGTCGATGTGCTTCTTGTCCTCCACCGCATCGACCGCGACGGCCTTGTAGCAGAGCTCGGAGAGCTTGATCCGGATCTCGTTCGCCGCCACCCGGTTCGGTCCCGAGCCGACGACCGACCAGTTGGGGTAACGGGTGGCGACGGCGCCGGCGATGTCGCGGATCGTGCCGGTGGCCGCCAGCAGCGTGGCGAGCTGCCCGGGCAGCGCGAGCAGCGCCTCCAGCAGCGCCCCCTCGTCCTCGGGCGCCAGGGCGCCGACCAGCCGACCCAGCTCGACGGCCAGCAGCGAGCCGGCCGCCACCTGGGCGTAGAAGGCCTTGGTCGAGGCGACCGAGAGCTCCACGTCGCGCCCGTCGGAGGTGTAGAGGACGCCGGAGCTCTTGTGCGCCAGGTCGCTGTCGCGCCGGTTGACGATGGCGAGCACGCCGCAGCCCCGGGCCCGCGCCATGTCGACGGCGCGGTTGGTGTCGGTGGTCGAGCCCGACTGGCTGATGGCCACCACCAGCGTGTCGGTCATGTCCGGGACCAGCCGCCAGGCCGAGAACTCGGTGGCCGGCAGCGCCGTGACCGTCAGCCGGTTGCCGACCGTCGACCCGATGACGTGGGCGACGCCCTGGGCGGCGACGGCGGCCGTGCCCTGACCGACGACGACGACGTTCCGGATCCCGCCCTCGGTGATCCTCCGCCGGATCGCCTCCGGCAGGGACGACTCGGGCAGCGACACGGCCGGCCGCGGGCTGCGCACGTCGATCCGGCCCCGGAGCGTGCGCCGGAACGACTCGGGCGCGTCGTGCAGCTCCTTGTCCAGGTAGTGCGCGTAGTCCCCGCGCGCGAGGTCGCGGCTGGTGACGTAGGAGACCTGCGGATCGCCGATCGGCGGCAGCGCCGTCCCGGTGGCGTCCCAGGCCTCGACGGCCTCCGGCCGGCCGCCGCCGGCCCGCGTCAGCCGCAGCACGGTGCCGCCGGACGCCGTCCCGTCGACCCGGACGAAACGCTGCGTCTGGCCGACCAGGCCGTAGATCTCGCTGGCCACCAGGTAGCCGGCCGGCGTGAACCCGACGAACAGCGACTGCCCGGACCCCTTGACCGCCAGGTGGACGTCCCCGCCGGACCGCTCGCTCTGGACGGCGATGGCCATCGACCCGGAGCAGGCCCGGAGCATGTCGGACACCGCGCGCTGGTCACCGTGCCCCTGGGCCAGGCTCTCGGAGACCAG
>JBBWZH010000548.1:0-59924 GCA_039648995.1 Mycobacteriales bacterium
CGAAGAAGGGCTCGGCCGCGGGGGACCGCCAGTCGACCAGCAGCCGCCGACCCGTGCTGTCCGTGAGCCCCAGGCGTCCGATGTACACCGGCTCGGGGTCCTGCACGCCGATGATGCGGCCGAGGCACAGGTCCAGGCCGAAGCGGCGCAGGACGCGCAGGCGCGCGGTCAGCCGGTGGACTTGCATGTCCCGGTC
Organism: Mycobacteriales bacterium; assembly: GCA_039648995.1. Lineage (GTDB taxonomy): Bacteria > Actinomycetota > Actinomycetes > Mycobacteriales > CADCTP01 > JBBWZH01. The sequence goes on from JBBWZH010000548.1 coordinate 197, forward strand.
CATCGCCGCCTGGCCTATGCCGGCGGGCGCCTTGCGCTCGGCATCCAGGCGGCCGGACAGGTCGGCGATCGATTGCCCGAGGCTCTGCGCGATGGCCGCGAAATGCTGCTCGTCGCCGGCGATCAGCGCCGGGTCGGCCTTGGGGGAGAGGTGGCTGGGAAGGTCGAACGCGCTGGTAGCCAGGGGGTTCACCGCATCAGCTCCGAAACGTGTCGAGCAGCAGGGTCGCGGCCACCGCCGCCCCGTCGGTGCGGATCGTCCCGGCCACGGCGGTCGCTCGGGCGTGCGTCCCAGGGGTCAGGGTCGCCCTGAGCGCGGCCGACAGGGACGCGGTGGTCGGAGTCGGACCGTCGTGTGCCACGCCGATGCCCAGCTCGGCCACCCGGCCGGCCCAGTACGGCTGGTCCGACCACTGGGGTACCACCACCTGGGGCGCGCCCGCCCGGGTGGCCGTCGTCGTCGTGCCCGCGCCGCCGTGGTGCACGACGGCGGCCACCCGGCCGAACAGTGCCTGCTGGTTGACTTCGCCGACCACGAAGCAGTCGTCCCGGTCGTCGATCAGGGCCAGGTCGGCCCAGCCGTGGCCGAGGACCGCGCGGCGGCCCTGCGCGCGGATCGCCTCGACGGCCACCCGGGCGATGTCCTCCGGCGCGCGCATGCTGCCGAAGCCTACGTACACCGGTGGGGCGCCGGCGTCCAGGAACGCCTCCAGGTCGGCCGGGAGCGGGCGTTCGTCCGGCAGGATCCACGCGCCGGTCTGCACGACGTCGAGGTCCGCCGGCTGTTGCCAGGGGGCCAGGGTCGGGTCCGCCGCCAGCCACGGGTGGTCGGTGAGGAAGAAGTCGCGGACGTTGTCCACCGGTGTCAGGCCGACCGCGGCCCGGTGGGCGTTGAGCGCCTCGCCGAACAGCGCGTTGTAGTTCTGGACGGACAGGTCGTCCAGCACCCGGCGGTCGGTCACGTCCGGCGGGATCGGCCGGCCCGGTAGCGGTTGCGGCCGGTGGTGCGGCGAGGGCAGGTAGATCGGGCAGTAGCCGACGAACACGAAGTGGATGCCCAGTTTCTCGGCCACGGACCGCGCGCCGACCACGGCCGGCACCAGGCCGCTCGCCACCACCGCGTCACATCCGTCGGCCGCCGCGGCGAGCTTGTCGAACTGCGCGGCGATCAACTCGGCCGCGCGCCGCGGCACGTCCGCCACCGACGGCGGCGTCACCCCGTGCACCAGCGGGCGCACCGGCAGGCCGACCGGCAGCAGCGGCACGCCGACCTCGGCCAGCCGATCCGCGCAGTCCGGCGGCGCGCACATCAGCACGTCCGCGCCGAGTTCCCGCAGCCGCACCGCGAGTGCCACCAGCGGTTCGACGCCCCCGCGCGAGTCGTACGTCGACAACAACACACGCACTTCGCGACTCCCAGTTCCGTAGGTTCAGGCTCCGGCCGGCGAGTCTGCGGCACGACCGGGGTCTTGCCGCAAGCCCCCCGGTGCGCTATACGTTAAAAGTGGCAAGGAGTGGATGTTTCTCCTCGCCCTCGAAACGTCCGCTGTCGACGGACAACCTCCTCGCGAAGCCGTGGCGCGTCTCGTACGGCGGGCGCGGTCGTCGACCCGCTCGGCCGGTACGCCGGGCAGCGCGGCATCGACCAGCCGCCGACCGGCGTATGCGTCATCGACGAGCGGCCGCGGGCGGCGACCGGTCTTCTGCCAGCGGGACCGCGGCGAGGTCACCCGCCAGCCCGCCGGCTGACCGGCGCCCAACACCGGACACGAGGCGCCCGAACACGAGGCGCCCTACGCCGTGCCAACAATCCGGTGGGCCTTGCATAGGTCTCGCCCCGACGCACCTGCGGAGATGACGATGCCTCAGACACCAGACCTGGGTGCGCAGCTGCTCACCCGCCGCGCGCTCCTCGGGCTGGGCCTCGGCGCCGCCGCGACGGTGCCGCTGCTCGCCGCCTGCGCCGGCAGCTCGACCAGCGGGACCGGCGGCGGGGCCAACTCGCTCAACTTCCTGTCCACCCAGTTCACCCCGATCGAGGAGCGGCAGCGCTTCACCCAGATCCTCAAGGACAAGGCGAAGGGCGTCAGCGTCGCGTACAACCCGGTCGACGCAGGGGTGTTCAACACGACGATCACGTCGCAGGTCAAGGCCGGCAAGGTCTCTGTCGGGCTGGCCGGCGGGCTGCACGGCGACCTGGCCCCGCATGCGGGCGAGCTGACCGACCTGGACGATCTCATCGGCACGCTGTCGGACCGCAAGTTCCCTGCCGAGCTGCTCACGCTGGCGAAGCTCGGCGGCAGCACGACCAAGTACGTGCCGTGGATGCAGGCGTCGTACGTCATGGCCGTGCACAAGAAGGCGCTGCAGTGGCTGCCCAGCGGGGCGGACGTGCACACGTTGACGTACGACCAGCTGCTCGCCTGGGCCGTGGCCGGCAAGGAGGGCAACGGCGGCAAGGCGATCTTCGGCATCCCGGCCGGGCCGAAGGGCCTCTACCACCGGTTCTTCCAGGGCTACCTGCTGCCGAGCTTCACCGGCGGCCAGATCAGCACGTTCCGCGGCCAGGATGCGGTGGCCGCCTGGCAGTACATGCGGCAGCTGTGGACGAACACCGCCGCGGCGTCCACGAACTACGACTTCATGCAGGAACCACTGCAGCGCGGCGAGGTACTCGTCGCCTGGGACCACGTGGCCCGGCTGATCGCCGCGCCGGCCGCGAAGCCGGACGACTGGCTGATGGTGCCCGCGCCGACCGGCCCGAAGGGGCTGGGCTACCTGCTCGTCGTGGCCGGCATCGGCATCCCGAAGGGCGCGCCGAACACCGACCAGGCCCGTACGGTGATCACCACACTGACCACTTCGGACACTCAGGTCGAGGTGCTGCGGCAGAACGCGTTCTTCCCGGTCGTCGGCGGCGCGCCGGCTACCGACCTGCCGCCTGCGGTCGCGCTCGCCGCCGACGCGATAGACAAGCAGCAGCACGCCGGCAACGCGATACTGTCGCTGCCGCCCGTCGGCCTCGGCTCGCACGACGGCGAGGTCTCCCAGATCTTCAAAGACACGTTCACCCAGATCTGCCTCAACGGCAAGCCGCCGGCGAGCGTACTGGGCACCCAGGCCGAGCAGCTGAACAAGGTGCTCGACGAGGTGAAGGTGCCGTGCTGGCCGCCGGACCAGTCGAGCGGCGGGCAGCCCTGCCGGGTGGCGTGATGGCGGCGACCGCCACGGTGGCGGCGGTCCGCCGCCGGCGCCGGCGGCGGGTGCCGGCGCCGGTGCTGCTGCTGGCACCGTCCATTGTGTTCATGACCGCGCTGTTCCTGTGGCCGCTGGTGGTCGGGATCGGCCAGGCGTTCCTCGGCACCAGTGGCCCGACGCTGGACTACCTGCACCGGATGACCGCCGACCCGCACTTCTGGCCGGCGGTACGCAACACCGTCCTGCTGATCGTTGTGCTGATCCCGGTGCAGTTCACGTTCGCGGTCGTGATGGCGCTGCTGCTGCGGGCCCGACCCCGGTTCTCCCAGGTGTACTTCTACCTGTGGGTGGTGCCGCTGGCGATCAGCGACCTGGCCGCCGGCCTGGTCTGGCTGGCCATCTTCACCGACCGCGGCTACCTGAACTCCGTACTGGATCGGGTCGGCGCCGGCAGCTACGGGTGGCTGTCCTTCGACCACTACCCGACGATGTTCCTGGCCGTGCTCGCCGCCGAGCTGTGGCGGGCCACCTCGCTGGTGCTGGTCATCGTCGTCGCCGGGCTGCAGGGCATCCCGCGGGACTACGAGGAGGCGGCCGAGGTGTTCGGTGCGACCTACTGGCAGCGACTGCGGTACGTGCTGCTGCCGCAGTTGCGGCCCAGCCTGCAGGTCGCGCTGGTGCTGCGGACGATCCTGGCGCTGCAGACGTTCGCGGTGGCGCAGGCGCTGACCGGACGCAACTTCCCGCTGCTCGTCGGGGAGACCTACCAGTGGTACAACGCGCTGCAGAACCCGCACGTCGCGGCGATGATCGCGCTGGTCGTGCTGGCGCTGTCGATGGTTACCGCGGTGGCGTACCTGCGCCTGCTGCGGGACCGCACCGTACCGGAGCCGGCCCGATGACCGCTGCGGCGCGATCGGACGAGCCGGCGGCCGGCGCTCCGGCGGCCCCGCGGCCGGGCCCGGCGCCGGGCCGGAACAGGCGCCGCCGGGCCCGCCGCCGGGCGGTCCGGCTGCAGTTGGCCTGCCTCGCGGTGACCGTCTACATGGCACTGCCGATCTACCTGATCGCGCTCGCCGCACTGTCCACTCGGGACTCGCTGAACCAGTTCCCGCTGCCCCTGCTGCCGACGCACTTCTCCACCGAGACGATGCGCTCGTTCCTGTCGCTGGTCGGGGTGGTGCCCGGCTTCACGAACTCGCTGCAGGTCGGGCTGACCACGCTGGCGCTGTCGCTGCTGATCGGGGTGCCGGCCGGGTACGGGGTGGCCCGGTACGTGTTCCGCGGTCGGGACGCCTACCAGCTGTTCATGCTGCTGACCCGGGCGCTGCCGATCGTCGTGCTGTCGGTACCGCTGGCCGAGCTGTTCCTCAACGTCGGCCTGTACGACACGCTGTACGGGGTGACCCTGCTGCACACCGCGCTCGCGCTGCCGACCACGGTGCTGATCACGTCAGCGATCTTCGTGGCGGTGCCGCGCGACCACGAAGAGGCCGCCACCGTGTTCGGCGCGACGCCGCTGCAGGCGTTCGGCCGGGTGGTGCTGCCGCAGGCGCTGCCGGGCATCGCCGCGGCGGCCCTCTTCACGTTCGTCACGTCGTGGAACGAGGTGCTCGGCGCGGCCATCCTGACGTTGAACCGGCGCACCCTGCCCGCGCAGGTGCTGGCGACGCTGGGCGACTCGCCGCTGCCGTACCGGTTCGCCGGCGGCCTCGCGCTGGTCCTCCCGGCGTTGCTGTTCGTCGCGCTGATGCGCAAGTACCTGCTGAGCATGTGGAGCAGCACGCTTCGCTGAGCCGTTGGGAGTGGACCGGCCATGGCCGATATCGTCATGCGGAACCTGGTGAAGACCTACCCCGGCACCCGGGCGCCGGCCACCGACGACGTCTCGATCGAGGTCGCGGACGGCGAGTTCCTCGTCCTGGTCGGCCCGAGCGGCTGCGGCAAGACGACGCTGCTGCGGATGATCGCGGGCCTGGAGACCCCGGACAGCGGAGAGATCCGCATCCGCGGTCGCGACGTGACCGACCTGCCGGCCCGGCAGCGCAACGTGTCGATGGTCTTCCAGTCGTATGCGATCTTCCCGCACCTGCGGGTGCGGCAGAACATCGCGTTCGGCCTGACCGTGCACAAGGTTCCGAAGGCCGACATCGACCAGCGGGTGGCCCAGGCCGCGGATCTGCTGAACCTGACCGATTACCTGGACCGGTACCCGGCGCAGCTGTCCGGCGGGCAGCGGCAGCGGGTCGCGGTCGCCCGGGCGATCGTCGTCAATGCCGACGTGCTGCTGATGGACGAACCGCTGTCCAATTTGGACGCGCTGCTCCGGTTGCAGTTCCGCACCGAGCTGAAGAAGATCGTGCAGGAGCTGGGTGCGACGACCGTGTACGTGACCCACGACCAGGCCGAGGCGCTGTCGCTGGGCGACCGGGTCGCGGTGATGCGGGCGGGCCGGGTGGTCCAGCTCGGCCCGCCGATCGAGGTCTACGACAAGCCGGCGGAGCAGTTCGTCGGCGGCTTCCTCGGCTCGCCGCCGATGAACTTCCTGCCCGCGGTGGTGCGGATGGACGGCGAGGGGGCACAGCTGGCGGTCGGCGAGCAGCGGCTGACCGCACCGGACTTCCTCGCCGGCTACGCCGACCAGCCGGTGCTGATCGGCGTCCGGGCGGAGAACATCGACGTCACCCCGGAGGCCGCCGGCGCGGTGACGGCCAAGGTGGTGGTGCTCGAGCCGACCGGGGCCGCGGTGCTGATCACCGTCCAGCTGGACGGGCACGAGCTGAAGGTGCAGGCGCCGGCCAGTTTCCAGACCGAGCCGGGCAAGGACATCCGGCTGGGCTTCCACCCGGACCGGATGCGGCTCTACGACCCGCAGAGCGCGCTCGCGCTGGCGACCGCGTGACGCTGGAGCGGACGGTCGCATGAGGACGCCTGGACGCGCCGGTGCTGCTCCGGGACGGCGCCGGCCCGGCCGCCGGGAGCGACCCGGTTAGGTACGGTCCGGCGGCCGGTACTCCTCGACCAGCGGGCGCAGGTCGGTGACCGGCTCGGCGGTCGCGGCGGCCCACTTGGCCCGGATCCGGTCCAGGTAGGTGCGCACGGTGGGGACCGCGATGCCGAGGCGGCGGGCGGTCGCGGCCAGGGTGCTGCCGGTGCCGTACAGGTAGAGCACCTGTAACTCCTGTGGCGACAGCTCCGGCGGGTCGTCGTTGATCAGCGACATCAGCTCGGTGGTGAGCGCGAGCTGTCCACTGTGGACGGTACGGATCGCGTCGGTCAGCTTCTCCTGGTCGTCGTCCTTGATCAGGTATCCGGACGCGCCGGCCCGGATGGTGGCCCGGACGTGCCGCCGCTCGCCCTGCACCGAGATCATCAGCACCCGGGCGCCGGCGGCGCGCAGCGCGGCGACGTTCTCGGCCGGCACGGTGCCGTCGGCGAGGAGCAGGTCGAGCAGCACCACGTCGGCGGGCACCGCGGCGGCCAGGTGCTCGGCGACCCCGGCCGTGCTGCCCACCACGGTGATGTCGGGCACATCGGCCAGCAGCGCGCGCAGCCCGGCCGGCACCAGCCGATCGTTGTCGATCACGGCGACCCGGATCACGCCGGCCACCGCAGGTCCACCCGGGTGCCCTGGCCGGTATGGCTGTCGACACTCGCCGCGCCACCGACCTCGGCGACCCGGGCCAGTATCGAGTTGCAGATCCCGTACCCCAGCTGCACCGCGGCCGGGTCGAAGCCGCTGCCCTGGTCCACGACGGCGACCGTGACGCCGGGCCGGGCGGCGCCGTCGATCGCCAGCGCGCTCAGCTGCGCCCGCCCGGTGCCGGCGTGCGCGGCGACGTTGCTCAGCGCCTCCGCGCTCGCCCGGGCCAGCGCGTCGATCACGGCCGCCGGCAACTCTTCGGGCAGGTTCGCGAAGTGGTACGTCACCCGCAACCCGCGCACGGCGCTCTGGTTGCCGGCCTCGATCAGGGCCAGGCTCAGGTCGGTCAGGCTGCCGCCGGCCTCGTCCGGCGCGGCGCCGCGCAGCACGTTCACGCTGACCGCGCACTGCCCGCGTACCGCCGGGTCGGGATGGCCGGCCGGCCCGGGGCCGGCGATCGCGGTCAGGATCCGCAGCGGCCCGTCGTGCAGCGTCCGGTAGCGCCGCACCTGTTCGCGGAACTGCCGCATCCGCTCCTCGCCCTGCGCCCGCCGGGCGGCGACCCGCTCCCGGGCGGCGGTGACCTCCTCCGCCGCCGCGTCCACCGCGTGCGCGACGTCGTGCAGGCGGCGGATGAACACGTAGCAGCAGCAGCCGGCGCCCGCCTGCCAGCTCATCACGCTCAGGCTGGAGAGCACGTCGGCGGTCCGGTGGATCATGCTGGCCTGCGCGGCCGCGTAGGCCGCGGCCATGCCAGCACAACTGAGCGCGGTACGCCGGCCGGACGCGCCGACGAGGGCCACCGCCGCCGCGACCGCGACCGTCACCGGTTCCAGGTCCGGGTTCGCGACGACGTTGACGAACTCGTCGGTCTGGGCGGCGCGGGCCAGCGCGATCATGCCGGCGCAGGTCACGATCACGTCGACGGTGAGCACCCAGCCGGGCACCTGGTCGTGCCGCGCGGCCAGCACGATGAACGCCGCGCCCCACAGCCCGACGACCGTGTACGCCGCGACGGCCAGTGGCACCGACGTGTAGCCGTGCGCTCCGGCAAGAGCGCCGATGCTCAGCCCCACCATCGCGAACGTGATCAGCCGGGAGGTGACGACCACGGCTGCCACCACCGACCGGATCCGCCGGTGCAGGTCGAGCACCGCCGGAACCGGCGCTACCAGGTCGCTGTCGGCGGACATCGGCAGAGCATCGCAAGCCGGAGGCGCCAGGTCCATGCCACTCAGGTGCGACATGGACTGGCGCGTAGCGATGCGCCCAGGATCGGGGGCCTGGCCGGCACGAGCAGTCCGATGCGCAGTGAGGAGATCGCACGATGGCACCACCCGAACGATCCAGCGGGCCGGACCAGCCCGAGCAGCGCGCCGCCGGGGCGGAGCCCGGATCGGCCCGGGCCGACCGCGCCGGCCAGGCCAGGCGGTACCGCCGCGTCGTACCGCCCGCGGTCGCGCTGGCGGTCGGGACGTGGATCGGGCACCCGCCACCGGCGGTGGCCGGGCCGCCCGACGTCGGCCCGCCGGGATCCTCGATCGGATCCGGCAATCTGTTCGGCGGCGGCGAGCCCCGGACCGGGAAGATCCACGCCTTCATCACCCTCCCGAACAAGGACATGTTCACCGACCGGGACGTGCCGGACGGCGCCGAGGAGGTCGGCGTGCCGCCGGGCACCGAGGTGAGCACCCAGGCGGGCACGACCACGCTGTCCGAGCCGGGCGACAGCACCATGGTGAACGGCATCCGGTTCCACGCGATCCGGCAGGACGCACCGGTGGAGGACCAGCCACCACCCGCCGACCAGCCGGCGGACGACCAGCCGGACGACCAGCCGGACGACCAGCCGGCCGGTCAGCCGGCCGGTCAGGAGGCGCCGGATGGGCTGCCAGCCGGCGAAGCGCCCGACGGCACGGACACCGCGCCCGGCCAGCAGCCCGGGGACACCGGCGACAAGGACCCGGGGCTCACCTCGGTGCCCGGGCTCACCTTCGGCAAGACCCCCGAAGGCGTGGACATCGCACCCGGCTCGCAGCCTGCGGACACCGACGGCGAGGACCCGGCGCTCGGTTCGGTGCCCGGGATCACGGTCGGCGAGGCCCCCGACGGCATGGCCATCGCGCCCGGCTCGGTGGAGACCGGCCGGTCGACCCTGGGCCTCGACGACGACACCAGCACCCCAGCGACCGATGGGTTGCCCGGCACGCCCGCCCGCCCCAAGCCCGGCGACGACCCGCCGGCCGCGCCGCCGGTCAATGAGCAGCAGGCCCGCGCCGAGGACAGCGAAGACGCGGTCACGGCCACACCTGATGACGGCGAGGACGCCGAATCCCGCCCCGGCGTCGACCAGTCGGCGACCGCACCGGCCAGTGACGACGGCGACGAGAACTCGGGTACCGCCGTCGCCGCCGGACCGCCCAGCACGGACGGCGATGAGGGCACCGACGGTTCCAACGGCACCAGCAGCTCCGGCGGCGGCGACGACTCGGAGGGCACTGGCGACACCGCCGCACGCGGCGACAGCAACACTGCCGAGGGCGGCGACAGCAACACTGCCGAGGGCGGCGAAAGCAACACTGCCGAGGGCGGCGAAAGCGCGGCCGACGGCGGGAACAGCAGCGACGGCGAGAGCGCGAGCAACGGCGACGGCGCCGGGGGCGAAAGCGTCGGCGACGGCGCCAGCGGCGACGGGGGCGACGGGGGCGACGGCGCCAGCGGCGGTGATGGCGGCGGCGGCGACGGGGGGAGCGGCGGCGATGGCGGCGGCGGTGGCGAAGGCGGCGACGGGGGTAGTGGCGGCGGCGATGGCGGTGGCGGTGGCGGCAATGGTGGCGGAGGGGGTGACTAGCGATGGCTCCGATACGGGATCAACGCCCGCGTGACGGCGACCGCCGGTGGGATCGCTCGCGGGCCGGGACGGGCAGGCTGGCGGGCACGCCCGGTCTGGCGGTCGTGGTCGTGGCCGGCGGGCTGACCGTCCTGGCCGCGCCGGGCACGTCGTACGCCGATCCGGCGGCGGCGGCGACGAAGCGGGTCGAGCTCGGTGTGTTCGGCGACTCGTACGCATCTGGCGCCGGCACGGACAAGCCCACCGCCAACTACGCGACGCGCACGGTGGCCAGCTCCGGCCGGCCCGTGACGTACACGGACCCGGCGCACCAGTCCACCCGGGCGCCGGCCTGGCAGGCGGTCGACCGGGTCCGCAGAGCGCACCCCGACCTCGACGTCCACGTGGCCTTCGACCCGGTCCTCGGCACCACCACCGGGTCCTTCCGGACCACGGTACGGCCGGGGACGGCGTTCGAGCATCCGGCGCAACTCGGCGAGACGGCCGGCAAAGACGTTGTGCTGCTGAGCATCGGCGGCGACGAGGCCGACCTCGGCGGCTTCGCCCGGATCGCCGCCGAGGCGCAGGAGGACACGACGCTCGGCGCGTTCCCCGGCCTGCTCGCCCGGCTGCGGGACCCGGCCTTCGCCCGGCGCCTGCAGCTGACCTACCAGGCCGTGCTGGCGACGATGGCGCCGGGCGGCACGCTGATCGTGACCACGTACCCGGTGATCCTGCCGGAGTCGGTGCCGCCCGCGGCGGCCACCGGCTCCGCCGGCTGGGTGATCACCACCCGCGAGGCCCGCCTGGCCAACGACTACGTGCGCACCCTCGACGCCGTCATCACCCGCGCGGCCGCCGCGGTGGCGACGCCGGCCGGGCACCAGGGCAAGCACGTGGACACGGTCGACCTGCGCGACGCGTTCGCCCAGCACCTGCTGTTCTCGGTGCGGCCGGCCGTCCGCGGCCTGCTGTCGCTGACCGACGGCACCTTCGTCCTGGACTCGTTCCACCCGAACGACCTCGGCCAGCAGATCATCGGCCAGCGGCTGCAGCCGGTGCTCGACCGCGCGGTCGCGCGGGCAGCCGCAGGCCGCGGCGGCCAGCCGGCCGCGGCGGCCCCGTCCCGCCGGCCGGGCGTGCCAGCAGACCCCGGCCGGTCGACCCCGGGCGGGCGCGGCTCCGCCGCTCAGCCACCGGCGACCGGGCCCGGACGCGGCCCGGCCCGACCGGTCGGCACCAGCGCCGGGCCACCCCGCGGCAGCGGGAGCCACCCCATCCCGGCAGGTTCCACTCCGCCGGCCCGCACCCCGCCGGCGGCCGGCGGTTCGGCGCCGCCGGCAGGCAACCCGATCAGCCATCCCCCGGCAAGCAACTCCCCGGCAGGCAACCCACCGGCAGGCAACCCACCAGCAGGCAACCCACCGGGCGGATCCACCGGCGTTAGCGGCAAGCCGGCTCCCGGCGGATCCACCCCGGGAACCGGCAGCCAGAGCCCAGGCGGGGCCGGCCAAGCTCCCGGCACCGGCAGCCACCCACCGGCGCCCACCACACCCGCACCAGCGACCGGCCCGGCGGCATCCTCCGGCGGATCCGGCGACGCGGCGGACGCCGCGGATGCCGACCCGGGGGCCGCCGAGTCGAGCACCGACGACGCCGTGGCCACCGAATCCGACCCGGACACGGCGACCACAACCGACGCGACGGCCGGCACTGACGCGGCCGGCACTGACGCGGCCGGCACTGACGCGGCCGACTCTGCCGACGGCGACGGCACCGGTGACTCCGGCGACGGGAGCGGTGACTCCGGTGACGGGAGCGGTGACTCCGGTGACGGCGGGGACGGCGGCGGCGGAGACGGAGGCGGCGGGGACGGAGGCGGCGGGGACGGGGACTGACCGGCGGCACGACCTGCCCTGCCCGCAACGGATCCGGACGACCGGCCGGCGCGAGTTGTCCAGAACCGTGGCCGCAGGACAACCATCGGGGACGCCGGCCGGGAAGACCGTCCAGGCCGGGGAGCGATCGTGACGCTCCCCGGCCGCACCCGGGGACGGGAACAGAATCGTGATGTTCACCAAGCATCGGCGGAAGCCCCGCTCGGGCCCGGTGTCGCGGCCCGCGGCGGGCCGGGCCGGGTCCACGCCGGCCGCGGGCACGGCCCCTAGGCCGCACGCTCGAACCGCAGGAGGCGGTGCCGCAACGCGCCGTGCAGCAGGCACCACTGCAGGGCGTCGCCGCCGACGAGGGATTGCCAGTAGTCGCCGGGGATGCGGAAGGGGCGGCCGGCGGTTACCAGCAGGCTGATCAAGCGGTCGCGCGGGCGGCGCAGCTCGAGGTGGGGTGTCAGGTCCAGGTCGCCGACCAGGGCGAGGCCGTGGGCTGCCGCCAGGGCGCGGACCTGCTCGACGGTGAGCAGCGAGCCGATGCGCCAGCCGGTGCGGAACTCCTCCAGCCGTCGGGCGGCGGGCGTGGCGCTCCCGGCGAGGAAGTCGTCGCAGACGACGAGCCTGCCGCCGGCGCGCAGGGTGCGAGCGGCCTCGCGGAAGTAGCCGCTCGCGTCCGGGCCGTGCACGAACGCCTCGATGGAGAAGGCCAGGTCGGCGGTGCCGGCCAGGTCGTCGGGGACCGAGAGGTAGTCGCCCTCGCGGCAGCGGATCCGGTCGGCGACGCCCATCTCGGCGATGCGGCGGGTCGCGAGCTCGGCCTGTAGCGCGCTGATCGTGATGCCCTCGCCGGTCAGGTCGATGCGGCCGGCCAGGTAGAGCAGGCTGGTCCCGAGCCCGCAGCCCAGGTCCACGACCGCCGGCCTGGCGACGTCCGGGGGCAGTGCCCGCAGGACGAGCTCGTCGACGTAGTGGAACGCCTCCACCCGGGTCGACACGCCCGGTCCCCAGATCGCGCGGTGGATCGCCCCGTCGGCCTGCCCGAGCAGGTCGAACGCGGCGGTGTTGTTGTCGTAGTACCGCCGGACGAGCTCGGTGTGCGGATCCTGCTGCCGCGCGAGGCGCTCGGTGCCGTCGAGCCCGTCAGCGTGCGTGCCGGAGGTCACGCTGGTGGCGTCGGTTTCGCCCGGCTCCCGGGTCACCGCGGCCATTGATGTTCTGGGGACGGCACGGGTTGACTCCTGTCGGCGGTGGGTTGTCCCCCGTGTCTTTCCAGACCGGCGGATCCCGGTTCACGCCGCGACGGGGCAGCCGGTCAGGGACCGGGCCTGGGCAGGATCCAGTCCCGCGGCGACCTGACCCGTTGACGCCCACGCGGCGCGCGTCAGTCACCGCCGACCGGCGGGCCCGGCGGGCGTAGTGCGCCGACGGGATGGCGGCGTCGTGGGGCCGGGCCGCGGCCGGTCAGCGAAGGATGAGCCAGCCGCCGAGGGCGAGGGCGGCGACGGTGACGAGGGCCAGCAGGCCGATCCAGAGTGGGGCCGGCAGCGGGGTGAGCCGGGCCAGTTGGTCGGCGTCGGAGTTCCAGGTGTGGCCGGCGCGGCGCTGCTGGCCGAGTTCGAGGACCGGCCGTACCGCGCCGATGAGCAGGAACCAGCTGCCGGCCAGGCCGAACGCGGCCTGCGCCGAGGCCGGCGCGTACCAGGCCACCAGCCCGATCGCGGTGCCCGTGCCCAGGACCAGCCCGATGCCGTGGGCGTTGCGGACCAGCGCCAAAGTCGCCAGCAGCAGCGCGACCGCGATCCACAGGGCGATGGTCACCAGGCCGTCGGCCAGCACCAGCACGCCGAGCAGGCCCAGCAGCGACGGGCTCAGGTACCCGGCGAGCAGCGTGGTCACCATGCCGGGGCCGTCCGGCCGGCCTACGGTCAGGGTCAACCCCGAACTGTCGGAGTGCAGCCGGATCCCGACCAGGCGCCGGCCGGTGGCCAGCGCCGCGATCGCGTGACCGGCCTCGTGCGCGATCGTGATCACGTTCCGGGCCCGGCGCCAGGCCCCGTCGGTGGCGACCAGCGCGAAGGCGACCATCCCGGTCACCGCCGCCAGCGCGGTCGATGGGTCGAGTTGGAACCCGGCGATCCGATCTCCGAGACTCGCCGACATCCCGCCTCCTTCCGATGCTCCCCTGTGCGTGACGCTCCCGGTCGCCGGTATGTTGCCGCCGGCCGGCAAGCCGCGGTGAGCTGCCCGTCAGCACCGGTGGGTAGGTTCAGCCCTCATGTGGATCGTCGAGCTGAGCTTCACCCAAGAGCCTGGTCGGCTGGCCGCGCGGCCGGCACATCGCAGCCGGCTTGCCGAGTTGCACGAGGCGGGCGCCGTCCGCATGGCAGGACCGCTCGCCGACGACTCCGGCGCCGTGATCGTCTTCGACGCTGCCGACCGGTCGGCGCTGCAGCAACTCCTGGACGCCGACCCCTACTACGCCACCCCCGGCGTGAGCGTCGAGCACGTGCGGGAATGGAAGCCGTTCCTCGACTGACACGGCGGGCACGCGCGGTGACGGCCGTCGGCGGAAGCCGGTGGCCGGAATCGCCACCAGGCCGCGACCCGGTCACCGGCGGGACGAAGACCACTCGAACAGCCCAGCCGCACCGAAACCGGCGCGGACTTCACCGAGTCCGCCCGGGGCGTTGGCCCGGCCGGGCGACCGGCGCCGATACTTGCCTGTCGGCAGAGCCGAGGTCGGCCGTGGGAGCCGCCGCGCGCCGGTGCCGAGCGGAGGGTGACGCGATGGGCGGAGTTGAACCGCGGCTGGCCGAGTTGGCCGCCGGGTACGGGATCGCCACCGACTACGTGGATTGGCGCGGGGAGCACGCCCACCCGCCGGCGGCGACCGTGGTCGCGGTGCTGCGGGCGCTCGGGGTGGACGCGAGCAGCCCGGAAGGCAGCGCCGCCGCGCTGGCCGAGCTGCGGCTGCGGCCGTGGCGGCGGCTGCTGCCGGCCTGCGTGGTCACCCGCGCCGGCCGGCCGGCGACCGTCGACGTGCACGTGCCGCACGGCGCGGACGTCCAGGTGTGGCTGGAGCTGGAGCACGGCGGCAGCCGGGACGACGTCAAGCAGGTCGACAACTGGGAGCCGCCGCGCGAGGTCGACGGGCAGCTGGTCGGCCAGGCGTCGTTCACCCTGCCCGCGGACCTGCCGCTGGGGTACCACCGGCTGCGGGCAACCACGGCGGGTGACGCGGCGACCGGCACGCTGATCGTCACCCCGGCCTGGCTGGGCCTGCCGGAACCGATGGCGCACACCAGCACCTGGGGGCTGGCCGCCCAGCTCTACAGCGTCCGGTCCGGCCGCTCCTGGGGGGTCGGCGACCTGGCCGACCTGTCCGACCTGCTCGCCTGGGCCACCTCGCTGGGTGCGGGATTCGTCCAGGTCAACCCGCTGCACGCGGCGGCGCCGGTGACGCCGATGGAGCCCTCGCCGTACCTTCCGACCAGCCGGCGCTTCGTCAACCCGATCTACCTGCGGGTCGAGCAGATCCCGGAGTACGCCTACCTGGCCGACACCGACCGGACCGGGATCGAGGCGATCCGCGCCCAGCTGCGGGCCGGCACGGCGGCCGAGGACCTGATCGACCGGGACGCCGCCTGGACGGCGAAGCAGGCCGCGCTGCGCACCGTGTACTCGGTGCCGCGCAGCGGCGGCCGGGAGCTGGCCTACCAGGCCTACCGGCGGCACGCCGGACCGGCCCTGGACGACTTCGCCACCTGGTGCGCGCTGGCCCAGCGGTACGGGGCCGACTGGACCCGGTGGCCGGAGCCGCTGCGGCACCCGGGCACCCCGGAGGTGGCCGCGTACCGGGCCGGGCACCAGGCCGAGATCGACTTCCACCGGTGGCTGCAGTGGCTGCTGGACGAGCAGCTGGCGGTCGTGCAGAGCGACGCCCGCCGCGCCGGGATGGCCCTGGGCGTGCTGCACGACCTGGCCGTCGGGGTGCACCCGCGCGGGGCGGACGCCTGGGCGCTGGCCGACTCGCTGGCCGCCGGGGTGCGGGTGGGTGCGCCGCCGGACGCGTTCAACCAACTCGGCCAGGACTGGCAGCAGCCGCCGTGGCGGCCGGACCGGCTGGTCGCCGAGGCGTACCGGCCGTTCCGCGACCTGGCCGCGGCGATCGTCCGGCACGCCGGCGGGGTGCGGGTGGACCACATCATCGGGCTGTTCCGGCTGTGGTGGATCCCGGACGGCGCCGGTCCGGCCGACGGCACGTACGTGCGGTACGACCACGAGGCGATGATCGGCATCCTGGCGCTGGAGGCGTACCGGGCCGGCGCGATCCTGGTCGGCGAGGACCTCGGCGTGGTGGAGCCGACCGTGCGCGACTACCTGGTCGACATCGGCGTGCTGGGCTGCTCGATCCTCTGGTTCGAGGAGGACGCCGGCGGCCAGCCGATCCCGCCGGAGCGGTGGCGGGAATACTGCCTGGCCTCGGTCACCACGCACGACCTGCCGCCGACCGCGGGCTACCTGGCCGGTGAGCACGTCCAGCTGCGCGAGCGGCTGCACCTGCTGACCCGGCCGGTGGCCGAGGAACTGGCCGTTGACGAGGCGCACCGCCGGCGCTGGCTGGACGCCCTACGCGCGCACCAGCTGCTGCCGGCCGGCGCCGACCCCGCCAGCGCCGACCCGACCGAGGAGCAGACGGTCGCCGCGCTGCACCGGTACCTGACGCTGACCCCGGCCCGGCTGCTCAGCGTGGCGCTGACCGACGCGGTCGGCGACCGGCGCACCCAGAACCAGCCCGGCACCCGGGAGGAGTACCCGAACTGGCGGGTGCCGCTGACCGGTCCGGACGGCAGCCCGCTGCCGCTGGACGACGTGCTGCGCTCGGACCGGGCGGCCCGGCTGGCGGCGGTGTTGCGCGCGGACGACTGACCGCTCAGTTGTCAGCCCTGTCGGGTGCGCTGGATCGCCCGGGCGGTGGCCGCGGTGATCAGGGCGACCACCGCGGCCGGGTCGTCGGCCATCGGGACGTGGCCGCAGCCGGGCAGCCGCTCGCGCCGGTGGCTGGGCGGGAGTTCGTCGACGTGGCGGGACTGGTGCGGCAGCAGCAGGATGTCGCGGGAGCCGAAGGCCACGGTCACCGGGGCGTCGATGCGCCGCCAGCCGATGTAGCGGCGCGAGGCGTGCGCTCGGAACGTGGCGTCGAAGCCGGGGCAGGTCCCCATCGCGTGGATGGCCGCCCGGGCGTAGTCGGGGCTGATCCGGAAGGGCCGGCCGTGCGTCTGGCCCAGGACGAGGCCGCGGCCCAGCCGGAACCGCACGAGACCGGAGAGGAAGCCGCCGGCGTGCTGGCTGAGCCACCGGGTGGCCCGCAGGCTGGCCCGGCAGTACAGCGGCGGCCGGGCCCGCCACAGCCCGGCCGGCGAGAGCAGGGTCAGCGAGGCCGGCGGGTGGATGCCGGCGAGTTCGAGCGCCACCCAGCCGCCGAGTGAGTTGCCGACGATGTGCGGGGCCGAGATGCCCAGCTCATCGAGG
Organism: Mycobacteriales bacterium; assembly: GCA_039648995.1. GTDB lineage: Bacteria > Actinomycetota > Actinomycetes > Mycobacteriales > CADCTP01 > JBBWZH01. Next base: position 17,288 of record JBBWZH010000548.1, read on the forward strand.
AAGCCGGCGACGGCCGCGGCCAGCTCCGCCGGATGCGGTTCGATGTGCGGCGGCGCCGGCGCCGACTCGCCGAATCCAGGCAGGTCGACGGCGAGCACGTCGAACCGTTCGGCCAGCGCCGGCAGCACCGGATCCCACGCGCGCCGCGAGGACCCGATGCCGTGCACCAGCACCAGCGGCGCGCCCGCGCCGGAACGGCTGTAGGCGAGTGCGGCCATGTCGTCTTCTCCAGTCCCGAGTCCGAGAGTCGCGGCCCTGGCCCGGTCGTGCGCCGGGGGCACTAGTGATGACGACACAGCCGGGTCGGCCTGTGACATCCACCCGGTTCGCACCACGCAACTCCCGGCCGGCAGTCCGACGGCGCGGCCGAGTTCGACTATCGGGGCAGCGTCGGGTACGCGAGCCGGGCCCCTGACCGTCCAATGTCGACGGACGCCACGTGCCACCGGCCGAGGCTGCCCACGGCCAGGTGGGTCCGGTCGGGGCCGTGCAGGGCAAGGTTGGTGGGCGCGGCGAGGACCACCCGCCGGGGGTCGTGGGCGAACACGGTGGCCGTCCCGTCGTGTAGCCGGTAGATGGTGTCCGGGTTGTAGCAGGCGATCAGCACATCGCCGTCCGCGAGCACGGCGAGGCCATCCGGCACGTGCTCCGGCATGTCGAGCACCAGCTCCGGATCGCCGGTCACCTCCCCGTCCGCGATCGGCACCCGCACGACGCCGGGGAGCTGGGAGAGCACCACGTAGAGCCAGTCTCCGGCGGGGGACAGCGCCAGCCCGTTCGGGAACGCGGGCACATCGAGGTCGAGACGCCGGCACTCGCCGGCCGGCGAGATCCGGTACAGCGCACCGTCGTTCCCGTCCCAGCTGCCCGAGTCGGAGACGAACAGGGTGCCGTCCGCCGTGAAGACCGGGTAGTTCGGGGTCTGGATCCGGTCCGAATAGGACTCGACGGCGCCGTCGACGCCGACCCGCACCACCTCGTGGCGCAACTGGTCGCAGGCGTAGATGGCGGAGTCGGCGTCGAGGCACAGGCCGAGCACGAAGCCGCCGGTGTTCGCGAGCAGCCGCGGGCCGCTCTCGTCGAGGCGGTACACCTGCCCGGCCTCGCCGCCCGCGTAGAGCTGCCCGTCGGGGCCGGCGGCGACGCACTCGGGATGGTCCAGCCCGTCGGCGAGTGTGCTGAACCGCTCGATCGGCACCTCGGGCGGCGCGGCGGAGTCAATGGCCATGCGGGTCACGTCCCTCCACAGGAGACGATGCTCGGTGGGCGGCGGTGAAGTGCGTGTCGAGCGCGGCGACCAGGTCGCCGGCGTGGGCGCCGCGCCGCAGCCCGGCATGCAGCAGGTCGGCCGCGGTGGTCTGCGCGGGCAGGTACCCCGGCCAGCGGGGGCGCAGGTACGCGGCGTCGATGCCGCGCAGCGTGGCCGCGAAGAAGTCGCCGTGGCCGGCGTTGACGGCCGCGTCGAGCCACGCCGCACGGTGCCCGGGCTGCCCGCCTCCGGCCACGTACGCGCCCGCCTGCACGTCACCGGACGCGACGAACGCGAGCAGCTCGGCGGCCTCGGCCACGTGCGCCGACCGGGCGGAGATGCCGAGGCCCGCGCCGCCCAGCACGCCGCCGGCGACGCCCCGCCTCCCGGCCGGCATTGGTCCAAAGTGGACCTGATGCGGGCGCGTTCCCGGGGTGGCATAGGTGACGTAGCCGAACGTGAGCGGCAGGTACGCCACCTCGTCGGTGGTCGCCATCAGCTCCAGCAGCTGGATCGGGTTCGCGTCGAGCGAGGCCGGGTGCGCGTGCGCGAGCAGTTCGGCCAGCAGCTCCAGCGCGACCACCGCGCGGTCCGGCGCGGCGAGGCCACCGTCGCGGCCGAACGGCTCGCCGACATCGTTGGCGAGCATCGAGAGGAACGCGAGGAGGCTGTCGATGGGCTTGGCGGGCAGGGCCAGCAGCGGTCCGCCGTCCGCGTGCGCCCGGCGGGCGAACGCGAGCACCGCGGCCCAGTCGGCCGGCGCCCGGCCGACGAGGTCGGGCCGGTGCGCGCTGACGTGGCAGGCCGCGTCGATGGCCAGCGCCCACGGGTGCCCGTCCCACACGTAGCTCTGGTGCGACGGCCCGACGCTGTGGGCCGCCGCGTCGGCGATTATCCCGGCCGGCAGGACAGCGTCGAGCGGCACCAGCAGTTCCGAGGCGGCCACCTCGCCGATGAACGGGTGGTCGAAGACCAGCAGGTCATACCGCTCGGCCAGCAGGGCCAGCGGGAAGTCGGCGAAGTCCTGCAGGCTGCGGGCCTCCCACGACACGTCGATACCGGGGTGGCGCCGCGTGAACGCGGCCGTCGCGGCCAGCAGCGAGTCGTGCCCGCGCGGATGACTCCACGTCATACCGGTCAGCCCGCTCACGAGGCGCCCCCCGGAGCGAGCCGTTCGGTCTCGTCCGCGTCGTAGCCGGCCAGCCGGGTCAGCACGTCGCGGGTGTGCTCGCCCAGCCGCGGCGGCGGCCGGTGTTCGGCGTCGGCCCGTCTCCCGCCGAACCGGACCGCCGGCCCGATCACCCGCACCGGGCCGGCCGTGGGGTGCTCGATCTCGACGATCATCCCGTTGTGGCGCACCTGCGGGTCCGCCGCGACGGCGTCGTAGTCCTGCAGCGGAGCACACCAGATGTCCTTGGCCAGCAGCACATCCAGCCACTCCACTGTGGACTTCTCGGCCAGCCGCCCGGTGACGGCGGCCCGGATCGCGGCATCGGCGTCGGGTTCGGTGACGTTCTGCGCGTCGACGCCGGCCCATCCGTCGAGCCCGAGCGCCGACATCAGACGGCTCACCGCGTTCATGGCGATCGCGAGGTGCCCGTCGCGGGTGGGGTAGATGCCGTAGGGCGCACCGGTGAAGGGCGTGCCGGCCATGACGGGGTTGCGGCGCGGCCGGTCGGCGGTGTTGAGGTGCGCGGTGAGCTCCTGGGACTGCAGGGCGAGCAGCGAGTTCAGCAGGTTCACATCCACCCGCTGGCCGGCGCCGGTGCGTGCGCGTTCGACCAGGGCGGCCAGCGTCCCGTAGACCATGTGCAGGCCGGCGGTCATGTCCGCGACGCCGACGGCGACCGGGATCGGCGGGTCACCGGCACGCCCGTTGAGGGTGGGCAGACCGGTGAGCGACTGAACCAGCAGATCCTGACCCGGCCGGTCGCGGTAGGGCCCGTCGGTGCCGTAACCCGTGCTGGCACAGTAGATCAGGCCGGGGTTGAGTTCCCGCAGGGTCTCGTAGCCGAGCCCGAGCCGCTCCATCACACCGGGGCGGAAGTTCTCCAGCACGACGTCGGCACGGGCCACGATCCGTCGAGCGGCCGCCACCTGGTCGGCCCGCTTGAGGTCGAGCACCACGCTCGATTTGTTCCGGTTGAAGGCCAGGAACGAGATGCTCTCCCCGCCGGGGTAGGCGTTGCCCAGCGCGAAGCGGCGCAACCAGTCACCGTTCGGCGGCTCGATCTTGATCACCTCGGCGCCGAGGTCGGCCAGCACCTGCGCCGCGTACGGGCCCTGCACGAGCTGGGTGAAGTCGGCGACCACGATGCCGTCGAGCGGGCCACCCGTCACAGCACGCCGAACTTCCCGAACGCCTCGGTGGCCGTCATCCCCTCGACCACCGCCGCGCGGAACCGCGACTCGTGCGCGTCCTTCTCCTGTGCCATGCCGACCACCGTGTCGATGAGGGCCGCCGGCACGATGGCCACCCCGTCGTCGTCGGCGACCACGAGGTCACCCGGCTCGATCCGGACCCCGTCGATGACCACGGGCACGTTATGCGCGCGGACCTCCGAGCGCCCGTTGCTGTCGGTGGGCACGGTGCCCCGGCAGAAGACCGGGAAGCCGGTCTCGCGGATCTTCACCATGTCCCGCGCGTACCCGTCGCAGACGGCCCCGGCGGCCCCGCGGACCCGGCAGACCGTCGTCACCAGCTCACCCCAGATCGCCACATCGGAGCCGCCGCGCACGGAGGCGACGAAGACCTGCTCGGGGCCGATCGCGTCGAGCGCCGCCAGAAGGCCCTGGTACGGCACGTCCGGCACCTCGTGCACGACCTCGATCTGCACCGGTAGCGCCGGACCCACCAGCACCGCGCCGCTCGTGATCGGCACGATCCCGGCGGAGAGGCACTGGCGGCGGTAGCCGAGCGCATCGAGCGCGTCGGAGACGAGGGCGCTCCGGAGCCGGGCTGGCGCGGTCATGCTGACTCTCCAGGTCGTGAGGCGATATCGTCGGCCGCGAACACGGTCAGCGTCACGGAGCTTGTGGCCGTGGCGTGGCCGGCGAGGCGGAAGGTCGCTCCGGTCGTGGCGGATACCCGGGCCAGGCCCTGCCCGGGCCAGGAGGTGGACGGCTCGACCCCGACAACGCGGACCCCACCGTGCCAGGGGCTGCCCGTGGTGCCGCCGAGCTCGTACCAGAGCCAGCAGCGTGGGAACGTCGCGGCATCCCAGGCGAGCCGGACGCCGAGCGAGCCGTCGGCGCGGGTCAGCCGCACCCACGGGTCGCCGTCGAAGTCGGAGAGGTAGCCCAGCAGCGCGCTGCCGTCCCGGGGATGGCGCAGGTCGACGGCGCCGACCCGGGGCCACCGGCCCACGTCGCCCGGCACGGCGGCCACCCCGACGACCGGGGCGCGGTCGTCGAGCTGGACCGCGCGGGCGTTGGTATCCACTCGCACCGGCCCGGCCAGCAGGTCGCCACCGAACCCGGGATGGTGGGTCCACATCAGATCGACGGGCTGCGCTGACCGGTTGCGGAGCCGCTCGGTCATCACGACATCGGCCCCCGCCACGGCGACGACCCGCTCGACGTCGATGGGGGCGGCGTTCAGGGCGGCGGCCAGCGTGGCCGACGCCTCCGACCGCCGCAGCACCCGCCACGCGATGACCGTGGCCTCGCCGTGGAACCCGTGCCGGACGCCGTGCCACCCGCAGTCGTCCCCGCCGTTGGGCAGCAGCACCTGCCAGCCGCCGCGGGAGTGGCGGACCCAGGCGTCCACGTCGAGCGGGCGGCCCCGCGGCGGCGCTGGCGTCTCGTCGGCCCACGGCGTGCGCCACAGCACCTGCGCGCCGGACGGACGGTCACGGATGCCGGTGACGCCGCCGCCGAACTCGGGCGAGAGCGCCACCTCCAGCCGCCCGGAGCGCAGCAGCAGGTCGTCGTCGGAGTTAGCCATCGGCACGCGGCCCGGGGGGCACGATGGTCTGTCCACCGTCGAGGGTCAGCACCTGTCCGGTCAGGAAGCCGGACTCGGGCCCGATGAGGTAGCGCGTGAGCCGGGCCACGTCATCGGCCGTACCCCAGCGCCCGATCGGGCACAGGGCGTCCCAGGCGGCCCGCAGCGAGTCCGGATCCTCGGCCTCGGCCAGGATGCGGTCGTTGAGGGCCGTGGCGATGACGCCCGGAGCGATCGCGTTGCAGCGGATGCCCGCAGCCGCGTACTCGGCGGCGACCTGGCGGGTGAGCGCCTCGATGGCGCCCTTGGACGCGGCATAGAGCGGGTAGCTGGGGAACCCGACGTGCGCCTGGGTGGAGCTGATCGACACGATGCTGCCGCCCGCGCCGCCCGCGTCGCGCATGGCCCGCACGGCAGCGGCGACGCCCCACAGGGTGCCGCCGAAGTTGATGTCGATGAGCGTGCGGTAGCCCTCGACGCTGACGTCGGTGACCGGGGCGGCGGCGGCGATGCCGGCGGTGTTGACCCAGCCGACCAGCGGCCCCAGCGCGGTAGCCGTCGCCGCGGCGGCGTCGTGCACGGCCGGATCGGTGACGTCGCCGACGAGCCGCGTGGCGACCTGCGGCCAGCCGGCCTCGGCCAGGTCGATGCCCACCACGGCGTAGCCGGCGCTGTGCAGCGCCGTGACCACCGCGGCGCCGATGCCACCGGCCGCGCCGGTGACCACGACCGAGCCCGGCATCAGCCCGTGCCCTGCCTGCCCCGCTTGCCCTGCTTGCCTCGCTTGCCCGGGCCGGCCGCGGGCGGGGCCGGGGCCTCCTCGGCGTGGCTCCACACATCGAGGCAGTGCTCCTGGAACAGCTGCGCGGCCGCCGGGTCGCGCCGGCGCAGCGCCTCGACGAGCGGCCGGTGAGTGGCGGCCACATCGGAGAGGCGGTCGTAGTAGAGCCGGTTGGAGACAACGGTCAGGTTGCGCATGGCCACCTCGACCATGGGCCAGATCCGGCCGAGGAGCTCGTTGCCGCTGGTTTCCCATACGGTGCGGTGGAATTCGGCGTCGGCGGCGACGAACGCGGCGATGTCGTCGCGGTCGGCCGCGGCCACCATTGTCGCCAGATCCTCCTCCAGCGCGGTGACGAGGTTCGGGATGAGCTCGGGGTCGTCGCTCTCGACCACCCCGTCCACCGCCACGACCTCCAGGGCCGCCCTTACCGCATAGGCCTTGCGGGCCTCCTCGGCCGACAGGCGCGCAACGAAGCTGCCCCGGTGTGGGAGCTGGAGCACAAGGCCTTCGTGGGCCAGTCGGCGCAGCGCCTCGCGCACGGGCGCCTGGCTGACCGCCAACCGGCGCGCGATCTCGGACTCGACAAGCCGTGTGCCGGGCGCATGCTCGGCGGCCAGGAGTTGGTCGCGCAGCAGGGCGTACGCCTGATCAGACAGCAAGGAGCGGCCGAGCCCGCCCTCCGAATCAGCCACCTCGAAGACCTCCGTCCCGGTAAATGCGCCGGAAACCCTGATTGACAACCCCGTCATCGGCCTGCACTCTATCGCTTATCGATAATGTGTAGCAACAGCAACGGGGAGGAGCCACGGTGCAGACCGACTCGCAGCCCTGGCGGATCCTCGTGGTCGGTTCCAGTCACAACGACATCGGCTGGGCCGGCACCCCGAGCGAGATCGCCGAGCACCGCGAGCACGGGATCATCGACGCGGTCCTCGACCTTCTCGACCGCGACCCGGGCTACGCGTACGCGGTCGAGGCGTCGCTCTACGCCGACGAGTACCTGGGCCGCAACCCGCAGCGGGCCGGCTACCTGCGGGCGCTGGTGGAGTCGGGCCGGCTGGAGTGGGGCGGCACCTACGTACAGCCCTATGAGGGGCTCTATGGCGGAGAGGGCCTGCTGCGCCAGGTGGAGCACGGCCGCAAGGCGCTGGCCGACCGCTACGGCATCGCCTCGCGGGGCGCCTGGAACGTCGACGTACAGGGCCGCACCCGCAACCTGGCACAGATCTACGGCCCGGCCGGCATCGACTATCTCGTCGTGTCGCGCTGCCGGCCCGGTGTCTACTGGTGGGAGGCGGCCGACGGCTCGCGCCTGCTCGTGCTGTCGCTCTTCCAGGGCCACTACGGCTACCCGTTCCTCAACACCCGCGTGCTGCACACCTCGCCGCTGGAGGAGGCGGTCGACGGCGACGGCGACTTCGACGTGGCGGTCGCGGCGGCGCGGCTGCGCGAACTGGTGGGCCGGTTCGAGCCGGTGTTCGCCGAGCACGACCTGCCGCGCGCGCTCCTGGTCTGCGTGACCGCCGACTACACCGTCCCCAGCGTGGCGCTGTCGTCCTTTGTGGACACCTGGAATGCGCGGGCCACCGAGATCGCCGCCGAGTTCGGGGTGCATGCGCGGCTGGAGTTCGGCACCGCCGACGCCTACGTCGCGCTGCTGGCCAAGGACGGTGCGATCGACCGGCTGCCGGTGGTGCGCGGCGAGATGCCCAACCCATGGCTCTACATCCACGGCCCCGGGCACCACAAGACCGTGGACGCGCTTCGCCGCTCCCAGTCGGTGCTGCTGACCGCCGAGCGGCTGCGTGGCCTGCCCCTCATCTTCGGCGTCCACAGTGTCCGGACCGACACCGTGGACCTGGACCGGGCGTGGCGGGACCACGTCTACATCGACCACGGCTTCGGCGGGCTGCACGGCGTCGGCACCGACGAGGTGTTCCGGGTCAAGGCCGAGGCGGCGTTGCACGCCGGGCTACGCGCGATCGACGCGGGTCTCGCGGGCCTGGCCGGCGGCCTGGGGCTCGGTGCCGACGAGATCGTGGTCTACAACCCGTTCCCGCGGACGCGGTCCGACTGGGTCGAGGCGGAGGTCGCGACCGCCGGCCGGCTCGCCGGTGCGGTCAGGCTGACCGGGCCGGACGGCGCCGCCGCGATCGGTCACGTGCTCGCTCAGGGCGCCCCGGCCGGCAGCCAGCGCGGCTACGCCACCGTCGGGTTCGTGGCGCCCGACGTGCCCGGGCTCGGGTACGCGGTGTTCCGGCTGACACCGACGCCGGCGGCCGATCCGGGCCCCGCGTTGCGCCAGACCGACGGCGACATCAGCTACAGCAACGACCACTACACGGCCGTCATCACCCGGGGCGGGCTGTACCGGTTGAGCCGGGTGCGGCCGGGCCGGCCGGAGATCCCGGTGGCGCGCACCGACGCGTACCTGTTCGGGGAGACCATCGCCGTTGACTCGCCGGGCATCGACGTGGGCATGCACGAGCAGAGCGGCTTCTGGGACTACCAGCTGCCGCGGCCCTACCAGCCGCGGATCACCCGGGTCGCCTCGACCGGGAACCGGGGCGACGACCCGAGGCTGGTGCTGCGCACCGACGCGCTGACCCGGGTGGTCACCGAGGCACCGATCGCCGGCGCGCGGGTGCGCAACACCTACACGCTCTACCGGGACCTGCCGTACCTCGACCTGCGCGTGGACGTGCTCGGCTGGACCGGTGAGCACGGGCGCGAACTGCGGCTCTGCTTCCCGTTCGCGGGCGCCGACGGGGCGACGACGGTCCGGTACGAGGTGCCGTTCGGCTCGGTCACGGCCGGCGTCGACGAGATCGAGGACTTCGGCGACATGCGTCCGCGCGAGGTGCAGAGCTGGATCCAGGCCGCGGACGGCCAGCGGTCGCTGACGCTCAGCGGCAGCGTGGCCGTCTACGACTGGCTCGATGTGGTGCCGGGCCGCGGCGGCACCGTGCTGCAGGCGATCCTCCTTGCCACCAAGCGAAGCTGCCACTCGCGGGGCAACTGGTACGAACAGCGGGGCGACCACACGTTCCACGTCCGGATCGACCCGACCGGGACGGTGGCCCCCACCGACCTCGGATGGGGCCGGGAACTCGCCCTGCGGGCGCGCCCCGGCGACGGTCCGGTCCGCGGTCCGGGCAGTGACCCGGTCCGCGGGGACGGCCGGGGGAGCGGCGACAGCGTGCGCTCGGCACCGGCGTGGGCGGTGCCGGACGCGGCCAACGTCCTGCTGACGTGCCTCAAACCGGTCGGCCCCGACGCCGTGCTCATCCGGTACTGGGAGCACGAGGGCCGCGCCACCGCGGTGCACCTGACGTCGCTCCCCGGCGACATCACGCTGTTCACGGCCGACCCGTTCGGCGGCACCGGAGTCGCCCTCGACGGCCCGACCGTCCACATTCCTGCCCACGGTCTGGTGACCGTGGTGGCGCGCAAGAGAAGGGGATGAGCCGTGAGAAGGCTACTACTCAGCGCGGTCAGCGCGGTCGTGCTGGCGGGCGCGATGACCGGCTGCGGGTCGAGCTCGGGCGGCTCCCCGAACGCGATCAGTTTCTGGGCGGTCGAGAACGACACCCTCAAGGCCTATGTGAACAGCTACAACTCCAGTCACCCCGACGCGAAGGTGAACCTCCGCCTCATCCCGTTCGCCAACTACGACGCGGCCCTCAACCAGGCCTTCAGTGCCAAGAGTGGGCCGGACGTCGTGCTGGTGAACTCGGTGACGCTCGGCACCTTCGCGTCGAAGGGCTTCCTCACCGACATCACGAAGGTGACCAGCCTCGACGGTGACCTCGCGGTGTCGAACTTCTACCCCGGCTTCGTGGACCAGACCAAGTGGAAGGGCTCCCAGGTGGCCCTCCCGCTGGACACGGGCAGCCGGGTGCTGCAGTGGAACAAGAAGCTCCTGGCGAAGGCCGGCGTGGCGCCGTTCGGGGAGACGGTCAGCTGGCCGGAGATGATCGCCGCGGCGCAGAAGGTCCGCGCGCTGGGCAGCAAGTACCAGGGCTTCTGCTACGCCGCCGGGCAGAACTGGCTCGCGCTCTACGAGGGCATCGGCCCGTTCGTGCACCAGGCCGGCGGCGAGTTCTTCGACCAGGGCCTGACCAAGTCCACAATCGACACTCCCGCGGCGGTCAGGGCCTTCGACACGTACAAGGCGCTGGCGGCCACCGGCGACAAGTCCAACGGCGTGTCGCAGACCACCGACGACTGCCGGGAGAAGCTCGGCGCCGGCACGGTGGGCATGGTGATGGGCGGGTTCTGGAACATCCCGTCGGCCAAGGAGATCACCGGCGACTTCGAGCTCGGCCAGTCGCTGCCGATGGACGCGTCGGTCTACTCCTCGACCGGTGGCTGGACACTCGGCGTGCCCAGCTACGTCGCCAGCAAGAAGTACAGCATTCTCAAGACCTTCGTGACCGACCTCTACAAGCCGGCGAACATCATCCAGGCGACCGGTCTCTTCCCGGCGACCATCAACGGGCGCGGCGCGGCAACCTCGCTGAAGGCCGCGAAGTACGACATCTACTGGAAGATCCTGGCGGAGAAGGCCGGCCACCCGATCGCGCTGAACCCCAACCTGTCCAACCAGGCGACCATCGTGATGGACGCGCTGCAGAAGGTCATCCAGGGCCAACCCACCGAGCAGGTGCTGCAGAAGGCCCAGTCGGACCTCGACGGAACCCTCGGGGGTTGATGGATGGCCGATAGCGCACCCGTGCTCGCCGACCGAGCGGTGCCCGCGGCGCCGGCCCCCCGTCCCGGGCCGGCGCCCTGGCGCCGCCGGCGCAGGTCTCCGACGCGCTACCTGTGGGTCCTACCCGGCGTCGGGCTGGCCACGTTCGTCGTCGGCTACCCGATCGTCTCGAACATCGGCGCGAGCTTCACCGACCAGACCGCCGGTGGCAACCAGTTCGTGGGCCTGCAGCACTACCGGCAGATCCTCCGCGACCCGCACCTGTACGAGTCGCTCTGGCTGACCGTGCAGTGGACGCTCGGCGTCACGGCGATGCAGTTCACCCTCGGGTTCCTCGGCGCGGTCATGGCAGACCGGTCCAGCCGGTTCATCCGGGTGGTGCGGCCCATCCTGATCCTTCCGTGGGCGCTGCCGGGTGTCGTGGCCGCCTACACGTGGGTGTTCCTCTACAAGGAGGACGGGCTCTTCAACCAGATCCTCGGGCTGTTCGGGGACGACTCGCGGCATGCCTGGCTGGCGGACTCCAGCACGGCGCTGCTCGGCGTGATGGTCGCCGCCGCGTGGAAGGGCTTTCCCTTCTACTTCCTGCTGCTCCTCGCCGGCCTCCAGTCGGTTCCCGGTGAGACGAAGGAGGCCGCCAGAATCGACGGCGCCTCCGGGTGGCAGACGCTCATCTACATCGTCATCCCGCAGATGCGCGCCACCATCGTGACCAGCCTCGCCTTGGGCGTCATCGCGACGTCCAACTACTTCGATGGGGTGTACCTGATGACCGGCGGAGGCCCGTCCGGCAGTACCGAGACGCTGCCGGTGTGGATCTACAACGTGGCGTTCAACCAGTTCGATATCCCGAAGGCGTCGGCGCTCTCGGTGATCCTGCTGGTCGTCGTCGCGCTGCTGCTGACGGTGCGGGGCGTCCTGGGCCTGATCACCCGCAGGAGCGCGTGATGCGGCCCCCGCTCGGCCGGCGGGTCGTCGACAAGGCGCCGCAGGCCGTGATCGCGGTCATCGGGCTCGTCGTGCTGGTGCCGATGCTGTACGTCGTCGCCGCCTCGCTGCGGCAGCGCAACGTGCTCACCGGCAGCCTCACCGACTTCTCGGACTTCGGTTTCGGCAACTACACCCGCGCGCTGCAGGCCGACCTGGGACGCAACCTGCTCAACAGCCTGATCGCCTCGGGGCTCGCGAGCGCCGTCGCCGTCGCCGCCGCGACCGTGACCGCGTACGGCTTCTCCCGCTTCACCTTCCGCGGCGCACGCGTGCTGTTCTGGGCGATGCTGCTGCTGCAGCTCATTCCGTCCGCGTCGCTGGTCGTGCCGCTCTACAAGCTGTGGGGCAAGCTCGGGCTGTTCAACAGCCTCGGCGGGCTCGGCCTCGCCTACGCCGGCCTGTCGACCGCCGTCTGCGTGCTGCTCGTCAAGGGCTTCGTGGACGAGATCCCGCGCGACTTCGACGAGGCGGCCGCGATCGACGGCTGCTCCAGTTGGGGCGTCTTCTGGCGGGTGGTGATGCCGCTGCTCGGCCCGGCCATGGTCGCCGGCGGCATCTTCGTCTTCATCACGACCTGGCAGGAGTTCGTCATCGCGTCGTCGGTGACGAACGACCCGCGGTACTACACCGTCACCGTGGGCCTGCAGGCGTTCTCGGGGGAGTACCGCACGGACTACGGCGCGATCCTGGCCGGCTCGGTGCTCACGGCACTGCCGATCGTCCTGGTCTTCGCCGCCTTCCAGCGGCACTTCGTGCAGACCGTCACCGGCGCGGTGAAGGGATGACGATCGTCACCCGGCACACCACCGGTGGCGTGGCGACCATCCGGCTCAACCGCCCGGACAAGCTCAATGCCCTGTCACCGGAGGTGTTCGCCCAGCTCGGCGCGGAGCTGGGCGAGGCCACCGCCGACGACGCGGCGGCCGTCGTCGTCCTGCGCGGTGAGGGCCGGGCCTTCGCCGCCGGCGCCGACATCGGGGTCTACGTAGGCCTGTCGGAGGCGGGCTTCCGCGAGCTGATGGACGGCTCGCGCGCCGTGGTGGACCAGTTCGCCCGCTGCCCCAAGCCGATCGTCGCGGCGGTCCGCGGCTTCGCCCTCGGCGGCGGCTTCGAGCTCGTGCTCGCCTGTGATCTCGTGGTCGCGGCCACCAACGCGCGGTTCGGCCTGCCCGAGGCGCGGCTCGGGCTGCTGCCCGGCGGCGGCGGCACCCAGCGGCTGCCCCGCCTCGTCGGCCGGCTACGGGCCAACGAGCTGATCCTGACCCGGCGGATCCTGACCGCGCACGAGGCCCACGCCTGGGGCCTGGTGAACCGGGTCTGCGCCGACGACGATCTGGACCAGACGCTGACCGCCCTCGTGGCGGAGGTGCTCGGCTCCGCGCCGGCGGCGCGTGCGCTCGCGAAGCGGCTCGTCGCCGGGGCCGAGGAGCACGACCTCGCCGAAGGACTGACCATCGAGCGCGATCTCACCGCCCCCCTCATCGAGACCGCGGACGGGCGCGAGGGAGTGGCGGCGTTCGCCGACAAGCGCGAGCCCCGCTTCGACGCCCACCCCTCCTGACCGTGCCAGCCCGGGCCCCTCGTTCGCTCGGAGGATCTGGCCACAGATGACGCAGCGGGACGGGCCGGCGACGGTTCGGTGGTTCAGAGGCTGCCGGCGATGAGGTAGTTGTCTTGTTGGGGGACCGGCAGGCCGCCGTCGAGGGCGAAGGGGATCCGGCGGAAGCTCGCGGTGAAGGCGACCAGGGCCTGGTCGTCGCGGGCGGTGACCTCGATGTAGTTGCCGAGGTAGATGCCGAGCAGGAGCGGGTCGGCCTCGGGCGCGTTCGACATCGGGGTGAGCCGCTGGACCCGGGCGACGGTGCCGTCGGCCGCGACGGTGGCGAGTTCGACGTCCTGCCGGTTGTCGTAGGTCGGGTCGTACCTGCTCGTGTACCAGGCGACGGCCAGCGCCGACCCGCCCGGGTTGGCGGAGATCGTCGGGAAGTACGCGTTCCCGCGCCCGGACAGCGTGCGGATGCCGCTCCACCGGGCGGTGGCGCTGCCGGCGTCGTCGGTGTAGCGCAGCTTCACCTGCGCGCCCTCGCAGACCGAGCCGTCCCGGACCCTGGCGAGGCAGGCTTCCCAGACCACGTAGGCCCGGGGCCGGCCGCCGATCAGCCTCACCTCGGTCTTGGGGATGGTCACCGACCGGAACGTGTTCGCGTGCAGCGCGCCGCCGACCTGGATCGCGTTCTCCTCGACCCGCACGACCTGGGTCGGGCCGAACGCGGTGCTGCCGGCCGGCGCGGCCCGCAACTTGATCGTGAACGTCTGGGTGAAGTCGTCGTGGTCGGCGATGTCGACCCAGCTGACGTACGCCCCGCCGTCCGGCCCGACGGTCAGGTCGCTGTAGTGGGCACCGATGTCGCTACCGGAGACCAGCACTGGCGCGCCGCAGGACGTGAGCGCCGCGTCGCAGCGCACGGCCTTGACCCGGGTGCCGCTGGCGGAGGTGTCCGGGTCGACGAAGAACTCGGTGTAGCTCACCCAGACCACGGTCCGCCCGGCGGACCGGCCGACCGCCATCCACGGCTTGTCGATGAACTCGTTCGCGTCGGGCGCGGCGACGACCACCTTGCGGACCGGCCAGCACGCCCGGTCCGTCCCACCTGGACAGTGGGCCAGGCTGTCCGGAGTGGACCGCGCGACGACCACCCCGTTGTCGAAGGAATCGGGGTTCATCCGGTCGACTGCGGAGCTCGCCAGGTAGAGGTTGCAGGCGTCGTCGGAGGCGACCACCCCGTTCCCGTCCGACTGCACCGCGGCCCCGCTGGGGAACACGGTCTGCGACAGCCGGCCCTCGTTGGCCAGGCTCCGGCCGCCGTCGGTGGACACGTGCCAGCCGGTGAAGTTGTTCGCCGGGTCGGCGATGGCGCGGTAGTCGTTGGTGCTCTCCAGCACCACGTCCGGCCGCGCGGCGCAGCGGGTGACCGACTCCTGGTTCTGCGGCAGGCCGAGGTCGTCGGCGGTGAACAGCACCGGCTTCCCCGGCCCGGCCGCCGGCCCGGCCGCCGGCCCGGCCGCCGCCGGCCCGGCGGGCGCGGGTCCGCGGCCCGGGCGGGGCCAGCCGGGCCGGGCCGCCCGCAGCACGTTGCGCAGCGAGTCGGGGGCCTGGTCGGGGTGGGTCAGGTAGTACCGGACCAGCGCGGTCTGCGACATCCGCGCCGCCCACAGAGCTGGCAGCGGCCGGTCCGGCCGGGCCGGGGCGGCACCGGCCGGTGCCGTCCCAGCCGGCGCCAGCAGCGTCGTCGCCAGCAGCCCCGCCACCGCCGGCACCGCGATCAGGCCGAACCGTCGCCACCGCACGTTCATCCGCACTCCAAACTCGGGAAGGTCATCAGGGGAAGACGGTCACGTTGTCGGCGATCTGGAGCACCCGGGCCAGGTCGAGCGGAACCGGATGCTGCACCGGCCCCTCGGCAGTGGCCTTGAGCCACACCTCGACGCCGTCCGCCCGGACCAGCCGCACCTCGCGCACCAGGTCGCCGCTGGACCGGTCGGGGACCGGCACGCCGCCGTACAGGTTGACGTCGCGCAGGTAGGCGGTCGAGCCGTCGGGCAGCCGCCGGACATCGGTGCACCGCTCCTCCAGCGGCGCGGTCACGCTCTGGCACACCTCCGGCCCGTGGAACGTGCCGGCGGTGACCATCAGCTGGATCTGGACGTCGGACGCGCCCTGGATGCGGTCTGGCGGGTACTGCCACATGACGTCGGCGGACAGGCCGTGCGGCACGCCGTCGGTCCACCGTTCGTCGTCGGAGTACACGCCGCCCGCGATGGGGCGGAGTTCCGGCGCGAGCTGACGCAGCTGGGCGAGCAGCGCCCGCGACCGCGCCGAGGTCCTGTGCACGGTGTCCGGGACGTGCCCGGCCGCCGCCGGCGGCCGCACCGTCTGGCTCGGCGGTGCCGGCGTGGTCGGGGTGGCGGGCGCGGGCCGGGGCGGCTGGGTCGCGGCCGGCTGGCGGGTGCCCCCGGCCGGCGCCGTCACCGTCGCGACCGCGATGGCGGCGGCGCACACGGCCGCGACCGTGGCGCCCGCGGCGGTGAGCCGCCGGAGCCGCCGGCGGCGCCGGCCGCGCGCGATCTGCCGGTCCACATCGATACTGACCGGCACGCTCCCCACGAGGTCGGCCAGCGCGCCATGGAGCTCGTCGGTCACCTTCCCCCCTCGGGATCGGCAGCGGTCGCGTATGCCGGCAGCAGGTCACGGACGGCCGCGATCGCACGGTTCGTGAGCGATTTGACCGCGCCCGGGCTGCAGCGCAGCAGCTCGGCGGTCGCCTCGATGGAGAGGTCCTCGTAGTAGCGCAGCACCAGCACCAGCCGCTGCCGGGCCGGCATCCGGGCGAGCACCCGCTGCAGGTCCAGCCGGCGGGCCGCGGCGTCGCCGGCCGGCTCGACCGGCTCGGGCGGGTCGAACGGCAGCGTGCCGGTCAGGTGCTCCCGGCGCCACGGCCGGCGCCGCTCGTCCAGCCAGACGCGTACCACGATCTGCCGCACGTAGGCGTCCAGGTGCTGGACCCGGCTCATCGCCGGCCAGGCCAGGTAGAGCTTGACGACCGCGGTCGACACGATGTCCTCGGCCCGGTGCCAGTCGCCGCACAGCAGGTACGCGGTCCGCAGCAGGGCGGGCGACCGCGCCTGGGCATACTGCCGGAACCCCTCTTCCTCGCTCGCCCTCATCCGTTCCCCTCCGCCGGCGGCGCCTCCGATGGGAGGACGCAGCCGACCCGGCCGCGGGTTACGCGGCCGGCGCGGGATCGGGCCCGGCGGCCGGCGGGGCGAGGACCCGGCGGCCGGCCGCGGCCGGCCCGGCCGATGGGTGCAGGAGGGGGCGGTAGCCGGCCGCGAGGACGGCGGTGGTGGCCGGTGGGGTGAGCAGGTCGACCTGCGCACCGGGGTGCAGCGGCTCGGCCGCGCCGTACCCGGCGAGGGACCACGGAAGTAGGCGCCCGGCCAGCAGCAGGCCGGTGCCGCCCCGATGCGTGACGATCGCCCCGTCGGGCAGGTCACCGGCCCGTGCCGGGCGGGTGATCTGCCGCCGGGTGCGGGACTCGACCCGCTCGGCATGCAGCCGGGCGTCCATCTCGTACGCCCTGGGTCGGTCGGCGAGTTGGTGCGCGGCGCGCCAGGCCTCGGTGTAGGCGCGGTAGTCGGCGCGCCGGCAGTACGCGCACGGGCGGTGACCCGCGGCCAGCGCGGTCGCCTCGTCCAGGAAGAACAGCGCGGTCCACCGGCCGGGCGGCATCGGATCGCGCCGGACGTCCCGCCACCGCAGGACGCAGCAGATCCACAGCTTCGACCGCCACCTCGACACGCCCAGCTCGCGGCCGGCCCCGTGCAGGCAGCCGCGGTTGCCCATCAGCAACCCGCGCGCCGGCTCGGCCACGACCTCCTGGCTCGGCAGCACCCGGTTCTGTAACGGCACCCGGTCACCATGCCACGCGGCACCGACAATCCCGGCTACCCGCTCCGCGACGGCGGTGCGCAGGCCCGCCGGGTCGGCAGGGTGCGACCAGGCTTCGATATCAGGGCCGCGGGCGGGCGCTCCGGCCGTGGCGCGGTCAGGCCGGCGTGAGCAGGGTGTGCGTGGCGACGACCGGCAGGGCGAGGGTCTTGTAGCCGACCTCGTCGAACAGGACCACCACCCGGTCGTCCTCCTCGTACAGCTGCACGGTTCCGGTGCCCCACTCCGGGTGCCGGACCCGGCTGCCGAGGCGGAACGGCCGGTTCCGCTGGTCGGCGCTGCCGCCCCGGTCGCAGTTGTCGCAGTTGCCGCACCGCCGCGGATGGTCCTCGCCGAGCAGTTCGAGGATGATCCGGCGCCGGCAGTCGGTCGTCTCCGCGTAGGTGCGCATCATGTCCACCGCCGACTGGGCGTGCAGCCGGTACCGTTCCCGGCGCTCGGCCGCCAGGCCGGCCAGCTCGCTGGACGGCCCCGTCGCCGAGCCCGCGGTCACCGCCCGGTCGTCCCCGCGGCGGACCGCGTCGATCGTCTCCAGCGCGTTCAACACCGTGGTGACCCGGCGCTCGGACAGCCCGGTTGCCTGCCCGAGCGCCTTCGGCGACACCGGGCCGTGCGCGCGGACCACGTCCAGCACCGCGCTCAGCTCGGCCTCGGCCGGCCCGCGCCCGGAGCTGAAATACCGTGCCAGGCCGAGGTCGGCGGGCAGGTAGAACAGCGTCGACGTGGCGGGCTGCGCGTCCCGGCCGGCCCGGCCGATCTCCTGGTAGAAGCCGTCGAGGGTGTCCGGCGGCTCGCTGTGGAAGACGAACCGGACGTCGGCCTTGTCCACCCCCATGCCGAACGCGCTGGTCGCCACGATCACCGGGATGCCGCCGGACATGAACGCGTCCTGCGCCTGCTCGCGGGCGCGCCGGGCCAGACCGCCGTGGTAGTGCGCGGCGTCCACACCGGACTCGCGCAGCAGCGCGGCCAGTTCGGTGCACCGGCGGTGCGTCGCCGCGTAGACGATGCCCGGGCCGGGCAGTGCCGCCCGCACCGCGGCCAGCAGCCGGTCCTGCTTCGCCGCCGCCGAGCCGAACAGCTCGACACCGAGCCAGATGTTCGGCCGGTCCGCGCCCCGCACCACGATCGCCGGATCGACCATGCCGAGGCGCTCCACGATCTCCAGCCGCGACCGGGGGGACGCGGTCGCGGTCAGCGCCAGCACGCGGGGCCGGCCGAGCGCGCGGAACACCGACGCGAGCGCGAGATAGTCGGGGCGGAAGTCGTGCCCCCAGTCCGACACGCAGTGCGCTTCGTCCACCACGAACAGCTTGAGCGGCGCGCGGCGCAGCTCGGCCACGACCTCGTCGCGGGCCAGCTGTTCGGGCGCCAGCAGCAGGAACTCCAGCCGCCCGGCGGCGAAGTCGGCCAGGGTGGCGCGCTGCCGGCCGGCCGGCACGGTCGCGTTGAGCAGTTCGGCGGTGGCGCCGCCGGCGCGCAGCGCCCGCAGCTGATCGTGCTGCAGCGCGATCGTCGGCGAGACCACCACGGTGCCGCCCCGGATCAGTTTCGCCGCGACCTGGTAGATCAGCGTCTTGCCGGTGCCGGTCGGCAGCACCGCGAGCGTGTCCCGCCGCAGCACCGCCTTCATGGCCTCGGCCTGCCCGTCCCGCAGCCGGGCGGTACCCACCATTTTCCGGGAAACCCGCCGGATCGCGATGCTCCGCACCGCCGCACGCTACCCATCCACGCACCCGCGGCAAACAACCCGCCCGGCCCGGCCCACCGATGGCCGGTTCTTGCGCTGATCATGGCGGCTGGCGGCCACGGCGTGGGGGCGCGCCGTGGCCGCCAGGGCCGGTTCAGGCCAGGAAGATCGGCCTGAGGTAGCGGATCGCGGGGCCGCCCCGCGCGAGCCGGCTCAGCAGAGCACTGTCGCGGCGCGCAGACATCCCGGCGGGCCTTGGCCCGCTATCTCGCGGCGCCACTGGGAGCCGTTCGACCAGACGATGCGATCCGCACTGGGAACGAACCCGGCCCGGAGCGTGGCGAACGTCGTGTCGCGGTCGTCCGGGAAGCTGACGAGGAACAGGTCCGGGCCGGTCATGAACCCGGTGGCGTTCGGGCGGTGCACCGCGGACATGTCCACCGCGATGTAGCCGTCCACCTGGGACACATGCTGATCGGTCAGGCCGTCGGTCCAGACGTCGTTGAGGTTGATCACCGTCGGTCCGCCGTAGACCTTCCGCCAGACCGATCCGTTGGACCACCGGAGCGTGGTCGGCGTCAGGAAGGTGCCGATGAAGGGCCCCGCGTCGGGGAAGGTCATCAGGATCGATGACGCGTCGAGCACCGACCCCAAGGCGGTCGGGCGGTGGGCGTAGGACATGTCGATCAGGACCGCGCCGCCCGCGGCGCTGATGACCGGCTTGGCGGACCCGTTGTCCGTCCAGTGGCCGTTGATGTCGAACGGCAATGCCGCGGCCACGGCACCGGGTGCCACCGGCTTCGGCGCGGCCGACGCCGGCGTGCCGACGACCACCGTCGCCGCGCCGAGGAGCGCGACGACCCCCACCGCCTTCACCCAGAACCGCCTAGCGCTCACGGTTTCGCCTCGCCTGACTGATGGAACCTGCTTCGAGCGGACACGCGATCTCCTCCTGGTTGTTCTGACGTGATTGCCGCCGCGCGGCGTGGATGAGCTCCGCCGGCGGGCGTCGCCGCCGCTGCCGGCGGCGGGCCTCAGGGCGCCGGCTACCGCGGCGTCCCGTTGTGGTTGGTGCCCATCCTGAGCCGGATCGGGCGGCCGGGCATCCGCGCTCGCCACGGACGGTGGATTCCGTGCTCGGCACGGATGCCCGCCCCGCGCGCCCCGGGCACGCTTCTCCGTGCGGATGAATCAGGAAGGCCCGACCATGGGCGTCGCCCCCATCGCCGCCAGCATGGACTCGCCTCGTGCTCGTTGCCTGCCCCCGATGAACACGAGCGTCCGCGCCCACTGGTAGCGGCAGCCGGCGCCCTCCAGCGCGGCGGCCGCGGCGATCAACCCGTCGCGGCCGCCGTTCCGCCCGTGCAGGGCTGCCGCGCGATCGACGATGGCGGCGGCTATCGGGTTGCCCGCCGCCGCCAGGCGTGCGCGCTGGATGCGGTCGGCGGTGTCCGCGCGGCCGGACATGACGGCCGCCTCCGCCCACAGCGCGGCGTACCAGGGACGCCACATGCCGCTGTACCACTCGTTCAGCCGCTCCGGCGGCGTGTCCAGCACCTGCGCCGCCTGCCGCGGCTGGCCGCGGTGCAGCAGGAGCATGGCGTCGACGAACTCGCCGAAGTGAAGCTCCGACAGCGAGCGCCCTGGCGTCTCGACCGCGCCGACGATCTCCAGCCACGCAGCCCGGGCGTCGTCATTCCCACGCAGCCCGTGCACCGTCGCGACCGCATGCGGGGCCCGCCTGAGGTTGCTGGCCCGGGGCCGTCCGGCCCGCTCCCATCCCTCGCGGAATCGCTCCGCCAGCGTGATCGTCTCGTCCCAGTCGTCCGCGAGCGTCGTGACGACGAGCAGCAGCCTGGTCGCGAGGTGGCCCTCCTCCCGATAGAAGGGCAGATCCCGCAGGCGCTCGGCCATTCTCCGTGCGGCCGGTAGGTCGCCGGCGGCGACAGCGCAATGGGTCGCCATGCCGAACGCGTCGAAGAACTCCATCGCGGATGCGGCCGTCACCCGCGCCGGCACCAGCAGTTCGGTCCGCCGCGACGCGCTGGCCGCCGCGGCGCGGACCTCGCCCCGAGCCAGCTGTACGGCGGTGAGCTGGTCGAGTGCGGCGCTCTCGATCAGCGGGTCGTCGATGCGGCCGGCCAGCGCGAGAGCGCGCTGGACGCGTTCGACGGTGGCCGGATCGTCGGCGGCGCCGTTGAACGCCTCGGCGGTGAGCAGCCGCGCCTGCGCGGCCAGGTCGCCACCGGCCAGCGTCCACCCCTCGGCGATCAGTGCCGCCGCCGCGCCGACCGCGGGCGCGGTAGCCATGAGTCCGGCGCCGCGGTTGATCAACTCAGCGGTCCGGGCGAGGTCGGTGGCGGCGCCGGCCCGATCACCCGCGCGGAGCGCCGCGTCGGCCGCGTCCCGCCGCAGCCGCAACGCGTCGTTGCCGAAATGTCGCGACTCCGCGGCGCCGGCCGCGCCGCGCAAGGCGTCGGCGGCGGCCAGGTCGTCAGCGGCCAGCTCGGCCGCCTGCTCGTAGCGCCGCTGCGACTCGCCGGGCATGCCGCGGGTGAAGCTCAGCCGGGCCAACCCGACCGCCAACCGGTACGCCTCCAGGCGGAATCGCGCGGTTCCCGCCGTCCAGGCCAGCGCACCCCGCAGCTCGTCGGCGACCTCGTCGAACGCGGCCCGCCACGAACCGACGAGCTCGCCGGACGCGAGCTCGAGAGCGGCGCCCCCCTCCAGGCACCAGCCCACGTGGCGCGCGTGTGCCTGGACGGACTCGCCCGCGTCGTCGAGCCGATCCGCGCCGTACTGGCGGATGGTTTCCAACGCGCGGTAGCGAGTGGCGCCCGGGCCCGCGATCGCGA
Organism: Mycobacteriales bacterium; assembly: GCA_039648995.1. GTDB lineage: Bacteria > Actinomycetota > Actinomycetes > Mycobacteriales > CADCTP01 > JBBWZH01. The sequence continues at coordinate 39,025 of JBBWZH010000548.1, forward strand.
TCAGCAGGCTCTGGTCGGCGAGCCCGGCCAGGATGCTGGGAACGGCGCCGGCCGGCACCGGCGGCCACCCGGCCAGAACCACGGTCGCGGCGGCGGCGGTGAACGGGCCGGCGAACACCGAGACCCGACGCAGCACCGCCTTGTCGGGCTCGTCGAGCAGCGTGTAACTCCAGTCGAGCGTCGAGCGCAGCGAACGATGCCGGTCGTCGATCCGCGGGCCGCCGGTCAGCAGGCGCAGCCGGTCGGCCAGCCCGGCTTCGAGCCCGTCGAGCCCGAGCGACGGGAACCGGGCGGCGGCCAGCTCGATCGCCAGCGCCATGCCGTCGAGGCTCCTGCAGACGGCCGCGACGCGTTTCTCCTCGCCCGGCGCCGGCGGACGCCCGCCGGCCGCGGCCCGCCCGAGGAACAGCTCGACCGCGTCACCCGGGCCACCGTCGTCCGCGTCGACGGACAGCCCGGGCACCGGGAACACCCGTTCGAACGGAACCAGCAACCTGGCCCGGCTGGTGGCCAGCACCGCCAACCCGGGACTGCCGGCGAGCAGCCGTTCCAGCAGGACCGCCACGCCGTCCAGCAGGTGCTCGCAGTTGTCCAGCACGAGCAGCGTTTCCCGGTCAGCCAGCCAGCCGAGAATGTTGTCCGCCGCCGAGCGACCCTGACGCTCGCCGAGGCCCAGCGCGTCCGCGATCGCCGGCGCGATCATCGGCGCGTCGGTCACCGGTACCAGATCGACGTACCAGACGCCGTCGGCGAACCGGCCAGCCACGTCCGCGGCGACACTCAGGGCCAGCCGGGTCTTGCCGACACCGCCCGGTCCGACGGCCGTGACCATGCGGTGCTCGTCCAGCGCGGCGGTCAGTGCCGCCCGTTCGGCCACCCGCCCGACGAACGGCGTCAGCGGCGACGGGAACGGCGCTCGCGTCTCCGGCGCGGACCGCGTGCCCGCGGCGACGGCCGCCAGGGCGCGGCGATCGGCCACCTGAAGCTTGCGGAGCAGCGAGGAGACATGACTCTCCACGGTGCGGACGGAGATGAACAGCCGGGTGCCGATCTCGGCATTCGTCAGGTGCTCACCGAGCGCGGCCAGTACCTCGGCCTCCCGGGCCGAGACACCCGCCCCGGACGGTGCCCGCTGACTCGCCACAGGCAGAGTGTGCCTGGTCAGCCCCGAGCTCGGCCGCTGTGCCCGCCGACCCCGCGCACGCGTCCCGGTGGAGACGCACCCGCCCGCCGACCCCCGACACGGCGCCGGACCCCGCGGTGCGCGCCGGCCTATCAGATCTCGGCGCCGTAGACCCGGCTTACCGTCATCGATATCAGCACCCGCCCGGAGGCCACCATGACCGCGCGGTACTCGGCCCAGTCCGGATGCTCGCCGGCCGCGGCGCGGTAGTAGTCCACGAGCGCCTGCACCTCGGGGCCATCCGGCTCCGAGCCGGGCCCGATCAGCCTCGCATCGCCCTCGGCGGTCGCCCACGACCGCCCGTCCGCGCTGGTGACCTGCAGCGAGACGCGAGGGTCGCGGCGGATATTCGCGGTCTTGGCCAGGCCATCGGCGGTTGAGACATAGATGACGCCGGCCGGCCTGTCGTAGTACGGCATGACGGGCGACAACTGCGGCCGCCCGTCGGACTTCATCGTCGCCAGCACCCCGATACGGGACTCCGCCAGCAGCGCGTGCATGTCGAAGCTCACGCGCGCGCAACCGCTCCCGCCGAACCGCTATTCCGGTGACTCGACCGACCGACCGACCGGACTGCGACGCCCGCGGGCCGGGCGCGGCCCGAGGAACAGCCGGCCAGCATGGTGGGCTGCCGGCCGGCTCGCGCCGGCCGGCAGCCCCGATAGGTGTGGCGCGGTCAGAACACGCTCAGCCCGAACCTGTCCAACGGCTCGGTGACCGGCTGGAAGAACGTGGTCCCGCCCGCCGTGCAGTCGCCGCTGCCGCCCGACGTCAGGCCGAGCGCGGTGCTGCCGGCGAACAGCGGGCCGCCGCTGTCCCCGGGCTCGGCGCAGATGTCGGTCTCGATGAGGCCGGTGACCGTGCCCTCGGCGTAGTTGACCGTGGTGTCCAGCGCGAGGATCGAGCCGCAGTGCAGGCCGCTGGTGCTGCCGGTGCGGCAGGCCTGCTGGCCGACGGTCGGCGTCGCGGCGTCGGTGATGTCCTGGGTGCCGACGCTGCCCTCGGCCGGCTCGGTTCCGGTGTACTGGACGACGCCGAAGTCGTCGCCGGGGAAGCTGCTCGCGGCCCGCTGGCCGATCACGGTGCCGTCGGCGGTGGTCCAGGTCTGGCCGATGTTCGTGCAGTGCCCCGCGGTCAGGAAGAACGTGGCGCCGTTCGCGTCGCGGACGTTGAAGCCCAGCGAGCAGCGCGCGCTGTCGGTGAGGATGGCGTCGCCGCCGCTGATCAGCGGGCGGAACGCCGCGGCCCGCTCGACCCGTACCGCGGCGCCGTACCGCCGCGCGGTGGCCAGCAGCGCGGTCAGCCGCGGCCCGCCGGCCTGCGGGGTGACGGTGACGACGACCTGGTCGCTGGCCGGGTCGGTGTGCCATGCGGTGCCGACCGCGTCACGGTGCCGGCTGAGCCCGGCGGCCACCGCGGCGAGTTGGCTGCCGCCGCGGGCGACGAGCTTCGGCGTCGCCCCCGCGGCGCGTACCTGCTCGGCGGCCGCGGCGTCGGTCACGGTCACCACGGCGGTGCCGTCCGCGGCGAGGTAGCTGCCGGCGGTGCGGGAGCCGAGCCGCTGCTGGAGGGCCTGGGCCAGCGCGGCGGCGCCGGCCTTCGCGGCGGCCCGTCCGGGCGCGGCGGCGGGGGCCGCCGGAGCCGCCGCGGTACGGGCCGGCGTGGCGGTCGCGTTCGCGCCGGCCCCCGCGATGGCCGCCGCGACAACCGAGGCGCCGACCGCGGCCAGTGCGACCAGCCGGGACCTCCTGCCTGAGCGGTGATTCACCCGAGCCTCCAGTTCCGTAGGCGGCTCCCCCGACTCCGGGGGAGGCGGCCGCCGTCCGACTGCCGCTCGGTCTGCTACGAACGGCGCCGCGGACTGGTTCAGATGGAGCAATGCTGATCCTGCGTCACGCGGGACGGACGGGTCCCGGCGGCCTACCTCATGGTGCGGTGGACCGGAGCGCCTGGGCCGCCTCGACGGCGAGCTGGTCGACGAGGTCGTTCATCCGGTCGCCGGAGTGGCCCTTGACCCACCGGAACGAGACGTCGGGACGGTCGCGGACCGCGATGATCAGCGGCTCCCAGAGGTCGCGGTTGGCGACCGGCTTCTTGCTGCTGGTGACCCACTCGCGGGTCAGCCATGTCCGCCACCATGCGTCGCGGAAGCAGTTCACGACGTAGGTCGAGTCGCTGACCACGATCAGCGGGCCGTCCAGAGCGCGCACCGCCCGCAGCGCGGCCTGGATCTCCATCCGCTGGTTCGTCGTCGCGGGGACGCCGCCGCTGGCCTGCCGGCCGTCGGCGGTTGCCCACGCCCAGCCGCCGGGACCCGGGTTTCCCGAACAGGCACCGTCCGTCCAGACCTCCAGCGCACCCGCGGCGGCCGGCATGGGCTCCCGCGCCGGACGTCGGGCCGACCCGGTGACCCGCGTCGGCGTGGCCACGCAGGACACATGCGCCCAGCGCCGCCCCACCGTGGAGATCTCCTCGCCAGGGCTGATCGGCGAGGAACAGACCCCGCAGCTCGTCGGGTACTTGGCGGTCACCGGCACCGGCCCAGCCTACGCAGCGGCCGCCGGCCGGACCGGCCTGAACACGCGGGTGTCGGAACCGGCACCGGTCGGCGCGAAGATCCGGGACGCGGGCCGTCCCCTGAGCGCGGGTGAGGGGCGGCGGGCGGTGCCGGGGACCGCCCGCCGCCGGCGCCTCGGGTCAGCTACGCAGGCTCCACTGCTGGTTCGCGCCGCCGTTGCAGGCCCAGAGGATGATCTTCGTGCCGTTCGCCGTCTGGGCGCCGTTGGCGTCCAGGCACAGCCCGGACTCCACGCCGGTGATGGTGCCGTTGGCGTTGACGTTCCACTGCTGGTTGGCCTGGCCGCTGGCGTTGCAGTCCCAGATGATCACCGCGGTGCCGTTGGTGGTGCCGTGCGCGTTGGCGTCCAGGCACTTGCCGAGCACCGTCAACTGCCGGCTCGAGGTGGCCGTCCAGCGCTGGGCGGAGAGCCCGTTGCAGTCGAACAGCTGCTGCTGGGTGCCGTTGGTGGTGGTGCCGTTCGGGTCGTCCAGGCACCGGCCGGACTGGCCACCCACGATCTGCTGGCCGGTGCCGCCGCCCGGCGCCGAGGTCGAGTACCCGACGGAGGTGATGTTGGTCTGGACCGCGTTCTCGGTGGCGTCCGACGGGTAGCCGGACGTCATCACGCCTTCGTAGAACGTGCCGGCCGCACCGACGCTGTTGTCGCCGCCGATGCCGAGGATGATGGCGCCTTCCTTACGCATCGGGTTGTAGCCGGCGACGTTCGGGCGCGCCCCGTTGTAGAACGTCGACAGGCCGCCGGACTGCGCGTTGCCGCCCCGGATCGACCAGTGGTTCGGCTCGCCCTTGATGATCGCGGTCACGAAGCGGGGGTTGAAGGTCGGGTCGTTGGCGTTGAAGCCGAAGTTCACCCCGGAGTACAGGCCGTTCTCCAGGTCGGCCATGATCCAGGGGCCGTTGCCCGGGCCGAAGCCCCAGACCTTGATGTTGCCGAAGTAGATGGCCTCCATCGTGCCGTTTCCGTTGTCCCGGCTGTTGCGCTCGGCGTTGCCGTAGTCGAAGCAGCAGCCGCCGTTGAAGTGCGTGCCGTCGAAGATCGAGTACATCCCCTCCGGCTGGTCGCCGGTGGCGGTGCCGTTGGCGTTGTTGTTGCGGTAGCCGGTGCCGGGGGCGACGAAGACGCCGTAGACCCTGCTGCCGTTGATCGTGATCGGCGCCGCGGTCGCGTTGGCGAGGTTGTCGAACCCACCCGCCGCCGGGCCCGAGAACCCGCCGGGCGGCGCCTGGGTGAGGTTGTTACCCCGCGAGGTCTGGTCGTAGATGATCGTGATCACGCAGGTCGTGCCGGCACAGAACGAATCCTGCGCGGCGGCGTTGGCGATACCGCCGGCGCTCAGGACGTTGATGTCCCGGGTGGTGTTGTCGGACGAGCGCCTGACCTGGTAAAGCCGGCCGTTGTACGCGGTGAACAGCGCCCGGGTGGTGCTGTGCGCCGCCACGCACGGCGTCCCGCCCGAGGCGTAGATGTCACACGGCCCGGGCCCCGCGGCCTGCGCGGGGGTCGTCGGCGACAGGAGCGCGATCGCCCCGGTGGCGACGACCGCGGCCATCGAGGCCAACGCCGCCGTCACCGGCCGGCCGAATTTCCTTCTCGTTCTCATCGATACCTCCGGTCGGATGCCACTCGATGTGGCACGGCGGGTGCTGCGGTGCGGCTGGGGACCATCGCCGTCTTCCGCGAGTCGGACGACCAGGATGTGAGCGTTAACATTAGAGTCGGACCGATTGGACCCGATGTCAACCTCGAAGGCACAGTTGGTGCGGGTCTCGCGGTCGGCGCCGGCTATTCCCGGTTACCGAGCCGCCACCCGGCCGGCACGGCTACCACCCGCGGCTCTCCTTGATCTTTGCTTGCCGCGCTCGTACGCCTGCCGGTAGCTGTCGACCCAGCTGAAGTCGCTGAGGATCACCGGCTGGAGGTAGGCCAGCAGGATCGTGCCGGCGGAGCCACCGGCCCGGAGCGGTGCGGTGCGGTCACTACCACCGGGCTGACCGCCGCCCCCGCGACGGCGTCGGCTACCGGCAGTGCCACAGGACGGGTTGGTCGTCCGGGCTGTCGGCAGCCGTGACGACGACTCCGCCGATCGTCCTGCCATCCTGGGTGATGGCCTGGCCCAGCCCGGACAGCAGCGGCTGACCGGATCGGACGAGAGGCAGTTCCCGCTCCTGGCCGGCGTCCCAGACCAGCGGGTGGAAGTCGCTCAGGCGGTTGCCGGTGGCGGCGCCGTGCGAGTTGACGGCCAGCGCCTCGGCGGGCCCGGTGGACAGCGCTCGGGGTACCGCGTTGTGCCAGAGCACCGCGCTGGCGCCGCCGCCGGTGGGCGCGAGCGCGACCCCGGCGAGGTAGCTGCCGTTGGCGGCGAACACGGACGAGAAGTCACCGGGGTGCAGGTCGGGCAGCACGCGCAGGCCGGCGGCCACAGTTCCGGCGACCGCGATGGTGCGGGTTGCCGGTTCGCCGGTGGAGACGCCCATGCCGGCCAGGACGCCGTTCTCGGTGACCGCCGGAATCGAGACGAGCCGGCCGGGCGCCGAAACCTGCCGGACCCGCGCCGGCGCACGCTCCGACCAGACCAACGCCTGGTGTTCGCCGGCCTGGTCGACCGAGTCACCGACGATCAACCCGGCGTCGTTGATATCCCGGGCCGACGCCTCGGCGGCACCTTTGGGAGTGGCCAACTCGATCATCCGCCCGCCACGCCACAGCACCGGCCGGTTCGGGCCGTGGAACCCGCCGCCCGCCTCGAAGACGACACCGACCACGTCGCCACGCCGGTTGGTGCCCATCGCGAAGCTGGACGAGCCGGCGGGCGCCGGCAGCGGCACCACCTGCCCGGCCCGCCAGACCACCGCGCGGAAGTCGTCGACCGCGGCCGAGTTGGTCGCCGTGCCGACGAATCTGTCCGCTCCGTCCGTCGCGCCCACGAACGCGCCGGTATAGCCAGGCGGCAGCGCCAACCACGTGTCCAGTTGCCAACCGCACGCCCGGGCGGGAGCCACCACCCCCGGTTGGGCTACCGCCTCACTCGCGAGCCCTGTCACCGCACCCAGCGCCGCCACCAGCACAACCGCGCATGCCCGCCCACCACGCATCTCAAGGCCCCCACCACGACGACAAACCGGACATCAATTCGCATCGGATATCACGCGGGCCCTGATCCTAGTTGCCCGATTAACCCGTCACCGCCCGGACCAGACGTACCGGTCGGGTCGGGCAGACCGATACGCGGCGCCCGAACTGGTGCGGCGCGAGACACCGTCGGCGACAGGACGGAGGCGTGGGCCGACGGCACCCGGGCCACGGGCTTGGCGACCCGATGTCTGGAGCGCTCCTCGGCGACCCGCTCGGCGGCCGGAGCTCGCGCTATCCGGATCGGCGGGCAGTAGCGGCGTCGGGTGGGCCTGGGGAGTGGATCGGCGACCGCGCCGTCGGCGACGGGCCGATCCGGCCGCCTCACGGTCCAGAGTGGACGGTGCCTCTGCGGGTTGGCGACGCGAGTGGGCACATACCGGCTTCGTTTGACACCTTCCGGACCGGGCCGCATTATCAGGAAGCTTCCGTGACACGGGCGTGACTGGAACTCCGCCGTCCGGAAGTGGCGGTGCGGGATGTGGATGCCTCTGGCGGCCTCCCGGCGTCCTCCCGGCGGCAAGCCGTGTCATGCGATCGGACGGACGGCGACGCCGTGCCTCCGGTGAAAGGGCGTGGTCGAATGCCTTCGAATTCCACGAATCGACTGCCGGAGCGGCGGGCCCCCGGGCGGCCGCGGCGGCACAGGTTCGCCGCGGGCGCGGCCGTCGTGGTCGCGGCCGGGTTGCTGGCCGTGCCGGCCAGCGCCGCCGCCGGGCCGGCCAGCACCCCGGGCAGCGTGCTGGCGATCACCGCTCCGTCAGCGACGACCGCTGCCCTGCCCGCGTGGCCGACGAAGACCGGCGACGTGGCCGTGACCGCCACGATCGCGGTCTCCGGAACGCTGGACGGCCGGCTGCGCCGGTACTGCTGCATCGGCAACGGCGGCCAGAGCGAGAGCCAGGACCCGATGTTCAACCTGGCCTCCGGTGCCACCCTGGCGAACGTGATCATCGGCGCGCCAGCCGGTGACGGCGTGCACTGCGCCGGCCCGTGCACGCTGCGGAACGTCTGGTGGGAGGACGTCGGCGAGGACGCGGCGACCTTCCGTGGCAACACGGCCTCGAACACCTATCTGGTGGACGGCGGCGGGGCGCGCAGCGCGGCCGACAAGGTGTTCCAGCACAACGGTGCCGGCACACTGACGATCCGCAACTTCCAGGTGATGAACTTCGGCAAGCTCTACCGGTCCTGTGGGAACTGCTCGACCCAGCTCCGGCGGAACGTGGTGATCACCGGCGTCGTCGCGACCACGCCCGGCTCTGTCCTGGCCGGCATCAACTCGAACTTCGGCGACACGGCCCGGTTCAGCAACATCACGATCGTCAACGACGCCAGCCGCAAGGTCGTGATCTGCCAGAAGTTCATCGGCAACAACACCGGGGCCGAGCCGCCGAAGAACGGGGTCGGCCCGGACAGCACCAACTGCTTCTTCACCGCCTCGAACATCACCTACCAGTGACGCCGGCCCTCGACCGCTGACCGCGCCGCCCCCTGCTCCGGGCGGCGCGGCGGGCCGCGCCGGTCGTGAACCACCAGTCGGGTTTCCGGCGCCCGGCGGCGGACGCGGGGATGGGCGGCGGGCAACGTACCGTCGGCGGGGTGCGTGCGCCCCGAGCTTCGCCGCGGCTACCCGCGCTGGCAGTCGTCGCCGTCGTCCTGGCGGCTGGTCTGTCGATCCGCGCGGCGACCGGTGGCGCGGTGGCCAAGTACGGGGGCGTCGCTCTGTACGGTGCGCTGGTTTACGCCATCGTGGTGTGCGTAGCGCCCCGCGTCCCGCCGGGGGTGGCCGGCGCGACTGCGCTGGCGCTGTGTTGGGCGATCGAGTTCGCGCAGCTGACGCCGGTGCCGGCGGCACTGTCGGCGCGCAGCGGGGTGGCCCGGCTGGTGCTGGGAAGCACGTTCAACCCACCGGACCTGGCCTGGTACGCGGCAGGAGTCGCGCTGCTGCTCGGCGTGCACTGGACGGCCACCCGCAGGCGCGCCGCGTCGCCGTGACCGGGCGCGCGCCCCTCCGGCATCTCGGCGCGGATGGGAGTGGGGGCTACCTGACACGGCCGGCCGAGCCGCGACCCTCGTGGTGCACAGGGGTCCGGCGGCCCGGGTCGGTGGTCGACCCGGCACCGCGACGCGGACGCCGGCAGGTGTCGCCGTCCGAGCCGCTCGGCCCGGAGGAATTCCGGAAGCACAACGTCCGTAGTGGGTTCTAGGGTGCCGGCATGACCGAAGAGGACAGCTCCCAGGACGGCGCACGGATGCGATCGCGAACGAAGGGCATGTGGTGGGGAACCGCTATCGAGGCGCCTGACCCCGGCGCGCTGGCGAGGTTCTACTCCGACCTGCTCGGGTGGCCCATCGGTCACGAGGAGCCGGGCACGACGATCCTCGCCGCTCCGGAAGGATCCATCTACATCGTGTTCCAGCAGGCGGCCGGTTACCGGGCCCCCGTGTGGCCGCCCGTCGACGGGCAGCAGCGTCCGATGATGCACTTCGACTTCCAGGTCGGGGACCTCGACTCGGCGGTCGCCGAGGCAGTCGCCCTCGGAGCCTCGGCCGCGACCCACCAGCCGCAGGACAACGTCCGGGTGCTCGTCGACCCGGCCGGTCACCCCTTCTGCCTCTGCCGCGACGACGGCTGATCGGGACGTCCCCGTTTCGCCTGCTGGATCTGCCGGTAGACGTGGGCCCGGAGTTCGCCGAATCTGGGCGCTGAGCGCGTGCTGAGCTGGTCCCGGTCGTCGGGTAGGTCGATGGCGACGTCCTCGAGAATGACGGTGGGGCTGTTCGACAGCACGAGCACGCGCTCACCGAGGTAGATGGCTTCGTCGATGTCGTGGGTGACGAACAGGACGGTCACGCCGAGCCGGCGCCAGAGCGTCCGCATCAGGTCTTCCAGGTCGGCGCGGGTCTGGGCGTCGACCGCGGCGAAGGGCTCGTCCATGAGCAGGACGCTCGGTTCGTAGGCGACCGCACGGGCGATGGCGACGCGCTGCTGCATGCCACCGGACAGCTGCCAGGGGTGGGCGTCGCCGCTGTCGCCGAGGCCGACGGCGTCCAGCGCGTCGGCCACGGCCCGGCGGCGTTCGGGGCGGCGCATGCCCTTTTCGATCAGCGGCCGCTCGACGTTCTGCCGGACCGTCATCCACGGGAAGAGGCTGCGTCCGTACTCCTGGAAGACCACCGCCATGCCACGCGGCGGGCCGGTCACCCGCGAGCCTTCCAGCCGGATCTCCCCGCCCGTCGGGTCCAGAAGCCCGGCCATGCAGCGCAGCAGGGTCGTCTTGCCCGCTCCCGAGGGGCCCACCACACAGACGAGTTGTCCCCGGTCGACGGTGAACGTCAGGTCGCGGATCGCCTCGACCCGGCGGCCGTGGCCGTCGTACGTCTTGCGCAGCCCGCGGATGTCGAGCGCCACGGTGGATCCGAGCGGGCGGTCCGGAACGGCCGCTGGCGGCCCGTCGGTGCGGTTGGTGTCGGCCCGGTTCATCAGCTCATGCTCCCGGGTCGGCGTCGCGCAGCCCCCGGTACCAGGCGAGTGCGAAGTGTTCGACGATTCGGAAGATCGCGGACAGCGCTACTCCGAGAAGGCCGAGGACGATGATGCCGGTCCACATCTGCGGGATGGCGAAGCCGCGTTGGAACTGGACCACGGTCGCGCCGAGCCCGTGATTGGCGCCGAACAGCTCGCTGATCACCATGAGGATCACCGCGATGGACAGCGCCTGGCGCGCGCCCGCGGCGATCTGCGGACTGGCGCCACGCAGGATCACGTGCAGCACCCGGCTGCGGCGACTGAGGTGGTAGCAGCGGGCCGTGTCGAGCAGGACCTCGTCGACAGCGCGCACTCCCTCCACGGTGTTGAGGAGGACCGGCCAGAGACAACCGAGTGCGATGGTGATCACTTTGGACGCTGAGCCGGTGTAGCCGGCAAACAGGGCGATGACGGGGACCAGGACGGGCGGCGGGATCGCGCGGAAGAACTCCAGCGTCGGCTCCGTCAGGGCGCGCAACACCGGGGACAGCCCGATGGGGATCCCCATGGCCACGCCGAGCACGACGGCGAGCAGGTATCCCGAGGCCAGCCGGCCGAGGCTGGGCAGGACGTCCGTCGTGATCCGGTCACCGAACCACGTATCGGGGAACGCGCGGAGGATGCTCGACAGCGGCGGCCAGAAGAAGCTGGTGCTGTTGGCGGTCAGCACCCACCAGACAGCCACCAGGGCCACGGGCAGGGCGATGGCGAGGAGCAGCCGCCGGCCTACCGCCAGCAGGCTCGCGCGGGCTCGCCGCCCAAGCGCCCGGTGGCTGGCGGGCGCGGTGCCACCACGGGGTGCGCTCATGCGGTCTCCCTTCGGACGGAGGGGTGCCAGCGCAGCACCCGACGCTCCACGGCGCGCGCGGCGAGGTTGACCGCGACGCCGATCAGACCGATGACGATCACCAGCGCGTACGTCCGCGCGACCGCGCCGGAGGACTGTGCGACGCCGATGGCCCGGCCGAGCCCGGGAACGCCGATGACCAGCTCCGCGGTGATCTCCAGGATGAGCGCCACGGCGGCCGCGAGCCGGAACCCGGTGACGACATAGGGAAGGGCCGTCGGCCAGATCACCGTCCGTGCCACCGACCATCGGGTGAACCGGTAGGACCGGGCGGTGTCGCGCGCCACCGGATCCACGTCGGCCACCCCGTAGAGCACCTGTACCAGCACCTGCCACGTCGCCGCGTAGACGACCAGGGTCAACGCGGATTCGGGCCGGTTGCCGAAGATCAGCACGACCAGCGGGATGAGCGCTACCGACGGGATGGGGCGGAGGAACTCGATCGTGGATGCCGTCAGGGCACGCAGCAGCGGGACGGTTCCGATCACCAATCCGCCTGTCACCCCGATCAACATGGCCAGCGCCAACCCGGCCGCCCACCCGCGCAGGGTCTGGGTCACGGCGGTCCAGAAGTCACCCTCCCGGACGAGGTCGGCCAGCGCCGCGGCCATCGAGCTGGCCGGTGGCAGATACCTGCGGTCGACGGCGCCGCTGCGCGGGAGGATCTCGAGCGCGGCCACGACAATGGACAGGCCGAGCAGGCCGAGCCCGGCGCGGGCCGCCGGGCGGTTGACGCCGCGGCGGCCCGCTGCGGGGGCCGGATGCTCGTGGTCGGTGGAGAGCGTCACGGGCGTGGACCGATCCGATCGCCTACGGCAGCAGCGTGGACAGGTCCGGTGACGTGGTGACCAGCTTGTCCTGCGTCGCCAGATCCGCGAGCACGGTGACCGAGTTCTTGTCGATATCGCTGGGCCAGTTCGGCAGCGTGACGGCCTTCTGGACGCCGGGGTCGATCTTGAGATAGGTGGTCATGATCGCGCGGGCGGCCTCCGGGTTGGCGTCCGCGTACTGCAGCGACTGCCGCATCGCGGTGGTGAACTTCTGCACGAGGGCGGCGTTCCTCTGCATGTACTGCGCCGAGGTGAAGTACATGCCGACCATCAGGTTGGGGTCGGTGGCCGCGTAGTTCGACGTGACCTCGCGCATGCCCTGCTGCTTGGCGATGGTGAGGAAGGGCTCGACCACCTGGCCGGCGTCCACGTCACCCTTGGCCACCGCCGCGGGGATGTCCGGGAAGGCGAGCTCGGTGTAATTGATCTTCGAGGGATCGCCGCCGGCCTTGCGTACCGCCTTGTTCAGGGTGGTGGTGTTGATGTTCTGCAGCGTGTTCACGGCTACCCGCTTGCCGGCGAGATCTGCCGCGCTGTGGATGGGGCTGTCGCTCTTCACGACGACGGCGCCGAAGTCCTTGCCGTCCTTGCCGGTGGACGCGACCCCGGCCGACACCACCTTCAGCGGGAGGCCTTTCGACGCCGCCAGCAGCAGTGAGACCGTGTTGCTGAAGCCGAACTGGTACTGGCCGCTGACCACGCCGGGGATGATGGCGGCGCCGCCCTGGGCCGTCTCCAGCTTGAGCTCGAGGCCCTGCTGCGCGAAGAAGCCCTGCTTGATCCCGAGGTAGATGGGCGCGACATCGACGATCGGAATGACCCCGACGGTGACGGTTGTGGGCCCGCCGCCCTGCGGCGAGCCGGATTCGCCCGAGCCGCCGCAACCGGCGAGGAGGACGGTCGCGGCCAGCGCCGTGGTGGCGAGGACACGTCGCTGGCGCCGTCGCATCAGGAGACGAAGGTCCGTCGCATGCATGGGAGCTCCTCCTCGACCTCGACCCACCAGCACAAGCATCGCCGCAACGTAGCACAGATTGTCAACAATCCTGTTAGAGATTCATCAGACAGTGTCGGACCGGACTGCGAACATCGCGGCGCCAAGCGTGCGGCGGATTGTTGACAATGTTGTAGACAGTACTTAGCGTCGGAACCAGAACGGTCGTCGAGGAGGCTTGCGTGGCTGGAGCACCGCTGTTGGTCGTTACCGCTCACCCCGGCGACTTCGTCTGGCGGGCCGGCGGCGCCCTGGCGCTGGCGGCCTCGCGCGGCCAGCGTGCGGTGATCGCGTGCCTCACCTTCGGTGAGCGGGGCGAGTCGGCGAGCGCCTGGCGCGCCGGCAGAACCCTGGCGGAGGTCAAGGACATCCGGCGCGCGGAGGGGGAGAAGGCGGCCGGCCTGCTCGGTGCCGAAGTCCGGTTCTTCGACGCCGGTGACTACCCGCTCCGCGAGACCCCCGAGCTGTCCGCGGCGCTCATCGACCTCTACCGGGAACTGCAGCCGGCCATCGTGCTCACCCACGCGCTCGCCGACCCGTACAACATGGACCATCCCAAGGCGGCCGAGATCGCCCTGCAGGCCCGGGTGCTCGCGCAGGCCGCCGGCGTGCCGGGGCCCGGTGAGGTCATCGGCGCGCCGCCGGTGTTCAGTTTCGAGCCGCACCAGAGCGAGGTCTGTGGCTTCGTCCCCGACGTGCTTCTCGACATCACCGCGGTGTGGGAGACCAAGCTCGCCGCGATGCGCGCGCTCGGTGCCCAGTCCCACCTGGTGGACTACTACACGGACCTGGGGAAGCGGCGCGGGGTGCAGGCCCAGCGCAACAGCGGCCCGAATCTGGGGCTGCCCGCGACCACGCTGGCCGAGGCGTACCAGCGGGTCTACCCGCAGGTCACCACCGAGTTGAGCTGAGCGCGGGATGACGGCGCACTACGTGGTGCGGTCGGTCGACCGCGCCGAGCCCGACACCATCGCCGCGCTGCGGGGCGCGGGTGTCGCCACCGCGCACGAGGCGGCCGGCCGGGTCGGGCTGCTCGGCCCGGCGATCCAGCCGCGGCAGACCGGGGCGAGCGTCGCCGGCTCGGCGATCACGGTGTCCTGCCATCCGGGCGACAATCTGATGATCCACGCCGCGGTCGAGGTGTGCCGGCCCGGTGACGTCCTCGTCGTGACGACGACATCGCGGTCCACGGACGGGATGTTCGGCGACCTGCTGGCCACGTCCCTGATGGGCCGCGGCGTGCTCGGCCTGGTGATCGACGCCGGGGTCCGGGACATCACCACGCTGCGGGGCATCGGCTTCCCGGTCTGGTCCCGCGCGGTCCACGCGCAGGGCACGGTGAAGGCCAGCCCGGGCTCGGTCAACGTCCCCATCGTGGTCGACGGCCAACTCGTCCACCCCGGCGATGTCGTCGTGGCCGACGACGACGGCGTGCTCGCGCTGCCCTCGGCGGCCGCGGCCGCGGTGGCCGCCGCGGCCGCGGCCCGCATCGCCGACGAGTCCGCCAAACGCGAGGCCCTGGCGAACGGAACGCTCGGCGTCGATCTCTACAACCTGCGCCCCCTGCTGGCTGAGCTCGGGGTCACGTACGTGGACCGCCTACCCGACGCCGGCCAGACGTCATGAAGGGGGAGTCCCGCATGAGCCAGCGCGGAGCGCCGGAGGCCTGGTCGGAGGGCGGGACGAGGGCCGGCCCGACCGGAGGTGGCGACGCCGAGCGGGGAGCTACGTCGGCTGGGACGCCCGAGGGACGAGGGCACACCAGCCCGGAGGAGCGGACACAGAGCGACGAACCCGCCGGTATCCGCTGCATGCAGATGCGCGGCGGCAGCTCCAGGGGGGCCTATTTCCTCGGCTCCGATCTGCCCGCCGATCCGGACGAGCGCAACGACCTGCTGCTGCGCGTCATGGGCTCGCCCGACCCCCGGCAGGTCGACGGCATCGGTGGCGGTCACCCGCTCACCAGCAAGGTCGCGGTGGTCACGCCGTCCGCGGACGACGATGCCGACGTCGACTACCTCTTCCTCCAGGTGGTCCCGGACCAGGCCGCCGTCACGGACGCCCAGACCTGCGGGAACCTGCTGGCGGGCGTCGGCCCCTTCGCCATCGAGCGGGGGTTGGTCGCCCCGTCCGCCGCGACGACCGCCGTCCGCATCCGGATCGTGAACCCGACCGTGAGCTTCGCCGAGGCCCGCGTGCAGACCCCGGGCGGCCGGGTCCGGTATGGCGGCGACACGGTGATGGCCGGCACGCCGTTCCCCGCGGCCCCGATCCAGATCTCATTCCCCGGCGGCGATCGGAGCTGCTTCCCCACCGGTCGCCTCGTGGACCGGTTCGACGGGGTCGACGTCACCTGCGTGGACGCCGGGATGCCGGTCGTCCTCGTCCGCGCGGGCGATCTGGGCGTCGACGGCACGGAGGCGCCCGAGGTGCTGGAGAGGAACGAGACGCTGCGCTCCCGCGTCGAGGCGATCCGGCGGCAGGCCGGCCCGGCGATGGGTCTGGGCGACGTCGAAGCCGGCACCGTTCCGAAGATCAGCATCGTGTCGGCGCCGCGTCACGGCGGCACGGTCGCCACCCGCACCTTCATCCCGCACCGCGTCCACGCCGCCATCGGCGTGCTCGGCGCCGTGTCCGTCGCCGCCGGCGTCGACACCAGCGGAACAGTGGCCGACCGGTGGGCGGGCGCCGGCGGTCTGGTCCGCGTCGAGCACCCCACCGGCACGTTCGACGTCCAACTGCGGCTCGATGGTGCGGGCGCCGGCACCCGGGTGCACGCCAGTGCCGTCGTCCGCACGGCCCGGAAGCTGTTCGATGGACTCGTCTGGCCGCGCGGCGGAAAGGCGACCGGATGAGCGCGCCGCCGTCGCCCCCGCTCACCCATGACCCCGACCGCCGCCGCGACATCGCCCACGTCGGTCCGATCGAGCTCTACACCCCCGTCCTGGAGGAGTCCCGGGACTTCTTCGTCCGGCTGATGGCCCTGCGCGAGGTGCACCGCGATCAGAACTCCGTCTATCTGCACGCGTGGGACGACTACCAGGCCTGGAGCGTCCGTCTCGTTCAGCGGGCGTCGGCTGGCATCGGCCGGACCTACCTGCGGGCCGCCAGCCCGCAGGCCGTCGGCCGGCTCGCCCACGCGGTCGACACCGCCGGGCTGGCCCGCGGCGTCGACTCCGGCGTCCGCGGTCTCGGTGACGTCGTCCTGTTCGACGACCCCGACGGACACCCGATGGGGATCTACTGGGACGTCGAGCGGTATCGGCCGGACGACACCGACACGCCGGCGCTGAAGAACCAGGCCGCCGCCTATCCCGGCCGCGGCGCGAACGTCCGGCGCGTCGATCACGTCAACTACCTGACCGCCGTGGTCGCGCCGACCACCGCCTTCCTCGGCGACGTCCTGGGAGCGCGCCGCACCGAGCAGATCGTCACCGACGAGGGCGACCCGGTCGCCGTCTGGTATTCGCTGGGCAACAAGACCTACGACCTCGTCTACACCGAGGACTGGACCGGCAGCCGTGGCCGCCTCCATCACGTGGCCTTCGCCACCGACACCCGCGAGGAGATCCTGCGGGCCGCGGACGTGTTCCTGGACGCCGGCGTCCACATCGAGACCGGCCCGCACAAGCACGCCATCCAGCAGACCTTCTTCCTCTACGTCTGGGAACCGGGCGGCAACCGCATCGAGTTGTGCAACGCCGGTGCCCGGCTGATCCTCGCCCCGGACTGGGTGACGATCAGCTGGACCCGGCAGGAGCGCGCCAAGGGTCAGGCCTGGGGACTGAAGACGATCGAGACCTTCCACACCCACGGCACTCCGCTGGTGCCGCCGGCCCCGGCATGACATCGGCCGGCCGGGCGGGGCCCCCGGCACGGGTGGGGGTCCTCGGGCTCGGCGAAGCGGGTTCTCTCATCGCCGCCGACCTGGTCGCCGCCGGGCTCGACGTTCGCGGTTTCGATCCGCGCGTGGCGGCGCCGCCTGGCGTGCTGGCCCGGGCCGACGACGCCGACGCCGTCCGCGACGTGGATCTCGTCCTGAGCCTGACCAGTGCCCACGATGCGGCCGAGGCCCTGGACAACGCCCTTCCCGCATTGCGGGAAGGCACGGTGTGGGCGGACCTGAACACGACCTCACCAGCGGTCAAGCAGCGGCTCGCCGAGGTCGCGGTCGGCCGCGGCGTCGAGGTTGTCGACGTGGCGCTGATGGCGCCGGTGCCGGGCAACGGGCTCCGCACACCGATGGTGGCCGCCGGCCCGGCGGCCCCGCGCTTCGCCGGCATGCTCGCCGCTCTCGGCGTCGTCGTCGATGTGATCGACGGCCCGGTGGGCACGGCCATCTCGCGGAAGCTGCTGCGCAGCGTCTTCTACAAGGGCCTCGCCGCCGCCACGGTGGAGGCTCTCGCCGCGGCCCGAGCGGCCGGGTGTCAGGACTGGCTGCGGCAGAACATCATCGACGAACTCGTGTGCTTCGACGAGCACACGCTCGAGCGACTGGTCGACGGCACCAGGAGGCACGCCCGGCGCCGGGTGGACGAGATGGCGGCCGCGGCGGCGCAGCTCAGGGAGCTGGGCGTCGTGCCTCGGGTCACCACCGCCACCGAGGAGCTCCTGCGGGACCTCGCGCGGGCCGCGGACGGTGCGGGGTCCCGGCCGGGCGCCGCGGACTGAGGTCAGCGGGCGACGTCACGCACCCTCGGTCTGTTCGAGCGCCTCGATCACGCTGGCCAGGTGGGCGCGGGCGGCGACCTCGGCTGCCGCCGCGTCATGCCGGGCGATGCCATCGATGATGGCCAGGTGCTCGGCCAGCGACACCTGGGGTCGGCCGGCGCGGAGCGACAGGCGGAACTGGTGGCGGACGAGCTGCGCGTTGAGGCGGTCGAGTACGGCGTTGGCGACGGGTTGGGCGGCGATCTCCCGCACCAGCCGGTGCAGTACCCGGTTGAACTCGGAGTACTTCATCGGCTCGCCCTCGGCCACCGCGAGGCGCATCTGCACGCCGATCAGGGTGAGCGCGTCGATGTCCTCGTCCGTCGCCCGTTCCGCGGCACGCGACGCACAGAGCCCTTCCAGGACCATGCGGCATTCGGTGATGGCGACGGCCTCCGCCACGGACACGACCCGGACCCGCGCGCCCCGGTTGGGGATGCGCTCGACCAGCCCCTCGGCGGTCAGGTCGATGAGGGCAGCGCGTACGCTCGCCCGCGTGACGCCGTACGCCTCCGCGAGGTCACCCTCGACCAGGCGCTGCCCGGGTGCCAGATCGCCCCGGGTGAAGGCATCCCGCAGAGCTCTCGCCGCGACCTGCGTCCCGGCGGCGCCCTCCTGTGGACTTCCGGCCACGATCCCCTCCTCAACAGTCCTGCACGACTCTAGGGCGCTCTGCCATCGAGCCGGCGCCAGTCCTGCCTGAAATAACGTTAACAATCTTGGCAACGGTATTGGTGACGACCTCCTGTGACGGTTGGTGTCACCCAGTGCTGGCCGCGCGCCTGACCCTGCCTTAGCCCGATTCGCCCCCGGGTCGGCCGTCGCACCGCTGCCCGCTCGGGGGCGGGAGGCTGCGGGCACTGCCGGCCCTCGGATCTGCTCGCCCGGTGCCGACGCGCCGCTAGCGGAGGCGTCACCGCGGCGCCGGACGGCAGCGTTACTCCCACGAAACTGACGGCCTCGAATCGCGTGAAGAGCGCCTCGATCTCCCCGCCGTGATCGACCCGGCGGAGGCGGCGTATGTCGGCGGCAAGGCCTTGACCACGTTCGCTGTTAACGCTAACAATGCTCATGTTAGCGTTAACAGAACGTTCATCACCGTGACATGAGGGGTGTCCGTTCCGGTGCGTCGCCGGGCGGATGGCCTGAGTGCCGGCGGCGACCGGTACGACTCCGACACAAGGACGTGGGCCGGTGCCTGAACAAGGACGTGAGTACGCGCCGTTCAGCCGCCGCGGGTTCCTGAAGGCGACCGGTGCGGCCACGGCCGGGTCGCTGATCTTCACTTGGGCCGGCGCGCCGGGGGCGGCCGCGGCGGCGCCGGCCGCGGTGGGGCCGGCCGGGCCGGCGCCGGCCGCCGACGTCGGCTTCACCTCCACCGGCAACCCGGTCGTCACCGGCATCTACACCGCCGACCCGGACGCCTTCGTCTACAACGGTCGGCTCTACCTCGACACCGACCGGGACGAGGCCACGCTCGGCGCCAACGACTTCGCCATGCGCGAGTGGCACCTGTTCTCCACGGCGGATCTCGAGCACTGGACCGACCACGGCGTGAAGATGACGCTGGCCGATATCGGCTGGTCGAACCGGAACGCGTGGGCGCCGCAGATGGTGCAGCGGGACGGCAAGTTCTTCTGGTACATCCCGGTGCAGAAGGCCGCGACGAACTCCATGTCGATCGGTGTCGCGGTGGGGGACAGCCCGCTGGGGCCGTTCACCGACGCGATCGGTGGCCCGCTGATCGACAACACGACCGCCAACCACAGCTCCTTCGACATCGACCCGACGGTGCTCATCGACGACGACGGCCAGGCGTACCTGTACTGGGGTTCGTTCTCCTCGCCGCGGGCGGCGAAGCTGAAACGAAACATGATCGAGCTTGCCGGCCAGGTCGACCAAATGCGGGGCGCCCAGCTGACCGACGCGCAGGCCGCGTACGTCGTGCAGGCGGCGCAACTGAGCAGCTCCAACATCTCCGCCGACATGTCCTGACCGGACATTCCGCGGTGCGTTCGAACGGCGAGTTTCAGAAGGAAGTGGCCGCATGACACGACAATCGCGACTGACGAAGCTGCTCACCGTCGTTGCCCTGACCGGCGGGCTCCTGGTCGGAGGCGCCCCGGCCCAGGCCACTTACCAGCCGGGGGAGCCGGCCGCCATCAATCCAGGCACGCCGACCTTCGCGGGGCAGGCCAACCCGATCCCGGCCCCACCGGCCGCGAGTGACCCGTCGAGGAACGTGCTGCAGGCGATCTTCGACGCGGACGTGGCGAACGGCGGCACCTCGTACTGGTTCGACCGGATCCTGGCCCGGCCGTTCCTGAACAGCGCCGACTCCGCGTTGATGACCCGCGGCCGGGCGCTCTACATGTACACCCACGCACCGGGCACCCTGGGTTTCGCCGGCAATGGCACCGGCGCGAACGGCGGCGGCGGGTACGCGTACCGCCAGCCGCCGACCACGAACGTCACGAATCTCTATACCGTCGCGGTCTCCGGTGCGGCGCTGGCCGAGACGACCGCGCAGCGGATGCAGTTCCCGAGCTATTTCTCCGCGCTGTTCACCAGGGCCGGGCTCAGCGTCGCGGAGAAGAAGTTCATCACCTACAACAATGTCGCGGTCACCGACCTGACCCTCACGAACACCGGCACCGCCGCGACCACGACCACGCTGACCGCGAGTTCGCCGATCGCGACCACGGCGAGCGGCGCCGAACTGACCGGCACCGTGGCCGCCCGGTACGGCCTCACCACGCTCGCCTCCCGTTTCAGCGGTGACGGGTTCACGGTCAGCGGTACGAGCCTGACCAGAAGCATCTCTCTCGCCGCCGGCGCCTCGGTCAGCGTCAAGCTGCAGGAGGGCGTGACCGCCACCGAGCTGCCCGACTCGACGACTGAATACCAGCGGTACCGGGGGCTGGACGCGAACACCGCCTGGCTCACCCAGATGCGCGAGTACAACAGGTTCTGGGTCGACAACGTGCCCTACATCGACATCCCCGACAAGAACGTCGAGAAGATGTCCTACTACCGGACCTGGGAAAACCGGTTCAACACCTTCGACGGCAACATCCCGGGCAACGACTACCA
>JBBWZH010000573.1:0-5524 GCA_039648995.1 Mycobacteriales bacterium
CCGTACTCGATGCCGTTGTGGACCATCTTGGCGAAGTGGCCGGCGCCGACCGGGCCGGCGTGCACGAACCCGGACTCGCCCTCGGGCTTGAGCGTGTCGAACACCGGCTGCACCTTCGCCACGTTCTCGGCGTCGCCGCCGACCATCAGCGCGTACCCGTTCTGCAGGCCCCAGACGCCGCCGGAGACGCCGGCGTCGACGAAGCCGATGCCCTTGCCGGCGAGCGCCTTCGCGTTCTCCGCGTCGTCGGTGTACTTCGAGTTGCCGCCGTCCACGACCAGGTCGCCCGGCTCCAGCAGCCCGTACAGCTTCTCGATGGTGGACCGGGTGGCGTTGCCGGCCGGCACCATCACCCAGACCACCCGCGGCGCCTCGAGCACCTGGACGAGCTCCTCGAGACTGGCCACGTCGCGCGCCGAGCTCTCCGACCGCGCGTAGCCGTGCACCTTGTGACCCGCCTTGCGCAGGCGCTCGGCCATGTTGCCGCCCATCCGGCCCAGCCCGATCAGTCCGATCTCCACGCTGTCCTCCGAGTAGTCGCCGCAGTGCGTCTCAGGGGCTGGTCGTCAGCGCCGCCCCGCC
Source organism: Mycobacteriales bacterium (assembly GCA_039648995.1). GTDB lineage: Bacteria > Actinomycetota > Actinomycetes > Mycobacteriales > CADCTP01 > JBBWZH01. Next base: position 583 of record JBBWZH010000573.1, read on the forward strand.
TGGATCAATTGGACACCCACGGCCCGGGCGGCAGGTCAGCCGGGGAGGCGCACCGGCATGATCAGGTAGCGGTAGTCGGCCACCCCGTCGCCGTCCACGCCGGTCAGCACCGCCGGCTTGGTGGCGTTCACGAACGACAGCCGCGCGGACGGCGCGTGCACCGCGGCGAGCCCGTCGAGCAGGAACGTGGGGTTGAAGCCGACGGTGAGCGGATCACCGCCGTACTCGACCTCTACCTGCTCTTCTGCCCGACCCTCGTCGTCCCCGCCGGCCGTCAGCGACAGCCCGCCGTCGCCGAGCTCCAGACGTACCGGCATGCCCCGGTCGGCGACCAGCGCGACCCGCTTGACCGCCTCCACGAACGGGGCCACCGAGATGTCGACGGTGGAGGCGAACTCGGCCGGGAAAAGTGAACGGTACTTCGGGAACTCCGCGTCCAGAAGACGTGTGGTCGTACGCCGGTTCGGGCCGGCGAAGCCGATCATGCCCTCGCCGGCACCGCCCGCGGACAGCGCCAGCGTGACCGAGGAGCCGGCAGTGAGCGTCTTGGCCGACTCGGCCAGGGTCCGGGCCGGGATCAGCACCGCCGCGTTCAGCCCGGACTGCTCCGGCTTCCACAGCAGCTCCCGCACCGCCAGCCGGTACCGGTCGGTGGCGGCCAGCCGCAGCTGCTCGCCCTCGATCTCCAGCCGCACGCCGGTCAGCATCGGCAGCGTGTCGTCCCGGCCGGCCGCCACCGCGACCTGCTGCACGGCCTGCGCGAACTGGGCGCTGTCCACGATGCCGGCCGTGGTGGGCATCGTCGGCAGCGTGGGGTAGTCCTCAACCGGCATGGTCGGCAGCGTGAACCGGGTGCTGCCGCAGGCGATCGTCACCCGCGGGCCGTCGACCGCGACGTCGATCGGGTGCGGCGGGAGGGCCCGGGTGATGTCCGCCAGCAACCGGCCGCTGACCAGGGCGCGGCCGGCGGTGGCGGTGTGTACGTCCACGTCCGCCTGGGTGGAGACCTCGTAGTCGAAACCTGACACGGTCAGCTCCGTGCCGTCGACCGCCAGCAGCACACCGCCGAGTACCGGGACCGCGGGCCGGGCCGGCAGGCTGCGTGCGGTCCACGCGACGGCGTCGGCAAAGGCGTCACGCTCGACCCGGAACTTCATCCGGTGCCCGCCGGCAGCGGCAGTGGTGCTGGGCCCGGCGTCAGCAAGGGCGTCGCGGTCGACCGGGAACTTCATCGGGAGTGCCCCCTCCTAGCCGAGAACGTCGCTCGCTCGGCACGGTTTGCTCGGCGGTGTGCCGACACATCATGCCCGGTGCCGCCGTCGTCCCCAGGCTGGCATCGGGCCTTCTGCTGTTGGTGGTCTCTGGATAGGAATAGCTCAATCGTCGCCATAGGTCCTGTGGATGCTGTGGAGAACCCGCGTCCGCGCAGGTGACCGCCGCTGCGACCGTGTGTAGGACCTGTGGTTCCCGGTGTCGAGCGGGCGAACTGCCGGTGGAGGGACGGAAAAGAACACGCCTCGTCCACCGCTCGCCCCCAGTTCTCCACAGGGTTCTCCCCAAGCTGTGCACACAGACTGTGGACTGGTTCACACTGTTGGCGCAGTGACACCGGCCGGATGCATGTGGTCACTACTGCCGCGCCCGGTTCTTGATCCGGTTGGTGAGCTCGGTGACCTGGTTGAAGATCGACCGTCGTTCGGCCATCAGCGACCGGATCTTCCGGTCCGCCCACATCACGGTCGTGTGGTCCCGGCCACCGAAGGTCTGCCCGATCTTGGGCAGAGAGAGGTCGGTCAGCTCCCGGCACAGGTACATCGCGATCTGCCGGGCCGTGACCAGCACCCGGCTGCGCGACTGGCCGCACAGGTCCTCGATCGTCACCGAGAAGTACTCGGCGGTCGCCGCGATGATCGCCGCGGCGGTGATCTCCGGCCCGCCTGACTCCGGGATCAGATCCTTCAGCACGATCTCGGCCAGCGGCAGGTCGACGCCCTGCCGGTTCAGGCTGGCGAACGCGGTCACCCGGATCAGCGCGCCCTCAAGCTCCCGGATGTTGCTCTGGATCTTGCTCGCGATGAACTCCAGCACGTCCGGCGGCGCGTTCAGGCGCTCCTGCGCCGCCTTCTTGCGCAGGATCGCGATGCGGGTCTCCAGGTCCGGCGGCTGCACGTCGGTGATCAGGCCCCACTCGAAGCGGGTGCGCAGCCGGTCCTCCAGCGTGGCCAGCTGCTTGGGCGGCCGGTCCGAGCTGATCACGATCTGCTTGTTCGCGTTGTGCAGCGTGTTGAAGGTATGGAAGAACTCCTCCTGGGTTCGTTCCTTGTTCTCCAGGAACTGGATGTCGTCCACCAGGAGGACGTCGTTGTCCCGGTACCGCCGCTGGAACGCCGACTGCTTGTCGTCCCGCAACGAGTTGATGAAGTCGTTGGTGAACTCCTCGGAGCTCACGTACCGCACCCGGGCGTGCTGGAACAGCCGCTGCGCGTAGTGCCCGATCGCGTGCAGCAGGTGCGTCTTGCCCAGCCCGGACTCGCCATAGATGAACAGCGGGTTGTACGCCTTGGCCGGCGCCTCGGCGACCGCCACCGCGGCCGCGTGCGCGAACCGGTTGCTGGAGCCGATGACGAACGTCTCGAACGTGTACTTCGGGTTCAGCCGGGTCGGCTCGGCCCGGGTGGTCGACCGTTGCGAGTCGGTCAGCAGCGGCCAGCTCATCCCGGGGACGGTGTCCTCGACGACCGGATCACCGGCCTCCCGCAACGAGTACTCCGGGCCGGCCGGCGGAGCCGGCGGCTCGACCGTCACGGCCACCCTGATCTCCCGACCCAGCTGCATCGACAGCGCGGTCGTGATCAGCGGCCGGAGCCGGGTCTCCAACACGTCCTTGGCGAACTCGTTCGGGACCGCGACCAGCGCCGTGTCCTCGACCAGGCCGAGCGGCCGGGTCGTACGCAACCAGGCCCGCTGTTGCGGCGTGACCGCGCTGTCGGCAAGCGCCTCGATGGCGTGCGCCCAGAGCAGGTCGAGGTTCAGGATCTCGTCAGGCAAGCCTTACGCTCCTCCCCGTGGCGACGGGTGGCCGCGCCGCTGGCCGACCCGCTGTCCACATCACTGTCCACAGGCTGTGTATCTTCAGCCCACTGACCGTGTGCGGGCCGGGATTGGCGTTTCGGCCTTCCCGACGACCTGCCGGTGCGCACCGCTGGGGACCGGTGGGGGAAGTCCGGCGGGATGGCACGCTAACAGCGGCACGACGTAGGTCACAACCGGATCCGGTACCTCTGTTTGACCAGTACCGGAAGCGTTCCGTACCGTTACCAGGTCCCCCGTCCGTCACGGTCGGCCTGGCGCAACACTGTGGTTCGACCGAGGCTCCGGCTGTGGACAGCGAGCCGAGGTCGTGCCCGCCGTCCGGCGGCCCTGGGACGCCGACGCCTAGACCTCGATGGAGCCCTGACGTGAGCAAGCGCACGTACCAGCCGAACAACCGGCGCCGGGCGAAGACCCACGGCTTCCGGCTGCGGATGCGCACCCGCGCCGGGCGCGCCATTCTCGGTGCCCGCCGCCGCAAGGGCCGCTCCGAACTCTCGGCCTGATCCGGCTCGACGCTGTCCGAGACCGTGTCGTGCTGCCAGCGGGTGCGCGCCTGAGGCGCCGCGAGGACTTCGCGCTTGTCGTCCGCAGAGGACGCCGAGCCGGGCGCGGCACTCTCGTCGTGCACTACCTGCCGCCGCCGGTGGTCGGTGCCGGGTCGCTGACGGCGCAGATCGGCTTCGTGGTCAGCCGCGCGATCGGCGGCTCGGTCGAGCGGCACCGCGTCGTCCGCCGGCTCCGGCACCTGGTCCGCGACCGGCTCGACCGGCTGCCTGCCGGGGCCCGCCTGGTCGTCCGCGCGCTGCCGCCGGCCGGCGAGGCCGACTCGGCGGCGCTGAGCCACGACCTGGACGCGGCGCTGGTGCGGGTCCTCGATCAGCCCCGGCCGCCCGAGGATCCGCCGGCCGGTCGGCGCCGGGCGGGTAGATCGGCGGTTCGCGTGGCCGAGGCGGAGCGATGACCGCCGGACGGGTCCTGGTGACCGGCCTGGTGGGGCTGGCAGCGGTCGGCGCCGCCGGCGCGCTGATCGACCGGCTGCGGCACCGCGGGCCGGCTGAGCCGAGCACGGTCGCCCGGTTGCTGCTGGCGCTGGTCGGGTTCTACCGCCGGTTCATCAGCCCGGCGCTGCCGCCGTCCTGCCGGTTCACCCCGTCCTGCAGCGCGTACGCGGTCGAGGCCCTGCGCGTACACGGAGCGCTGCGGGGTAGCTGGTTGACCCTCCGCCGTCTGCTGCGTTGCGGACCCTGGCACCCTGGGGGGCACGACCCGGTACCACCCGTCGTTGGGCGCAGCAACAGCGTCGAACTGCCGTCGGGCCAGCCGGCGCCGTCCGTACCTCCGGCCTCAGTGCCGTCCACCTCGACAGGAGTCACCCGTTGCTGAACCCCCTCTATATCGCGGTTTCATGGGTGCTGCTGCAGTGGCATCGGCTCTTCTCGACGTTCCTGAGCCCCGTGGGCGGGCTCTCCTGGGCGCTGTCGATCCTGATGCTGGTGGTCACGATCCGGGTCGTGCTCTTCCGCTTCTTCATCAAGCAGGTGCACAGCCAGCGCAAGATGCAGGAAGTGCAGCCGAAGATCGCCGCGCTGCGGGAGAAGTACAAGAACGACCGGCAGACGCTCTCCCAGGAGATGATGAAGCTCCAGAAGGAGGAGGGCTTCAATCCCATCGGCGGCTGCCTGCCGATCCTGATGCAGGCGCCGGTCTTCATCTCGCTGTTCCACGTGCTGCGGCTGATCGGCACCGACAAGGCGGTGGCGCTCTACGGCGAGTACCACTGGACGGCCGAGCAAGCGGCCAGAGCCGGCAACGCGACCGTGTTCGGAGCGCCGATCGCCAGCGCATTCTC
>JBBWZH010000575.1:0-3611 GCA_039648995.1 Mycobacteriales bacterium
CGCCCCCGGCGGGCCGGCAGGCAGCGAACGGGGTGACGCCCGCGGCGCCGCTGCCGGCCACCTCACTCGCCCCCGACCCGCTGACCGACCCGCTCCCCAGCCTGCTGGACCGGCCGGCGCCGCCCGAGCTGCCGGCGGCGCCTGAGCTGCCGAACGCGCCGGTCGAGGAGTACGGAACCGCGCTGCCGGCCACCGCGACGCCGACCCGGCCGGCGGCGCCCGAGAGCGGCGACTACGCCGGGCTGGCCGTGCTGGCCCGGCAGGTGGAGGCCGCCCGCCGGCACCTGCAGGCAGCCGTGGTGGTGGCGCACGACCAGAGTCACCCGGCGGTCGGCGAGCTGCTCGGCGTGGTCGAGCAGGTGCTGGGGTCGCTCACCGAACTCGCCACCGGGTCCCGGGAGGCGCTGCCGCCGAGCATCGCCGGTCAGGTCTTCCCGGGTGAGGCGCGGTTCCTCTGCTCGATGCCGTGGGAGCGCAACCCGGTGGTGGCGGACGACCCGCACGGGCCGGAGCCGGCCGGGTCCAGCGGGCTGTGCCGGCTGCTGCTGGCGTTGGGTTACGAAGCGCAGCTGGTGACGGGTTCGGCCGGCGCGAGCAGCGTGCAGGTCCGCACCGACCGGTACGCGGCGCACATCGCCCTGGTCGAGCCGGCCGGCGGCGGCCGGCAGCGCTGGAGCGGCGCCCTGGAGTGGCTGGACGGCAACGGCGTCACCCGCACCTGGGCCGAGACCCTCGGCCCGGTCGAGCTTGACGAGGAGGAACTGGCCCGCCGCACGGACGAGCTCCTGCGCCGCTGCGTCGGCCCGCTGCCCTGAGGCGGGGTGCCCCGCGATCAGGCCAGGTTGGTCGTCGCGCGGAAGGCGGTGCTGGCGCCGGTCAGCGTGATCGCCACGCCGGCCGGGACCCACGCGGACCGGCCGCGGGCGAGGTGGACCGGGTCGCCGGCGCCGGCGACGGTCAGCTCGCCCTCGGTGGCGAGCAGGATCTGTGGGCCGGCCGCGGCGAGGGTGACCGGGGCACTGCCGTCCAGCTGCAGGCGGGACAGCCGGAACTCAGGCGCCGGCGTGTCGTACACCTCCTCCACCGGGCCGACGCGGTGCGGCTCGGGGATCGGCACCGGCGCGTCGGTGAGATCCAGGATGCGCAGCAGCTCGGCCACGTCGACGTGCTTGGGGGTGAGGCCCCCGCGTAGCACGTTGTCCGAGTTGGCCATGATCTCGACGCCGGTGCCGCGCAGGTAGGCGTGCATCCGGCCGGCCGGCAGGAAGATCGCCTGGCCGGGGCGCAGCCGCAGCAGGTTCAGCAGCAGCGCGATCACCACGCCGACGTCGCCCGGGTAGGCACCGGACAGGTCGACCGCGGTCCGCAACTCGGCCGTGAACTCCCCGGACGTGGCCGCGGCCAGCTCGGCGGCGACGGCGACCGCGCCCACCAGCGGGGCGCGCTTGTGCATGGGCAGCGTGAGCAGACCGGTTACGACCTCGCGCAGGCCGTGCTGGTTGGGCCGGGCGCGCAGGGCGCCGACGTACGGCCGCAGCGCGGGGACGGCGCGGCCGGCCGGCGTGCCCTCGCCGGCGGCGGTGGCCACCCGGAGCAGCTCGTCCAGCAACCGGATCGTGTCGTTGGCCGGCCGGAACCCGCAGAGCGCGTCGAACGGGGTGAGCGCGCACAGCAGTTCCGGCTTGTGGTGGGGGTCCCGGTAGTTGCGGTCCGGGGCGGTCAGCCGCATGTCCCGCGCGTTCTCCTGCGCGTACCCTTCGGCGGCCTGCGTGGCGTTCGGGTGTGCCTGCAGCGAGAGCGGCGCCGCGGCGGCGATGACCTTGAGCAGGAACGGCAGCCTGGGGCCGAACCGGGCGACCACGTCGGCGCCGAGTTCGGCGTCGGGAGCGTCCTCGATCCGGGCCAGCAGGGTGCCGTGCCGCTCGTCGCACACCCGGGACGGGGCGCCGGGGTGCGCACCCATCCAGAGTTCGGCGGCCGGCACCCCGGTTGGCGCTACGCCGAGCAACTCGGGGATCGCCGTGCGCGAGCCCCAGGCATAGTCGCGAACGGGGTTCTCCAGCAAGGCGGCCGTCGCATGATGGACCGCGGTGGTCTGCACGGCCGCCGACCTTACCTCGTCACTGGAGCGGGCGAATCGTCGGTCAGCACTTCATATTGCACACGAGCGTGTGCAGAGCGACTCGGCCCGGCGCCGACGGGCGCCCCCCGACCGACGCCGGAACCGGTCTCCGCGGCCCCCTGCGGTGCCAGCAGGCTACCTCTCGCCCTAACTCTGCGTGCAGGTTTTCGCACGACTGCTAGGCCGATCGAGTGGACATTCCTACGGACGGTGACTAGGACGGCGACGGTTCGGCTTCCGGCACGGCGGCGCCGAGGCGCTGGGTCGGCGGGCTGCGATCCAGGTCCGGCTCCAGGTAGATCACCCGCGCCACCGGCTCGGCCGCCCGGATCCGGCGCTCGGCGGCGTCGATCGCCGCCGCGACCCGCTCCAGGTTGGTCGTCCGCGGCATCGCGATCTTGGCGGCGACCAGCAACTCGTCCGGGCCGAGGTGCATGGTGCGCAGGTGGATCACCCGGTCGATGCCCTGGCCGACCAGCGCCGCCCGGATGCGGTCGACGGCGTCGGGGGACGCCGCCTCACCCACCAGCAGGCTCTTCGTCTCGATGATCAGGATGATCGCGATGACGCCGAGCAGGACGCCGATGGCCAGCGTGCCGATCGCGTCCCATATCCCGTCGCCGGTGATCGCTGCCAGCGTCACGCCGAGCAGCGCGAACACCAGGCCGAGCAGCGCGGCGGTGTCCTCCAGCAGGACGACCGGCAGCTCCGGCGCCTTCGCCCGGCGGATGAACTGCACCCAGTTGGCCCCACCGCGCACCCGGTTCGACTCGCCCACCGCGGTACGCAGCGAGAACGACTCCAGCACGATCGCCACCAGCAGGATGCCGATCGCGATCAGCGGCGACTCCACCTCGGACGGGTGCTGCAGCTTGTGCACGCCCTCGTACAGCGAGAACAGCGCGCCGACCGTGAACAGCACCAGCGCGACCAGGAACGCGTAGAAGTACCGGTCCCGGCCGTAGCCGAACGGATGCGCCTCGTTGGCGTCGCGGCGGGCCAGCCGACCGCCGAGCAGCAACAGTGCCTGGTTGCCGGAGTCGGCCACCGAGTGCGCCGACTCGGCGATCATCGATGACGACCCGGTGAACAGGAACCCGACGAACTTGGCGGCCGCGATGCCCAGGTTCGCCGCCAGCGCGGCCACGATCGCGCGGGTGCCTCCGTTGGCGCTCATCGTCGTCTCCCGCAGGTCACGCAGGGACGGTACCCGGGCACGGACGCCGGGCCGCTCACCGTGCCGCCCGTTCGTTCCGCGGGGCCGCCACCGGCGACGCCGTCCCCGCCGCGCCGCGCGGCGGCCGCACCGGCGCGTCGCGTCGGCCCGGGCGGCGCCGCGACCCCGCTCACCGCGGGCCCTGACCGATCCGCTGCCCGGACGGGTCCACGCCGAGCGCGAGCCCGACGTAGACGGTGACGAAGTCGATCAGGCCGATCAGCGAGGCCAGCCGGGTCGCCGGGCCGCCCTCCTCGGCGGTGATCTCCGAGA
>JBBWZH010000629.1:0-4764 GCA_039648995.1 Mycobacteriales bacterium
CAGAACCGGGCGGCCGGCCGCTCGACCGCCTCGACCGTGCCGTCGTCGGCGTAGGCGGAGACGGTCAGCCCGCCGGCGTCGGCGATGCCCTGGTGGTGGTAGCTCGGCACTGTCGCATGTGGACCGATCAGGCCGGCGAGCCGGCTGCCGCCCACCGTCCGGACCGGATGCGGGCTATGCACGCCGACGGCCGCCTGGTGCCGGATGTGGCCGATGATGTCCGGCAGGTGCTGGTGCAGGGAGCCGCCGGCGCAGGCCACCATCAGCTGCATGCCGCGGCAGATGCCCAGCACCGGCAGGTCGGCCGCGGTCGCGGCGGCCAGCAGCGCGGACTCCCCCGCGTCCCGGTCCGGGCGCGGCTCGGCGGTCGCCGGCTCCCGCTCGGCGCCGTAGACGCCCGGGTCGAGGTCGGGCCCACCGGCCAGGATCAGCCCGTCCAGCGCGGCGATCACCCGGTCGATGCCGTCCATCGCCGGCGGCAGCACGACGGCCCGGCCGCCGGCAGCGTGCACCGCGTTGACGTACGACTGCGGCAGGAACGTGACCTGGCGGTCCCAGTCTCCGGAGTGGACAGTCTCGACGTACCCGGTAATACCGACAAGAGGCCGCATCCGTTCCAGCCTACAGCGGCGTCACGTAGGCGGCGGTGATGCCGCCGTCGACCAGGAAGGTGGACGCGGTGATGAAGGAGGCGTCGTCGCTGGCCAGGAACGCGATCGCGGCGGCGATCTCGGTCGCTTCGGCGAACCGTCCCATCGGGACATGCACCAGCCGGCGGGCGGCCCGCTCCGGGTCGGCCGCGAACAGCTCCCGCAGCAGCGGGGTGTTCACCGGCCCCGGGCAGAGCGCGTTCACCCGCACGCCCTGCCGGGCGAACTGCACGCCGAGCTCCCGGGTCATCGCCAGCACGCCGCCCTTCGACGCGGTGTACGAGATCTGCGAGGTCGCCGCGCCCAGCACGGCCACGAACGACGCGGTGTTCACCACGGCGCCGCCGCGCTCCAGCAGGTGCGGGATGCCGTACTTGCAGCACAGGTAGACGCTGGTGAGGTTGACCTCCTGCACCCGCCGCCAGACGTCCAGCTCGGTGGTCAGGATCGAGTCGTCGTCCGGCGGCGAGATCCCGGCGTTGTTCACCAGGATGTCGATCCGTCCGAAGTGGACGGCGACGGTCTCGTACAGGGCCTGGACGCCGGCCGGCGACGTCACGTCCGCGGCTACGTACCGGCCACCGACCTCGGCGGCGACCTGCTGGCCGGCGTCTTCCGCCAGGTCGGCGACGACCACCTGGACGTCCTCTTCGGACATCCGGCGGGCGGCGGCGGCGCCGATCCCGCTCGCCCCGCCGGTGATGACGGCAACCTTGCCGGCCAGACCACGCACGCATCCTCCTAGTCCGGTTGCGGCTACTCGGTAGCCAGGAAGACGTTCTTCACGTCGGTGAACGCGTCCAGCGCATCCGGGCCGAGCTCGCGACCCAGCCCGGACTGCTTCATCCCGCCGAACGGGGTCGCGTACCGCACCGAGGAGTGCGAGTTCACCGACAGCGTGCCGGTCTCGATCGCCCGGGCCACCCGGATGGCCCGGCCGAGGTCCCGTGTCCACAGTGAACCGGACAGCCCGTACGGCGAGTCGTTGGCGATCCGGACCGCATCCGCCTCGTCGTCGAACGGCAGCACCGCGACGACCGGGCCGAAGATCTCGTCGGTGGCGGCGCGGTCGGTGGGCGCGACCGGCGCGAGCACGGTCGGCGGGAACCAGAAGCCGTCGCCGGTGGGGGCGTCGCCGCGGAACGCGACCGGCGCGCCGGGCGGCACGTAGGACGCCACCAGGTCCCGGTGCGCGGCGCTGATCAGGGGGCCCATCTCGGTCGACTCGTCCGCCGGCGGTCCAACGTGGACACCTGCCACCGCCGGCTCCAGCAGCTCCAGGAACCGGTCGTAGACGCCGCGCTGGACGAGGATGCGGGAGCGGGCACAGCAGTCCTGGCCGGCGTTGTCGAAGACCGCGTACGGCGCGGTGGCCGCCGCCCGCTCCAGGTCGGCGTCGGCGAACACCACGTTCGCCGACTTGCCGCCGAGCTCCAGGGTGAGCCGCTTCACCTGCGCCGCGCAGCCGGCCATCACCTGCCGGCCGACCTCGGTCGAGCCGGTGAACACGATCTTGCGGACGTCCGGCGACTCGACGAAGCGGCGGCCGACGGTGGTGCCGTGGCCGGGCAGCACCTCGAACACGCCGTCGGGCAGGCCGGCCTCGGCGGCCAGGGAGGCCAGCCGCAGCGCGGTCAGCGGGGTCAGCTCGGCCGGCTTCAGCACGACCGTGTTGCCGGCCGCCAGCGCCGGCGCGAACCCCCACGACGCGATCGTCATCGGGAAGTTCCACGGCACGATCACGCCGACCACGCCGAGCGGCTCGCGGAACGTCACATCCAGCCCGCCAGCCACCGGGATCTGCCGGCCGAACAGCCGCTCCGGCGCTGCCGCGTAGTAGTCGAGCACATCGCGGACACCAGCCGCCTCGGCCCGGGCCATGGTGATCGGGTGTCCCGCGTTCTGGCTCTCCAGCTGCGCCAGGGTCTCCCGGTCGGCGTCCACGGCGGCGGCGAACCGGCGCAGCAGCCGGGCCCGGTCGGCCGGCGCCACCGCGCGCCACGCCGGGTAGGCGGCCCGGGCGCGCCCGATCGCCGCGTCCGTATCCTCCACAGTGGACAGTGGTACCGACCGCAGCACCGCGCCGGTGGCCGGGTTCACCAGCTCGGCTGTGCTCACAGGCGCTCGAACCCGCGCCGGCGCTCCCAGTCGGTGACCGTGGCGTCGAAGGCGGCCAGCTCCACCCGGGCCATGTTCGCGTAGTGGTCGACCACGTCGTCGCCGAAGGCGGCCCGGGCGAGCGGGCTGGCGGTCCAGAGCTCGGCGGCGTCGCGCAGCGTCGCCGGTACCCGCGGCCGGTCGGTGTCGGTGTAGGCGTTGCCGACGTAGGCCGGCTCCAGCGGCAACTCCTGCTCGATGCCGTGCAGCCCGGCGGCGATCATCCCGGCCACCGCCAGGTACGGGTTCACGTCCCCGCCCGGCACCCGGTTCTCCACCCGCACCGCGTGCGGCGAATGCCCGACCACGCGCAGCGCGCAGGTCCGGTTGTCCTCGCCCCACGCCACGGTCGTCGGCGCGAACGAGCCGGGCACGTACCGCTTGTAGGAGTTGATGTTCGGGGCGAACAGCAGGGTCAGCTCGCGCAGGCCGGCCAGCAGCCCGGCCAGGAAGTGGTCGAACTCCGCGGAGCGGGTCACGCCGCCATGGCCGGCGCCACCTCTGGACGCGAAGACGGGCGCGCCGCCGGGGCCGCGCAGGCTGAGGTGGATGTGGCAGGAGTTGCCCTCGCGCTCGTCGTACTTCGCCATGAACGTCAGCGAGCGCCCGTCCTGCGCGGCGATCTCCTTCGCCCCGGTCTTGTAGAGCACGTGGTTGTCGCATGTGGACAGTGCATCGGCGTACTTGAACGCGATCTCGTGCTGGCCGAGGTTGCACTCCCCCTTGGCCGATTCGACCACCATGCCGGCGCCGGCCATGCCGAGCCGGATCCGGCGCAGCAGCGGCTCGACCCGCGCGGTGCCGAGTATCGAGTAGTCCACGTTGTACTGGTTCGCGGGCGTCAGCCCGGCGTAGCCGCGGTTCCCGGCCTCGGCGAACGTGTCGTCGAAGAGGATGAACTCCAGCTCGGTACCGGCCAGCGCCGTCCAGCCGCGCGCGGCCAGCCGGTCCAGCTGAGCGCGCAGGATCTGCCGCGGCGCGACCGTGACCGGCGCGCCGTCGGCCCGCTGCACGTCGCAGTGCATCAGCGCGGTGCCGTCGTGCCACGGGATCCGGCAGAGCGTCGCCGGGTCGGGCCGCCAGACCAGGTCGCCGTAGCCACCGTCCCATGAGGACAGTTCGTAGCCGCCCACCGTGTTCATGTCCACGTCGACCGCGAGCAGGTAGTCGCAGCCCTCCACCGGCGCCACCCGGCCGGAGCCGAGCAGGTCGTCCACCAGGAATCGCCCGGCCATCCGCTTGCCCTGCAGCCGGCCCTGCATGTCGGTGATGACCAGCAGGACGGTATCGATCTGGCCGACATCGACCTCGGCACGCAGCGCGCCGAGGTCGAGCCGACCGCCGACAACAGGTGTCACGCAAGCGCCTCCAGCTCGTGCTCGATCTCGGCCAGCTCGGCCGTGCTGCCCTGCACCTTGGGCCCGGTGAACCAGCGCCGGGCCGACACCAGCCAGTAGATCCCAGCGAACCCGATCACCGCCAGCACCGCGAGCGGCGCGTAGTTGAATGTCTTGCCGGTGACCGGGCTCGCCTGCGGCAGCATGAACAGGACCGTGATGAACGCGACCCACATGACCGCGATGATGCCGATCGGCCGGCTCCACCGGCCGAGGTGCCACGGCCCGCGCTGGAACGACTCTCCCTGCATCAGCCGCAGCAGCGTCGGCAGCACGTACGCGATGTAGAGCCCGATCACCGCGATCGACGTGACCGCGGCGTACGCGGTGGCGTTCCACAGGTACGGCAGGCCGAGGATGAACGCGCCCGCGGCGGCCAGCCAGATCGCGTTGGTGGGGGTGCGGGTGCGCGGGTTGATCCGGTGCCAGAAATCGGACGCCGGCAGCGCGCCGTCCCGGGAGAACGCGTAGATCATGCGGGAGTTCGCGGTCACCGAGGACATGCCGCAGAACAACTGCGCCACGATCACGATCAGCAGCAGTAGCTTGCCGCCGGTCGC
>JBBWZH010000634.1:0-10676 GCA_039648995.1 Mycobacteriales bacterium
GTGCCCGCAGGCATTCCAGGATCGCCAACGGGTTGCCGCGACCCCGGACGGCCACCTCGGAGATCAGCTCGGCGCTCACGCCGGCGCCGGCCAGGTACGCCGAGACCAGCCGGGCGACCGCGTCGGCACCGAGCGGGCCGAGCCGCCGGGTGAGGTCGAGCCACTCGCCGCAGGCCGCCCGGAACGCCGCCGCCGGCTCGTCGCCGTCCGCGTCGCCGTCGGGCGAGCCGTCGACCGAGCTCTCCGCGCCGCGGTCGGTGGCGCCGCCGTCGGTGGCGCCGTCCGGGGGGCCTGCGGGAGCCGCCGAGCCGGTGCGGCTGGCGTCGGCGGCGCTGGTGGCGACCAGCAGCAGCGGGGTGCCGGCCAGCTCCTCGGCCAGCCGGCGCAGCATGCCGCACCCGACCGGATCCAGCCACTGCACATCGTCGAGCTGGATGAACAGGCCGGCGTGGGCCCGTGCCAGCCCGGTCAGGAAGGCCACCACCGCGGTGGCGAACTGGTCGGGCCGGGCGACGCCCTCCGGTATCGGCACACCGAGCAGGCCGGCCAGCGTCCCGGACAGCGGCGCGAGCAGGTGCCCGCCCGGCCCGGCAGCCCGGCGGAGCCGGTCCACCTCGGCCGGGCGCTCCGGCCCGGGAAGGCCCGCGATCTCCCGGGCGTAGCGATCGACGGCGCCGCGCAGGGCCGCCGCGGGCGTCGCATCGTCGGGCACGCAGCGGCCGGTCAGGACCAGGCCCGCGCCGGCCGCGACCTCGGCCGCGACGGCGTCGACCACGGCCGTCGTGCCGGCTCCGGGGCGACCGTACAGCAGCGCGAACCCGCCAGCACCGGCCAGCGCCCGGCGCCACCGCCCGCGCAGCTCGGCCAGCTCCGGGTCGCGGCCGACGAGCTCGTCAGCCGGGACGGCCGGCGGGTCGGGCAGCCCGGCCAGCCGGCTCAGCTTCGCCGAGAGCTGCTCGGCGGTCGCGTACCGGTCGTCGGGATCCTTTGCCAGCAGCCGGCCGATGAGCGCCGCCACCTCGGCGGGCACGGCGGGATTGCGGGTGCGCGGATCGGGCGCCGGCACGGCGGCGTGCATCCGGATCAGCTCGCCGGCGTTGTCGCTGCGGAACGGCCGGTCACCGGTGGCGCATTCGAACAGGACGACACCCAGCGCGTACAGGTCGGCGCGGCCGTCCACCGGCCGGGCCAGCATCCCGGTCTGTTCGGGCGCGCTGTAGTCGAAGGTGCCGGCCACCGCCTCGTCGGCGACCCGCGCCGCACCCGACGCCGCCAGCCCGAAATCGATCAGATGGGCGCGGCCGTCGCCGGTGACCAGGATGTTCGCCGGCTTGATGTCGCGGTGCACCAACCCGGCCCGGTGCGCGGCGGCGAGCGCCCCCGCGACGTCGAGACCGATCGCCAGCGTCCGGTCCGGACGAAGCGGGCCGGACGCCAGCAGGGTCGACAGCGGCCGGCCGTCGACGTACTCCATCACCAGGTACGGACGATCGCCGGACTGACCCACGTCGAAGACCCGGGGCACCGCGGGGTGGTCGACGCGCGCGAGCAGGGCAGCCTCCCGGCGGAACGCCGCCGCCGCCTGCTCGCCGCCGGCGACCATCGGATGCGCCGTCTTGACCGCGTAGTCCACGCCGCCCCGGCGAATCCGGTGCACCGCGGCGTACGCGCCCTGTCCCACCTCGGACGCGAGGAGCTGATCCAGGTCGAGGTCGAGGTCTGGCACAGCCACGAACAGACCGATCGGCAGGCCGCCGGCGGACTGTAGCTGTTGCGGCAGCGGTTGGCCGGGTCGCGGGAGGTGCCGGATGCGGCGCGTTTTCAGCGCCGGGTCAGGGGCATTTCAGCTGCCCCGGTCAGAGTAGCGAACCGGTGTGTGCCGTTGGCTGGTTCACCGCCTTCCCAGATCAGGAGATATCGTGCGCGACCAGTCTGCGAGCACAGTGGGGACGGCCGGGCTGCTGAGCCGGCTGCGGTCCGGCGCCGGCGGTCGGGCGCTGTCCGGCGGGGTGGCCGCGGTGGTGGCGCTGCCGCTGGCGCTGGTGCTGGCCCGGGCGGATGGGCTGCCCGGGCAGCGGGCCGGGCTGACCGGTGGTGGCGCCTGGCTCGCGTCGCCGACGCAGGGTGCGGTGACGCTGATAGACGGGGCGTCCGAGCAGGTCGTCGGTGCGGTCCGGGCGCCTACGTTCCGGGCCGGGTATGACTTGTCGGCGGTGCAGGCCGGTTCGTCGGCGTACCTGGTCTCCTCGTCCGCGGGCACGGTGTCCCGAGTGGACGGTGGCACGTACGAGGTGTCGCCGCCGGTGCAGTTCGGCGCGGGCGGCAGCGGCGGGGCGCTGCAGGTGTATGCCGGAAAGTCGGCGACCTACGTGGTGGACGGTCAGCGCCGGACCGCGTCGGTGGTGGACCCGGTGACGCTGCGGGTGCGGGAGCGGTTGGCGTTGACCACCCAGCCGGGGCCGGGGCAGTCCGTTGTGGACGATGCCGGCCGGCTGTGGGTGGTCGACGCAACCGGCCTGGACTGGTTCGACCGGACGGGCAAGCATGTCCGCGCGGACGCCGGTGGGGCGAGCATGCGGCTGGTACTGGTCGCCGGCCGGCCGGTGCTGGTCGACCTGGGGCGGGCCCGGGCCGGCCAGCTGTCCGACGACGGGTCGATCAAGTCCTGGTCGTGCCTGGACCTGCGGGGTGACGACCAGGTCCAGTTGATCGGCTCGACCACGCTGGGCCGGGTGCTGGCCGCGATCCCGGCGACCGGCACGCTGGTGACCGCGGGCAATGGCGGCGATGGCTGCGGGCAGACGCTGGACGTGGGCAAGCCGGGCGATGCGTTCGGGCCGCTGGTCGAGTCCGGCGGCTACGTGTTCGTCCCGAACCGGACCAGCGGGCACACCGTCGTGGTCGACCTGGCCGCCCACCGGCTGGTGGCCGACCTCGACGTGGTCAAGGCCGGCGCCCGGCTGGAGCTGCTCGCCAAGGACGGGCTGGTCTTCTACAACGACCTGGACGGTGACAAGGCCGGAGTCTTCCAGTTCAGCGGCGGCCACTGGAAGGTCGGCAAGGGGCTGCAGAAGTTCTCGGCCGGCAAGGACGGCGCCAAGATCCTGACCCCTGGCGGCAACAACGCCCACGTCAAGCCACCGCGGCCGCCGAAGTCGGACAATCCCGCGAACAAGCCGCCGGCGGACAACTCGCCGACCGACCCGTCATCGGGGAACCCGCCCGACGCGGGCAACCCGCCGAGTGACGGCAACCCGCCCAGCGATGGCGACCCGCCGCCGGTGATCCCGCCCGACGACGGAACCGTCGGGCCGACGTCGCCACCCCCGCCGCCGCCACCGCCGCCACCGGGCGGGCCGGACAACGGCACCCTGAACGTGCGGGTGGTCGGCGCCGGGTTCGTGGCCGCGTCGTCGCCGGCACCGCTGACCCTGCCCGCCGGTACCCAGTGCGATTCCAGTTGCGCCTGGCAGTACCCGGACAAGACGACGGCGGTGCTGCGGGTTCCGCTGGCGCCCAGCCCGGATGTCGTGCTGGACACCCTGGACGGCTGTGCCCAGAAATCCGTCCAAGGTGCCGACCAGATCTGCAGCGTCGTGGTCTCCGGCACCGTCACGGTGACGGCCACCTTCATTCCGAAGCCGCCGGTGCAGGTGCGTCTCGCCGTCACCACGACCGGGTCCGGCACGGTGACCGCCACCCCGGCCGGCGGCGCACCGGCGTCGTGCACGCCGACCTGCTCCCTCACGGTGGTGGCCGGCACGGCGGTCCGGCTGTCCGCGGCCGCCGCCAGCGGCAGCTACCTGTCCGACTGGACGACGGCCGGCTGTGCCGCGACCGCGTCGACGTGCGATCTGGTCGTCGGATCCGACACGAACGTGACGGTCGCCTTCGCGCCGCTGCTCGTCCTGACGGCTCGGGCAACCGGCCCCGGGTCGGTCTCCGGCACCGGGCTGACCTGCCCCGGCGGGACCTGCACCGGCCGCTTCAAGCCCGGCGAAAGGGTGGATCTCACCGCCGCCGCCGGTGCGAACGCGGCGTTCACGGCCTGGTCCGGCTGCGCGCCGGCGGACTCGCTGAACTGCTCGGTGACGATGACCGCGGACACCACGGTCACGGCGAGCTTCCGCACCCTCGACACCACGCCGCCGATCGTGACGATCACCGACGGCCGCGGCCACACGGTCACCGGCTCGAGCGGGGATGTCTCGGTGACGCTGCCGGACTTCTCGCGGTACACCGTCACGGCGAGCGCGACCGACCCGGAGAGCGCGGTCACCCTGGTCGTACTGAAGCGGGTCGTGGCCTTCGACTGCGGCACCATCACCGGCGGCGGCCGGGATCCGGCGGAAATCGCGCGGTCGACCGGGGCGCCGGTCAGCGACACCCTCGACGTACGGGACTTCTGCGGCCGGCCGGGCGACAACCCGCGCAACGTCAGCGCCCGGTGGGTCGCGACCGCGACCAGCGAGGGCGGCACCGCACCGGACACCAGCTCTTTCATCGCCGGCCACGCCCAGTAGGCGGGCCGCATCACGACGACATCGCGACCCGCGGTTCGCGGCACCGTCCACATCGGACAGTGCCGGCCCGCCGGCCGGCTCAGCCGGCCAGCGGGAGCGGGGTATTGCTGACACCGGGTGCTCCGGCTGGGTCTCCCGATCGCGCGACGGACGTGTCGGCGCGCGGAGCGAGTGGCAGGCCCCGGCCCGGGGGCCGGTTCGTCGCAGGACTGCGGCGCCGGGTTGTCCGGTTCCGGCCAGATCAGCACCGAGTCCTGGCAAGACCGGTGTGGTGGGGTCTAGCGTCTCATCTCGTACAGCCTTTGAAACGTATTAATCCGTACCTCGGACTAGTACGTCCCGAAGCAGGGGAGGCGCGATGACTCGGCGCGTAGTGGCGGTAGTGCTGGCGTTGGCGGTCTCAGGAATGACGCCGGCCAGAGCGGACAACGGCGTCCCGTCGACGACGGACCGGGTGCGGGTCGTCGGGCTGACCGCCGAGCATCAGGTCGATCCGCTCGGGATGGACACCGCCACTCCGCGGCTCGGCTGGGTCCTGAGCTCTGACGCGCACGGGGTCAGGCAGTCGGCGTACCAGATCGCCGTGTCGAGCACCGGAGACGGGCCGGCGGACGTGTGGAACAGCGGCAAGGTGAGCTCGCCGCGGTCCTTCGATGTCGCCTACGCCGGGCCGCAACTGCGGTCGCGCACCCGCTACTTCTGGCGGGTCCGTATCTGGAACGCCTCCGGCGCGGCGTCGCAATGGAGTGACCGTGCCTCGTTCGAGACGGCGTTCCTGGCGCCGAGCGAGTTTCAGGGATCGTGGATCGGCGGACACGCGACACCGACCCGCCCGTCGCTGACCGGGGCGGATTGGATCTGGTACCCGGAGGGTGATCCGGCGAGTTCGGCGCCGGCCGCGACGCGGTATTTCCGGCGGGCGTTCGATCTGCCTGCCGGTGACCAGGTCTCGGCGGCGACCGTCCTGGCGACCGCTGACGACGGCTTCACCCTCTACGTCAACGGCGAGCAGTTGGCGGCGTCGCCGCGGGTCACCGATTCGTGGCGGACGGCGGTGCTGGTGGATGTGGCGGCGGCGCTGCATCCGGGCCGCAACGTGATCGCGATCGAGGCGGCGAACACGAGCGTCAGCCCGGCCGGGCTGATCGGCAGACTGCATGTGGAAGGCTCGGTCGGCGACCCGCTGGATCTGGTCACCGACGCCACGTGGAAGTCGGCCAACACGGCGGCCACCGGCTGGCAGCAGCCCGACTTCGACGACTCGGCCTGGCCGGCGGCGCTGGTGGCCGCCCCGTACGGCGGCGGCCCCTGGGGTGGCTCGGTCACTGTGCCGGACGCCCCGGGCGTCCCGTCGCTCACCGGGGCGAGTTGGGTCTGGTATCCCGAGGGTGATCCGGCGAACGCGGCGCCGGCCGCGACGCGGTATTTCCGGCGGGCCTTCGATCTGCCTGCCGGTGACCAGATCTCCGCGGCGAACTTCCTGCTGACCGCCGACGACAGTTTCACCCTCTACGTGAACGGCCAGCAGTTGGCCGCGTCGCCGCGGGTCGACGGTTCGTGGCAGACGGCGGTACTCGTGGATGTGGCGGCGGCGCTGCATGCGGGCCGCAACGTGATCGCGATCGAGGCGGCGAACTCCAGCGTCGGTCCGGCGGGGCTGATCGGCAAGCTGCACGTGGAGGGCTCGGTCGGCGACCCGCTGGATCTGGTCACCGACGGCACGTGGAAGTCGGCGAACACGGCGGCCACCGGCTGGCAGCAGCCCGACTTCGACGACTCGGCCTGGCCGGCCGCGCTGGTGGCCGCCCCGTACGGCGGCGGCCCGTGGGACGGCTCGGTCGGCCTGCCGAGCCCGCCGGAACCGCTGCTGCGCAAGGACTTCCTGGCCGGCAAGCGGGTCGCGTCCGCTCGCGCATACATCTCAGGGCTCGGCTACTACAAGCTCTATGTCAACGGGCAGCGGATCGGCGACCACGAGCTCGACCCGGCGTTCACGATCTACGACAAGACCGTGCTGTACGCGACCTACGACGTCACCCACGCGCTGCAGACCGGCGCCAACGCGCTGGGTGTGAGCCTGGGACGCGGCTATTTCGGGATGGCGAGCCCCGGCGACTGGCTGGCGTCCCCGTGGCACGGCGAGCCCCGGATGAAGCTCGAACTCGACATCACCTACCGCGACGGCAGTACGCAGCAGGTGGTCAGCGACCGCAGCTGGAAGGTGGCCGACGGTCCGACCCGCGCCGACTCCGTCATCAACGGCGAGATCTACGACGCGCGGTTGGAGCAGCCCGGCTGGAACCGGTCGCGGTTCGACGACAGCAGCTGGACGCCGGCGCTCGCCGTCACCGCGCCCGGGGGAGCACTGCACGCCGAGGCACTGCCACCGATCAAGGTGATCGGCGGGCTGCCGGTGGCGCACACCACGACGCCGAGCGCCGGCGTCAAGGTCTACGACTTCGCGATCACCACCGCCGGATGGGCGCGCGTCGCGCTGCGCGGGCCGGCCGGCGCCACCGCCACGATCACCTATGGCGAGAAGCTGCGCCCGGACGGCACGGTCGACAACTCAAGCGTGCAGTCCTACTCGTACACGCTCCGGGGCGGCGGCGTGGAGACGTACGAGCCCAGCTACAGCTATGACGGCTTCCGCTACGTGCAGATCGATGCCCCGGCGGGGGTCAGCGTGGTGTCGGTGCGCGGCGAGCGGGTCGACACCGCGGTCCAGAAGACCGGCGACTTCACCAGTTCCAGCGATCTGCTCAACCGCTATCAGAACGCCCAGGCGAACACGGTCCTGAACAACCTGCACTCCATCCCGACCGACACCCCGATGTACGAGAAGCGGGGCTGGACCGCGGACGCGCACCTCTACGCCGATTCGGCGATCGCCAACTACAACATGGTGAACTTCTACGAGAACTGGATGCGCGTGCACCGCGACGACCAGAACCCGGACGGCACGATCGGGGTCTACACCCCCACGCAGCCGGGCATCAGAGGGCTGGTCGATCCGGTCTGGTCGGCGAGCTACGTCCTGATCAACTGGGATCTCTACTGGTACTACGGCGATATGGCGCCCCTCACCGACAACTACGACGCGATGAAGGCGTGGCTGGCGCACTTCGAGACCACGATCGCGCCGACGGGCTACATCTACAACGGCTTCAGCTTCGGCGACTGGGTCGCACCCGGCTTCGGCTCGACCGGGGGCGACCCCGAGGGCACCCGGCTCGTCGGGACCGCCTACATCTACAAGACCGCCACCACCCTGGCCAAGATCGCCCGCGCGCTCGGCAGGACCGCCGACGCCGAGCACTTCGACACGCTGGCGGGGACGGTCGCGCACGCCTTCAACGCCACGTTCCTCGACACGTCGGCCGAGACCTACTACGACGACAGGTCGGCCGGTTACCGCCAGACGTCGAACCTGCTGCCGCTGAGCCTCGGCATCGTCCCGCCGGCCGACCGGCCGGCCGTGCTCGCCAACCTCGTCCACGACGTCAACGCGCGTGGCCAGCACCTCAACACCGGCGCGCTCGGCACGAAGATCCTCCTGCCGCTGCTCACGGACACCGGCAACGCGCAGCTCGCCTACCAGGTCGCCACCAACCCGACCTATCCCGGCTGGGGCTACTGGTTCCAGACCCTCGGCGTGACCACGATGTGGGAAGCCTGGGAGGACACCGCGCGCTCGCACGACCATGCCTTCCTGGGCACGGTGGATGACTGGCTCTACCAGCGGGTAGCGGGAATCGAGCCGGCCGCGCCGGGCTACGCCAAGATCACGATCCAGCCGCACCCCGTCGGTGACCTCACCAACGCCGCGGCCCACGTGGACTCCCCGCTCGGCCAGGTGAGCTCGACGTGGACGCGCAAGGGCGGCCGCTTCACCCTGCGCGCCGGCGTGCCGGCGGGCGCGACAGCCGAGATCCTCGTCCCCGCGAGCCGCCGCGCCGCCGTCGACGCCCCTCGGGACGCCACCTTCACCGGCATGCGCGACGGCTACGCCGCGTTCCAGGTCGGCTCGGGCAGCTACGTGTTCTCCTCGGCCATGTGAGCGGGGCAGGCACCCGGCCCGCCCCGCCGGCCCGACCGGAGGCCGCCGTCGCGAACCGGGTCTGTTAGATCCGACGAGCCCGGCGGTGAGGGTCCGGAGCTGGTGCGGAAGCTGGGCGGGCGCGTCCACGGCGAGCGTCCCGCCGCGCCAACGCCGCCGAGCTCCTGGCCGCACTAGGGTCGGTCGCAGACCGCATCCAGGCCCTCGCCGCCAGCCACGCCGAAAGGCAGCGTCCATGACCGGCATCCGACACTTCACCGCCTCCGCGATCGTCTTCGACGACTCCGAACGGGTGCTGCTCGTCCATCACAACAAGCTGCGCCAGTGGCTCTACCCGGGCGGTCACGTCGAGGAGAATGAAGACCCGGCACAAGCCGCGCTGCGCGAGGTGCTCGAAGAAACCGGCGTGCAGGCTGAGGTCATCGCCGAGCCGCTGTTCGTACACCCGGCCGTCACCGCATAGCCGCTCTGGTCGTCGTCCTCGACCTGCTCGAGGTAGGCCGCCATCCGAGCCGAGAACTGGATCACCACAAGATCATCCCACGCCGTCCGCCGGGTCGACGATCACGCAGCCCAGCCCTGGTAGGCCCAGCCCGGAAGCGCCAGGCCACCCGCCGACCTACCACCAGACCCCGGCCAAGCCAAGTCCCGCAGCGGCACGAGCGGATTCTTGATCATGTTGACCGGCCGGAAATAGGTGGTGGTTCGTGGGTCGCTCGGTCAGTTCTAGAGGATGTTCGGTCGCGACGAGCCGAGTAGTCGGACCGTCCCTGTTGCGGCGGAAGCGGCAGAAGATCTTGCGGGGTGCATGTGTGCGCGCTCGTCTACCGGACGACACTGCACGTCTGAGTCCGGCCACGGTGACGGACGTCCTTGGTCAGTTGCGCAGGAACATCACGACGCCGCTGGTCATCAGGATCGCCGAGCACAACAATGTGACGGCCCCTGGCAGCAGCCAGACGATCGCGGGATCCACCTCGGCCTGCTGGGGATCCGCCGGGGCGTAGCGGATCGGGATGCCATCGCCCACCTGTAGCGTCACGCACGAGCCTGAGGCGCAACCCGCGGTCTTCGGGGATCGGTGATCGTCCGGTGGCGTTTGGCCTGTCAGGCGCGGTCGTGGAGAGTGACCTGGTAGCCGTCGGGGTCGGCGAAGGTGAATGTCCGACCGAAAGGGCCGTCGATCGGTGCGGAGACGATGGTGTGGCCGTCGGCGACGAGAGCATCGTGAATGTCTTGGACGTCTGTGGCGTGGAGCCAGATCGCGGCACCGATGCCGGGCTGAGCGACGGATGCGAGATCGGTGCCGGGAACGACGTCGCGGAGTGCGAACGCGATCGGCTTCGTCTCGAAGACGACGGCATGCGGAGGTCCGGCCTGCGAGCGGACGAGGCCGAGGTACTGCTCGTAGAACGTCTGCGAAGCGTCGAGGTCGCGCGCTTGGAGCGAGATGAAGTCGGGGCCGGTGGCGGGCATGATGATGCTCCTTCCTTTCGTGTCAGTCTTCTGACACAGGACAATCTATGTCAGGATACTGACATGAGTCAAGACGGTGTCGGCGTCGACCTGGAGACGTCACTGGGCTACCTGCTGAAAGAGGCGTCGAGCGCCCTCCGCACAGCCATGGAGGAGGTGTTGCGGCCGCTCGGGATGAGCGTGACGCACTACTCCTGCCTCGAGCTGCTGGCTCAACGACCGGGCTTGTCGAACTCCGAGCTCGCGCGGGGCGCGTTCGTGACACGGCAGTCGATGAACGTGCTGCTCCAGGCCCTGGAACGAGAGGGCCACGTGACCAGGCCCACGGAGGCACCCGTCGGGAAGGTTCTTCCCACGCGGCTCACGCCTCGCGGCCGACGGAGCCTCCAGAAGGCGACCGTAGCGGTCCGGTCCGTCGAGGTCAGAATGCTGGCCGGCATGACCGAGACCGAGCAGTCAGGCGCGTTCCGGATCCTGCAGAGCATGATCCATTCCCTGCGCGATGGCAACGACGGTGCCTAGCTCGTTGCCCGACGCACGTCTCGCCGCGCCCGGATAGGAGTGCGGCCGAGCGTGAAATCCGTGCGGGCGGCCTCGAAAACCGACGGACCCCGACC
>JBBWZH010000635.1:0-7123 GCA_039648995.1 Mycobacteriales bacterium
ATCTGCCAGAAGCCGATGCCGGACGCGCAGAACGCGCCGTCGTTCTGGAGCAGCGTGGCGAACGCGTTCAAGGGCAACAACGCGGTGATCTTCGACCTGTTCAACGAGCCGTTCCCGGAGCGGGCCCAGGGCAGCAGTGAGACCGCCGGCTGGAACTGCTGGAAGAACGGCGGCACCTGCCCGGGCATCGGCTACCAGGTGGCCGGTTTCCAGACCCTGGTGAACTCGGTGCGCGGTGCCGGCGCAGGCAACCTGATCCTCGTCGGCGGGCTGGCGTTCTCCAACGACCTGACCCAGTGGCTGCAGTTCCGGCCGACCGACCCGATGAACAACCTGGCCGCGTTCGCGCACATCTACAACTTCAACACGTGCGCGAACACGTCCTGCTGGGACAGCCAGCTGGCCCCGGTCGCCGCGCAGGTCCCGCTGACGCTCAGCGAGATCGGCGAGAACGACTGCGCGCACGGCTTCGTCGACGGCCTGATGAACTGGGCCGACACGCACGGCGTCGGTTACCTGGGTTGGACCTGGAACGCCTGGGACTGCAGCACCGGCCCGGCGCTGATCACCGACTACACCGGCAACGCGACCCCGTTCGG
The DNA here is from genome assembly GCA_039648995.1 of Mycobacteriales bacterium. GTDB lineage: Bacteria > Actinomycetota > Actinomycetes > Mycobacteriales > CADCTP01 > JBBWZH01. Next base: position 600 of record JBBWZH010000635.1, read on the forward strand.
CCAGGGCATCAAGGCCCGCCTGGCCAGCGTCAGCAACTAGCCTGACGCGATCCTCCGGGGCCCGGCGCCGCCACGCCGGGCCCCGGACCTACTCCGCCGCGCGGCGCTGGCTCGGCCGCGTCCGCGGCGGTACCAGGGCCAGCAGCAGGGCGCGCAGCAGCGCGGCGCACTGCTCGCAGTACGTGATCACCTCGGTCGCCTTGACGTGGTCGTCGAGCGCCGCCGGCCAGACCGCACCGCCGGCGAACTCGTTGGTGCGCTGGTGGAACATGACGAGGTTGTCCAGCGGCGCGAGGCTGAGCCCGTCGACCGCCAGCAGTTGGCGCATCAGCGCGACCAGCTCGGCCAGGCTGTCCCGGTAGGCCGATGCGTTCGGCGGCCGCCGCGGCCGGTACCGGCTCTTCCAGACGTCGGCGCGCAGCACCGCGGCCACCCGCAGCGCGCCGTCCAGCCGCTCCCGCAACACCGCCGCCGCCGGCACCGACCCCGCCCACCCGACGCCCGGCCCGTCAGCCACCACACGCGCCGGCATCGGCCGCCCCGCCGGCCAGACCGCATCCGCACCGGCCGTGGCGCCCGGCGGCGCGGCGGGCGCCTCCCACGGGACCGGTCGACCCGGCGGGTCGTCCGGGCCGTCCGGTGTGGCCGGTGTGGCCGGTTCGGACGATGTGGCCGGTTCGGATACGGGTCCGGCGGGCGGTGCCAGCACGATCTCGGACGCCGGCACGGTCTCGGGCACCAGCACGATCTCGGACGCCGGTACGGACGGTGGCGGCGCGATGTCGGCCGCCGGTACGGGCGGTGGCGGCGCGATGTCGGCCGCCGGCGCGATCTGGGGCACCGGCGCGATCTCGGCCGCTGGCGCGATCTCGGACGCGGACGCGATCTCGGGCACCGGCGCGGGCGGTGCCGGCGGGATCCCGGGCGCCGGCGAAGTCGGCCGCGCCCGGCCGATCAGCGTCCGCGCCCAGTTCCGCATGCCCGCTCCCGATGCCGCCGGCCCCGGCTGGGCCGCCGGCGCCGATGCTAGGTCGGTCCCGGCTGGTCACGGCCGCACGCGGCGGCATCTGCCCCAACGGGCAGCCGGGTCAGGCCGGGTGGCCGGCCTGCAGGTCCCGCACGGCGGCGAACATCAGCGGCGGCTCCGCGAGCCCCGCCCGCGCCTCGACGGGCCGCAGCAGGAAGCCGTGGTGGTCGCCGAGGTCGAGCCGGTCCAGGATCTCGCCGACGAGCCGGTGCGGGCAGGCGTCCAGCAGCGGGACGCCGTCCGGCCCCGGCTGCCACGCACACCGGCCGAGTTTGTCGGTCTCGTCCGCGGTCTGCTCGCCGAACAGCGCCGCCAGCTCGTGCTGCCCGGCGCCGAGCAGGTGCACCGCGAGCAGCCGGGCCGAGCGGGCGATGCGGTAGGTCCGGTTCGCGGTGGACAGGCAGACCAGGAACCGGACCGGGTCGATGCCGCACTGCGTCGTGAACCCGACCAGGCAGCCGTCCCGCTCACCGCCGCCGGCCACGGTGACCACGTACATCGGGTAGTCCAGTGGCCGGATGAAACCGTCCACGTCGCATCGTCCCGGCACCGTCGCCCCCTCCGCTCGAACCTCCCCATGCTGGCCCCCCGGACCGGGCCGCCGGCACCCGGGTACCACGGCCTGCCGTCCACTGTGGAGCGGGCGGGCCGACCGGCGGCCGGACGATCCGCCGCCACCAGGCGCACCGGGCGGAGGCCGGGTAGCTTGTCCGCATGACCGATGAGGCACCGGTACGGGAGATGCGGCTGGCCGTGACCGCCGATGACTACGCCGAGGCGCTGCGCTTCTACCGCGACGTGCTCGGGCTGGCCGAGCGCGCCAGCTACTCGTCGGCGGACGGCGGCCACGTCACGATCCTGGAGGCCGGCCGCGCCACGCTGGAGCTCATCGAGCCCCGCTACGCCGCGTACATCGACGAGGTCGAGGTGGGCCGGCGGGTCGCCGGCCATATCCGGGTCGCGTTCGACGTGCCCGACTCGGCGGCCGCGACCGACGCCCTGGCCGACGCCGGCGCCACCGTCCTCGCCGAGCCCACGCGCACCCCGTGGAACTCCCTGAACGCCCGCCTGTCCGGCCCCGCCGGCCTACAGCTCACCCTGTTCACCGAACTCGGCGACTGACGCCGCGCGGAGGGCAGCATCTGCTGCCCTTTCGGTCGCGCGGGAGGCCACGCGGGGCGGCCGAATGTGCGGCATCGTGGTCGCGTGATTGGGTTGGGGCGCCATCGCACGCGTTGGGCCGGGATCGGTGCGGTGACGGCCCTGGTGGTCGCCGGCAGCGTGCTCGGGCAGCCGCCCGCATACGCGGCAAGCGCGCCGATCGTGTCAGCGGGCCCGCTGAACCTGGTCGAGGTCAGCGACCAGCTCAACTGCAACGTGAACCACACCGGCGACGACCACTCCGAATGGTTCCAGTTGCCGCAGGTACCGGCGGGCACGCCGAACGCCGATAACACTGCGTGCGGCACGTTCCTGGCCGCCGGCGGCGCCCTCTTCGGGCCGGCCAACCTTCCCGCCGGCCCCGCCACCGGGCGCACGGCGTGGACCCCGACGAGCCAGACCGCGGTCACCGGTACCGGAACCAGCACCGACCCGTTCACCATCGTCACGGTCGTGGCCGCTGGCGCTACAGGGCTGCGGGTGACGCAGACCGACAGCTACGTGATCGGCCAGGAGTCGTACCGCACCGACATCGCCGTCGCCAACAACGGTGCAGGGCAGGCGACCGCCACGCTCTACCGGGCCGGTGACTGTTTCCTGGGAAACAACGACAAGGGAAATGGCGTGATCGACCCGGCGACGGGCGCGGTGGCCTGCACGCAGACCAATGCTGCGGGCGTGATCCGGATCGAGCAGATGCTGCCGTTGACCGCCGGCAGCCGGTTCATCGAGGGCCAGTTCTTCGACGACGTCTGGGTGGCCGTGCACTCCGGGCTCCCACTGCCGAACTCGTGCGCCTGCGATCCCCCCACGGCCACCAACGCCATCGACAACGGCATGGGCCTGTCCTGGGACGCGACGCTGCCGGCCGGCGCCAGCCAGACGTTCTCCTCGCTGGTCACCTTCTCGCCGGTCGGGCGTACCCCGCTGACGATGGCGAAGACCGCGGACGCCGCGAGCGTGACGGCCGGCGGCGCCGACGGCTACACGATCACCGTCACCAACCCGAACGTCAGCGACGTCACGCTGACCTCGCTGACCGACGCGCTGCCGCCCGGTTTCACGTACCGGGCGGGCTCGACCACCGGCGCCATCACCGCCGACCCCACGGCCAGCGGGCAGACGCTGACCTGGCCCGGGTTCGCCGTGCCCGCCGGCGGCTCGGCCACTGTCCACTTCGGAGTCACGGTCACCGACGTGCCGGGCACCTACACCGACGACGCGCGGGGCAGCGCCGACGGCTTCACGGTGGCTGGCACCGGGCCGACCGCGCCGGTCACCGTCGTCCGGCTGAACCGCCCACCGGTCGCGAACCCCGCCGCGGTCAGCACGTTCGACAACGTCCCGGTGGCCATCACGCTGACCGGCACCGACCCGGACGAGGACCCGCTCACGTTCGCCGTCGCCACCGGCCCGACGCATGGCACCCTCAGCGGCGACCCACCGGCGCTCACCTACACACCCAACCCCGGCTTCCTCGGCGAGGACTCGTTCACCTTCACCGCCAGCGACGGCGCCCTCACCTCGGCCCCGGCCACCGTCAGCATCACCGTCGAGCAGTCGAACCGCCCACCGGTGGCGCTCGGCGCGACGTTCAGCACCCTCAATGACGTGCCGGTGGCCATCACGCTGACCGGCAGCGACCCGGACGAGGACCAGCTCGCCTTCGCCGTCGCCACCGGCCCGACGCACGGCACCCTCAGCGGCGACCCACCGGCACTCACCTACACACCCAACCCCGGCTTCGTCGGCGGCGACTCGTTCACGTTCACCGCCAACGACGACCGGCTGACCTCGGACCCGGCCACCATCAGGATCATCGTGGCGCAGTCGAACCGCCCGCCGACCGCGACCGACGCGACGGTCGTGACCGGCATCGGCACGCCGGTCAACATCCCGCTCACCGGGACCGACCCGGACCAGAACCAGATCACCTTCGCCGTCGCCACCGGCCCCGCCCATGGCACGCTCACCGGCACCCCGCCCATCGTCACCTACAGCCCGAACGCCGGCTTCGTCGGCCAGGACTCCGTCACGTTCACCGCCAACGACGGCACTCTCACCTCCGACCCGGGCCGGATCACCATCACCGTGCTGCCCGGTGAAGCCGCGCCGAACCACGTACCGGCGGCGAAGGCGGCCACGGTCAGCACTCCCGTCGGCGTCGCGGTCAGGGTCACGCTGACCGGTACCGACCCGGACGGTGACGCGCTGCGGTTCGCGGTCCGCGGCGGCCCGGCGCACGGCCGGCTCAGCGGCACGGCGCCCGCCTTCACCTACACCCCGGCGGCCGACTTCACCGGCAAGGATTCGATCACCTTCACCGCGAGCGACGGCCGGGCCAGCTCGGCCCCGGCGCGGGTGGCGATCACGGTGACCCCGCTGCCGACGGTCACGGTGAGCCCGTTCACCGCGAGCCCGGGCGAGGTGGTGGGCGCCGACCTCGCCGGCTTCTCGGCCGACACCGACGTCACGGTCGAGGTCCCCGGCGGCGTACCGACGACGGTGCACACCGATGCCACCGGCGCCGCGACCGCTCCGCTGATCATCATCGGCCGGGACACGGTGGGGCTGGTCGAGATCACCGCGAGCGCGGGCGCGCAGACCGCCAGCTGCGACCTCGTCCTGCGGCCGGACGACTGGGTGCCGCCGTTCGAGCACGACACCAGCCGGGGCCGCTACCCGGCCTGACCGGACCGGCCGCCCGGGTGGTTGTCCACTGTAGACACCTATCCGGCCGGTTGCGCCGGCTGGCCGGCCGCGCGGGCGCGGGCCAGGATCTCGGTGACCACGCCGGTCTTGGCGTCCGCGTACTGCTGGATGTATGTCCACCTGCGACCGGCCAGCTCCCGCTTGGCGGCGGCGTAGCGGTCGCGGTCGGCGTCGTGTCCGCGCAGCCAGTCCCGGAACAGCAGGTGGCGCTCCACCTCGGCCGATCCGGGCGAAAACACATGCAGGTTGATGTTGGTGTCCGGGCCCTTGAAGCAGCGGTGCTCGTACCACTCGGGCTCGCGGATCAACAGCCGGTACCCGGCCGCGACCAGGGTCGGGAGGTAGCTGCCCTCCTCGGCGGAGTCGGCGACCACCAGATCGAGGTCGATGATCGGCTTGGCCGGCAGCCCTGGTACCGAGGTCGACCCGACGTGCTCGATCAGCAGCGCCCGATCCCCCAGCAATTCACGCAGCCGGGCGGCCTCCCGCTCGTACCGCGCCGGCCAGCCCGGGTCGTACTCGGCCACCAGCACCGGGCCGGTCAGTTTCGGTGGCGGGCCGTCGACCCAGACCCTGGCCAGCTCCTCGGTGTACGCGTCCTGCTCGTCGGTGCTGGCGCCGTCGGCCATGCCACTACCTCGCTTCGTCAGGGGTCGCCGAGGAGTGTGCGACGGGCCCGGGGCCTTGCCGCAAGCCCGCCACCCGTCGGTATTCTGGATCTGGCGGCAGGCGTCGCCCCGCGGCCCTGCTACCCCGCCGCATCCCACCCAGCCCGCCCTGCATGGCCACCGGCCGGCAGGGCGGTCACGGCTCCGGCTTGCCGCGCTTCGATGCCAGCCGTAGATTCATCGATTATCGGTCTTCTTCCGGTAATTTTCAGGTCTGCTGCGGTGGCCCTGCCCTGCGGACGTCTCCGGTCGCGTCGCGGCGTTCCCCCGCCAGCGTGAGGAGGGTCCGCATGCCGGAATCCGCCCACCCCGACGCGGGCACCACGGCCACCGCCGACCCGCCGCCCGACCCCGAGCCCGACCCCGCGGCCCCGGCGGCCCCGGCGACCAGCCCCGGCCCCCTGTCCACCGCCCACTGGTCCGCCGATACCGGCTTCGCGGCCCCCGCCGGCCCGGCGGCCCCGGGCCCCACTGCCGCCGCCGGCCCCGCAACCACCACCGAGCCAGCGGCGGGACCAGCCGCAGACACCGGACCGGGGGCAGCTGCCGGGCCGGAAACGGCCGCCGTGCCGCCGCCGGATGCTCGGCCGGCGGCGGATACCGGACGGGAGGCGGACGTTGGGCCGGGGGCAGCTGCCGGGCCGGGGACGGACGTCGGGCCGGCGGCAGATGCCGGGCCGGGGACGGACACCGGACCGGCGGCGGACACCGGCCCGGGGCCGGAGGCCGGGACGGGGGCGGACGTTGGGACGGGGGCAGCTGTCGGGCCGGCGGCGGAGGCGCGGTTTCCGGCGGCGCCGTCCGCCGCCACCACCGCGACCGAGGACCGCCAGCAGATGCTCTGGCAGCTCGGCATCACCCAGCCCAGGCTGCCGGCCAGGGCCGCCGACCCCAACGCGCCGCCGAACGCCTTCCCGGCTGACCCGGCCGACCCGGACGGCGCCTGGACCGACCCG
>JBBWZH010000650.1:0-8020 GCA_039648995.1 Mycobacteriales bacterium
CCGCCCCGCTTGCGCACGACCCCGCCCACCAGCACGGTGTCTACATTGGACACATCGGCGGCCGCGACGACGGTGCCGACCGGGTCGATCAGCGGGATCGTGTTGATCTGGTCGACCCGCAGCAGTACCAGGTCGGCCTGTTTCCCGGGCGCCAGCGAGCCGGCAACGGCGCCGAGACCGCAGGCCGTGGCGCCGTCGATGGTGCCGAAACCGAGTACGTCCCGGGCCCGCACGGTCGGCTGGTACGGCGCGTCCGGGTCGGCCGGTGTCTGCTCGCCGCGGGACAGCAGGTAGGCCGCGCGCAACTGGGAGAACATGTCGCCCGGCCCGGAGCTGACCACGTCGGCGCCGAGGGTCGGCCGCAGCCCCTGCGCGAACGCCCGGGCGATGATCGGCCGGCCGTGGCCCATCACCATCTCGATGTACGGGGAGGCCGATACGTGGCCGCCGCTGTCGGCGACCAGGCGCAGTTCCTGGTCGGTGGCGATCGTGCAGTGCGAGTAGACGGTGCCGGGCCGCAGTGGACCGGACGCGGCCAGGTCGCTGATCGTGTGCGCGGCCGGCCAGGCCCCGCCCGAGCGGGCGCAGGCGTGCACGGTCGCCGGGAGGGACAGGGCGTCCGCGAGCTCCCAGTCCACCCCGCTGTACGGGTTGCCGAACGCCAGCCCGAGCCGGAGCAGCCCGCCGTCGGACGGGAAGTGCCGCACCCGCAGGTCGCTCAGGTGACCCGGCTGCTCGGATGCGCCCGGCTCGCGCCGGACGCCGGACGCGGACCCGTGCGCGTAGAGGGCCCGGATCCCGGTCTCGCGGAGCGCCTGGATGCCCGCTTCGGCATGCTCCACGGTCGGGTTGACGTGCGCGTAGTCCAGCATCGTGGTGATCCCGGCGTTCAACGCCTCCCAGCCACCCAGCAGCGCGCCGGCGTAGATGTCCTGCGGCCGGTAGTGGGCGGTCAGCGCGCCGTGCATCACCGCCATGTACCCGGCCAGCGTCAGGTCCGGCTGCGCCCCGCGCAGCACCGTCGTCCAGGTGTGCCGGTGCGTGTCGACGAAGCCCGGCAGCACCAGCGTGCCGCGGGCGTCGATCACCGCCGCGTCGGCCACCGCGAGCCCGGGCTCGATCCGAACGATGACGCCGTCCTCGATCAGCACATCGCAGCCGGGCCGGTCCCCCACCACCGGATCCATCGACACCACATGCCCACCACGCACCAACAGCCGCTCGCTCACCGGGTCCTCCGACTGTCCACCGGCCGGGCGGTACCCGACCCCCTCGCCACCCTGCCTAGAGGCGGATCGGCCGCAGTCAGCCCCGCTGCGACCTCGTTTCCCCGATCACCTCGACGATGCGGGTCAGGATCAGCGCGGTCGACGAATGGAAACCACTTGCGTCATGGCGTGGCGGCCTCCGATTCCGACCGTTCCGCAGCCGACATTATGGGTCCGCCTGTGCGGTATTGGTCGCCGGCCCGGCGCAGCCGGCCGGGCATTAGCGGTAGGATGTCCGATCTGCGGCGTGCCGGGGTCTCGGGGCGGGCCGCGAGGCCGCATGCGAGGGAACGGGCCGGCCGCTGATCGCCTCGGCCCGGCGGGCGTCGATGCTCCGTCCTCGTCGAAGCTACTCACGAAGGAGCCGACGTGTCCGATCCCGGCGGGTACCCGCCCGGCCCCGGCCAGTCACCCTACGGTCAGCCCAGCTCCGGACAACCGCCCCAGCAGCCACCGCAGGGCCAGCCGCAGTATGGCCAACCGCAGTACGGTCAGCCGCAAGGTCAGCCGCAGTATGGCCAACCGCAGTACGGGCAGCAGCAAGGTCAGCCGCAGTACGGTCAGCCGCAGTACGGGCAACCGCAAGGTCAGCCGGAGTACGGACAGCCGCAGTACGGGCAGCAGCAAGGTCAGCCGCAGTACGGGCAACCCCAGTACGGCCAGCCGGCGGCGCCGGGTGCCCCGTACGGTCAGCAGCCGCAGCGCAGCAAGAGGGTTCCGATCCTCATCGCGGCGCTGGTCGTGGTGGTCCTGGCAGTCGGCGGCACGCTGTTCATCGTGCTCGGCGGCGGTTCGTCTACCTCATCTCCGGAGAAGGTCGCCTCGGCGTTCCTGGACGCGGCGAAGGCCAAGGACACGGCGAAGGCGCGCGATCTGGTCTGCAACAAGCTCAAGCCGCAATTCAAGGATGACGAGACCAGTGGCGTGGGCGGCGACTCCGGCTCGTTCAAGATCACCGGCACGCGCAAGGACGGCGACTCGACAGTCGTGACCGCGCACGTGACCGACGCTGCCAGCTCCACCGATATCGATCTCGTGGTGACCAAGGAGGACGGCAAGTACCTGGTCTGTGCCGTCAGGCTGCCCGGCCTGAACACCGGCACACCCTGACGCCTGGCCGACCAGAGCGAACTGTTTGGTCCACTGTGGAGGTTCGGCCGGCCGGGTATGCCTTCGGCCGGCCGAACCGCCGTACCGTCGCTGCGAGACCGGCGGCCGCGTGCGGCTCCGTCAGGGCGTGGCGAGCGCCTCGGTGGGTACGAGGCGGGCTGCCCGCCATGCGGGGTAGATGCCGGCGCAGCCGCCGATCACCAGCGTCGCGAGTACGCCGCCGACCGTGGCCCAGGCCGGCACCACCGTAGGCCAGCCCTGGTAGCCGGCGTAGCCGCTGGTGACGACGATGCCGATCAGCGCCCCGCCGACGCCGCCGAGTGCCGACAACAGCTGAGACTCCGCGAGGAACTGCAGCCGGATCTGGCCCCGGGTGGCGCCGAGGGCCCGGCGGAGGCCGATCTCGGAGCGCCGCTCCAGCACCGAGATCACCATCGTGTTCGCCACGCCGACGCCGCCGACCAGCAGAGCCACCGCGCCGAGCCCGAGCAGCAGACCCGACAGCGTGGTGTCGGCCGCCTCCTTCGCGGCGAGCGCGTCCGACGGCCGCGACACCTCCGGCTCGTTCGGGTGTTCCGGGTTCGCCGTCCTGGCCAGGATCGCCTGTACGGCCACGACGGCGTCGTCCCGGCTGCGGGTGTAGATGGTCGTCGGGTACCCGTCGACGCGGAGCCGGGAGATCGCCACCGGCCAGCCGATCAGTGCCGCGTTGTCGAGTTCCGGCGCGAGGGTGATCGGGGCGAGCACGCCCACCACGGTGAACCACTGGTCCCCCAGCCACACCTGCACGTCGGACGAGGCCGTGACGATGCCGAGTCGCTGGGCCGCGGTCGAGCCGAGCACGACCGCCGGGTAGGCCGCGGTGGCCGGGTTGAGCCAGGCTCCGCTCGCCACGCGGGCGCGAAGGGTAGCGGGCAGATCGGTTCGCGCGGCCAGCACCGCGATGCTGCCCGTTTCGGCCGGCGGCATGTGTTCGCTCCGGTACACGTGGGCCCCGGTCTTCGCTGTCGCGGTCACCGACGTGACCGCGGGTATCCGGCCAACCATCCCGACCGCGTCGGCGGACAGGTGCGACTGGTCACCGAAGACGGTCTCACCTGGAGTGATCTTCAGGAGGTTTGTCCCGAACTGCGCGAGCCGCCGGTCGAGGTGTTCGCGGCTGGAGGTCGCGATGCCCACGACGCAGACCATGGCGGCGATACCGATCGCGATACCCAGCGCGGCGAGGACCGCCCGGAGCGGGCGGGTCCGCAGGCCGCCGGCACCGACCCGGGCGACGTCCCGGGGCGACAGGCGGGACGGTGCGGTCACGGGGTCACCCGGCCATCGCGGATCCCCACCCGCCGCGGCAGGCCGGCGGCGATGTCGCGGTCGTGGGTGATCAGCACCACGGTGGTGCCGCCGGAGTGCAGCTCGCGCAGCAGCCGCAGCACGTACGTCCCGGACTCGGAGTCGAGGTTCCCGGTTGGTTCGTCGGCCAGCAGCAGGGCCGGATCACCGACAACCGCGCGGGCGATCGCCACCCGCTGCTTTTCGCCGCCGGAGAGCTGGTGTGGTCGGTGGGTCAGGCGATGCCCCAGCCCGACCCGGTGCAGGGCCCGCGCGGCCAGCCGGCGCCGCTCACGCAGCCCGACTCCCGCGTACAGCAGGCCGTCGGCCACGTTGTCCACCGCCGGTACGCCGGCGGCGAGGTGGAACTGCTGGAAGACGAAGCCGATGGTGTGCCCCCGCAGCGCGGACAGCTGCCGGTCGGACAGCCGCGACAGCTCCCGACCGCCGATCGTCACCGAGCCGCTCGTGGGCAGGTCCAGCGCGCCGATCAGGTGCAGCATCGTCGACTTGCCCGAACCGGACGGCCCGACGATGCCGACCAGCTCGCCCGGCCCGATCGTCAGCGACACGTCACGCAGCGCGGTGACGCCGCCCGGGTAGGTTCTGCCGACCCGGTCGAGGGTGATCATGAGGGAACCCCCACCAGCGTGCCCTCGGCGATTCCCGTGCCGGAGACCTGCACGCTCCCGTTGGCGAACATGCCGAGCCGCACGGTTACGTAGCGGCTGGTCGAACCGGTCACCACCTGTACGCCGGTGCCGCCCTCGGCGAGCGCCACGAGCGCCGCGACCGGCACGGTGAGCACGTTCGCGACGCTCGCCGAGACCAACGTGACGGCGACGGGTGCGCGGTCGAGCCGGCCGAGCCCGGACTGGTTGGCGACGGTCACGGTGACATCGATCGTGGCCGGGTCGCCCGGGTCATGACCGGCGGTGGCCACCGACCCGACGGTCGCGACCCTGCCGCCGACGCTCGTGCCGCTGGGCAGCGTGACCGTGGCCGTGCTGCCCGGCTTGGCGAGGTCCTGCAGGGCCGCGTCGAGGGCGATCTGGACGACCCGCGTGGTGCCGGAGTAGCTGAGCACCTGACCGTTCGCCGGGTCGCCGAGCCGCACGTCGAGGGCGGCGACCCGGACCGCGCCGGGCGCGAGGACCACCTCGGCCGGATCGAAGGCCCCGGTCTGCGCCCGGGCGCGATCCCGCTGCCAGCCGCGCACCGCGCTCGCGGTCGCCGCGGTGTAGCTGGAGTCGACGGTGAACCCGGTGTAGCCGAGCGCGGCCAGGTTCTCCTCGACCTCGCGGACGTCGTCGCCGGAGTCACCGGCGTGCAGCTGCCGGTAGAACGGGTGGCCGCCGTAGAACAACGGCACCGCCCGGTCGTCGACCTGGTAGACGGGTTGGCCACGGTGGACAACGGCACCGGGGGCAGGCAGCCAGGTGATGGTTCCGGTGCCGTGGGCGGTGACCCGTACCGGTGTGCCGTAGTCGAGTGTGCCGTTCACCTGCTGGGTCTGCCGCAGTGTGGTCCGGGTGACGGGCGCGGTCGCGATCGTCGGCCCGGTGACGTCCGCTGACGGGTCGGCTCCGTTGCCGCCCAGCCCGACCGAGGCCGCCGCGACGGCGCCGGCCGCGACGACGAGTGAGCCGGCGACCGCGGCGGCGCGCAGCCGGCTCACTTCCCGCCGCCCTTCGCTGGGCCCGCGCTCGCCAGCTTGTCCTTGCAGGCAGTGTCCGCCACTTTGTACGTCGGATCGTTGACAATCTGATCCCGGGTGGCAGTGGCCAACCGGCCCTGGATCTGGCTGCGGCCGGTGCCCGGGTCGGGGTCGGTCATCTCGATGCCGTGCTCGCGCATGCAGACGGCGTAACGGCGCAGTGCCTCCAGCTCCTGCGGGTTGGAGACGGCCGGCTGACCATTGTTCGGCAGGAAGTGCTGGCACGCCTGCAGGGCCGTGCGCCACCCGGCCGAGCCGCTGCCGGGCGGCGGCGTGAGTGCGACGTTGTCGCTGTTCGGATCGGGATCGGGCATGTTCTGGCCGTGCTCACGCATGCACTTGGCGAAATCCTGGAACGACGTCGCGGCGTTGCTGGCCGGTGCCCCGCCGGCTCTGGTTGGCGGGCTGCCGCCGCACGCCGTGGCGCATGCCGCCGCGACAAGCGCGACCAGCAGGGTCGGTACTGCGAGGAGACGTCTCATGTCGCAAGGTCTACGGTCCGGGTGATTGCACCAGCGCGACCGCGGATGTCGGACCGGTGCAATGTCCGGCGGCACACAATGGGCCATGCGAGTGCTGGTGGCCGAGGATCACACGACCCTGGCGAACCGCGTCGCCGAAGGGCTACGCGATGCCGGGATGGCGGTGGACGTCGTCCACGACGGCGCGGCCGCGCTCGCCCGGGCCGGCCACACGTCGTACGACGTGATCGTGCTCGACCGGGATCTGCCGGCGGTCCACGGCGACCAGGTGTGCCGGTCGCTGGCCGCCGCGGCGGACGGGCCGCGGATTCTCATGCTCACCGCCGCGGCCGGCGTCGACGACCGGGTCGACGGCCTGGAGTTGGGCGCCGACGACTACCTCGGCAAGCCGTTCGCCTTCCAGGAACTGGTGGCGCGGGTCCGCGCCCTGGGCCGGCGCGCCCCGTCCGCGCCACCGATCATGCGCCGCGGGGACGTCACGGTTGACCGGGCTCGACATCGTGCGAGCCGCGGCCCCCGCCCGCTGTCGCTGACCCGCAAGGAGTTCGGCGTGCTGGACATGCTCGTCGCCGCCGACGGCGCCGTGGTCAGCGCGGAAGAGCTGCTGGAACACGTCTGGGACGAACACGCCGACCCGTTCACCACCGTCGTCTCGGTGACGATGGCCCGGCTGCGGCGCAAGCTCGGTCCGCCGCCGCTGATCGAGACCATCGTGGGAACGGGGTACCGCATGTGACGAGGCCGAAGCCGACCGTCCGGGTACGTCTGACACTGCTCTACACCGGCCTCTTCGCCGCTGGCGGGGCGATCCTGGCGGTAGTCACCTATGCCCTCGTGGCGGCCCTGCCGACGACATCGGCGTCGTCGTCGATCCGGTTGCCAGGCGGGCAGATGTACACCTCGTCGTTTCTGGTGCCGGATCGGGCCGAGTTCGAGCCGATCTGCATCCAGGCCCTCAGCGCGACGGATGGCGACTCAACCCTTCGAGACAAGTGCGTGACGGCATACCAGATCTGGGGTGCGCAGAGCCAGCGGGAGGCGACTCTCTCCCACCTCCTGCGGTATTCGTTGATCATCCTGGTGGTGGTCGTAGCCCTCGCGGCGGCGGCCGGCTGGATCGTCGCCGGACGGGTGTTGCGGCCCGTCCACACGATCGCCGCGACCGCCCGGGCGGCCTCCGAACACAACCTGTCCGCGCGGGTCGCGTTGGCGGGTCCGCGCGACGAACTGCGGGAACTGGCCGACACGTTCGACGAGATGCTCGGCCGGCTGCAGACCGCGTTCGACAGCCAGGAGCGGTTCATCGCCAATGCCAGCCACGAATTGCGCACGCCGCTCACGGTCATGCGCGCCACGGTGGACGTCGTGCTCGCCAAGCCTGCGCCCACCGGGGCCGAGCTCCGCGGTATGGCGCACGACATCCGGGTGGCCGTCGACCATGCCGGTGGGCTCATCGACGCCCTCCTCACGCTGGCCCGCAACGGGCGCGGGCTCACCAGCCGCGAGGACGTCGACCTGGCCACCATCGCCGAGGACGTCCTGGACTCGGCCCGGCTGGGGGACCGGCGTCCGCACGCGTCGTTGGAGCCCGCTGTCGCGTCCGGTGACCCGGTGCTGCTGGAACGCCTCATCGCGAACCTCGTCGACAACGCCGTGCGCTACAACATCCCGCGCGGTGACGTGTGGGTCAGCACGTCCACTGTGGACGGTCGGCCGACGGTTGCCGTGGCCAACACCGGCCCGATCATCCCCGCCGAGGCGGTCGGCGGGCTGTTCGAGCCGTTCCACCGCCTGAACGACCGCACCACCGGTGACGGCTTCGGGCTCGGCCTGGCCATCGTCGCGTCGATCGCCGCGACGCACGGCGGGGTCGTCACCGGCCGCCCCCGGCCAGCGGGCGGCGTGCACGTCGTGTTGACGGTGCCACCATCGAGATCCGCGCACCCCGGCGGCGCCGCGGATCAGGCCGGTGATGATGCCAGGCCCCCGAACCGGGCGCCCGAGCGGCCGGCAGCCCGCGTCCCCGCCGCCAGCCGGCCGCCGGCCGGCTGACGACGGCTACGCCACCGGCGGCCGCAGCCGGGCGGGCTCGCCGCGGCCGGGCAGGCCGGCAG
>JBBWZH010000663.1:0-12592 GCA_039648995.1 Mycobacteriales bacterium
CGGCACGGCGATGCTCGCGCAGGCCAACCAGGCGCCGCAGTCGGTGCTGCAGCTCCTGCGCGGCTAGCAAAGCACCGGACCGGGGGTGGTCGACGCGCCACCCCGACCACCCCCGGCCCGGCTCCACAATGGACATCCGGCAGCAGTGAACGGACGCGACGATGACAAGTAGCGTTGACGGCCTCATCAGCGGCCTGAACACGGCTCAGCTGATCTCCCAGCTCATGCAGGTCGAGGCCCAGCCGCAGACCGCCCTGAAAGACAAAGTCAAAACCGAACAGACCGCGATCACCGCCTACCAGTCGGTCAATTCCAAACTCGCCGCCCTGCGGACCGCCGCCGAGACGCTGACCAAGACAGCGACCTGGCAGGCGGTCAAGGCCACGTCCTCGTCGACCGCGGTGATCGCCACCGCCACCGCCGGGGCTCCCGTCGGGAACAGCACCTTCAACGTCAGCAGGCTCGCCCGGGCGCACATCGTGACGCTCATCGCCACCGGCGGCGCCGTCACCACCGGCTCGGGCCTGGACGTCAGCATGGGCGGCGGCCCGCCGGTGCACATCGTGATCTCCACCGACACCCTGGCCGGAGTGGCGGCCGCGCTGAACTCGTCCTCGCTCGGCCTGCGGGCCAGCGTGATCACCACCGACGCGGGTTCGGTGCTGCAGGTGGTCGCGACCCGGACCGGGCTGGCCGGGTCCTTTGTGGTCAGTGGCAGCGCCAGCGCGCCGAACGTGGTGGTGCAGGGCACCGACGCCCAGATCACCCTCGGCGACCCGGCCGCCGGCGGCTACACCGCCAGCAGCCCGAGCAACACGTTCACCGACCTGGTGCCCGGGGTGACCTTCACCGCCACCCAGGTGGCCAGCGACGTCACGATCTCGGTCACCCGGGACGCGGCGAAGATCGCCGACAACATGCAGACCATGGTCGACGCGGCGAACGCGGCGATGACCGAGATCGGCACCCAGACCGACTACGACGCGACGACCAAGACCGCGTCGCCGCTGACCGGCAACTTCGCCGTCCGGCAGCTGGAGCAGAACATGCTCAGCTCGGTCAGCAACGGGCAGACCGGCTACGGCAGCTTCAAGCAGCTCGGGGTCAGCCTGACCGGCGCCGGGCAGCTCACGTTCGACCGGGACGCGTTCCTCGCCGCCTACCAGGCCGACCCGGCGACGACCCAGTCCGCGGTGACCGATGGGCTGGCGAAGGCGCTGCAGTCGGTGGCGACGAATGCGACCGACCCGGTGAAGGGCTCGATCACGCTGGCGATACAGAGCCGGAACGACTCCGTTCGCTCGCTCACCGAAGAGATCTCCGGCTGGGACGTCCGGCTGCAGACCCGACAGGACGCCCTGCAACGGCAGTACGCCAACCTCGAAGTCGCTCTCGGCAAGCTGAAGGACCAGTCGTCCTGGCTCTCCGGCCAGATCGCGAGCCTGCCCACATCGGGATGACGATGACCAACCCGGCAGCGATGCGCGCGCGCTACCTGGCCGACGCGGTCACCACCGCGTCGCCGGGGCGGCTCATCGTGATGTTGTACGACCGGCTCGTACTCGACCTCAGCCGGGCCGAGGCCGCGATCCGCGGTGGCGACCGGGCCGGCAGCGCGGACCGGCTGCTGCACGCCCAGGAGATCCTCCTGGAGCTGCGCACCAGCCTGGACGTGACTGCCTGGTCCGGCGCCCCTGGGCTGGCCCGGCTGTACAGCTTCCTGATCACCGAGCTGATCGGCGCCAACGTGCGCCCGGACGCCGACCGGGTCGCCCGCTGCCGCGCGCTGCTCGAACCACTCCGCGACGCCTGGCGGGATGCCGTGCACGCGGCCCCCGAGCCGGCCGCGGCCCGGGTCGGGTGACGGCGTGTGCACCCCCGAACCGGCGCCCGGTGCGTCCCCCGACAGCGCCCTGACGGGCCCCGGTCGAGCCGAACCAGCGTCGGCCAGCCCACTGCCGGCGGGCCCACTCTCGGCGGGCCCCGGGCGGGCCCCCGGACCGGCCGGCCGCGCGCCGGCGAGCCGGCCGCGGTGAGTGCGGACTGGTACGAGGCCTGGGCCGCGGTGCTGGACGCGCTCGAGCTCGAGGTCGCCGCGACCGAGGCGCTGCTGGCCGACTCCCAGCTGGTGCGGGAGTTGTCGGCCGTCGAGCCGTGGTCGCCGCCGCGCTGGCTGGGCCCGCTGCCGGTGGAGCTGCAGCCGCGCGCGGACGAGATCCTGACCCGCCAGCTGGTGCTGGCAACCGCGGTGGCGCGGGCGCTGGCCAGCACCCGCCGGCAGGCCGCCGTCGCCTTCCGGCTGCAGACCGGCCGGGACGCCGCCCGCCCGTCCTACCTGGACCAGGCGCTGTAGCGCAGGCCGCCGGCCCACTGAACCGCGCCGAAATCCTCAACCGGGCGACCACGGCGCCGATGACCACGGGTGGAGCACGGATCGCTCGTCCCCGTTGCCCTGGATCGGCGCATCGCGCCACTAAGGAGCCGCGTCCATGTTGGACGATATCGCCTCCGCCACCGAGCACATCGCGCTGGACGCGCTCGCCGCCCGGCAGCGGGTCATCGCGAACAACATCTCGAACATCCAGACGCCGGGTTTCGCGGCCGGCCGGCTGACCTTCGAGGACTCGCTGCGCTCGGCCCTGCAGGACGGCGCCCCGGACGAGACGAGGCCCCAGATGGCCATGTCGCTGGAACCGACCCGGCTGGACGGCAACAACGTGAACCTCGACCACGAGACGCTGTCCAATGTGGACACCGGGTTGCGCTACAACCTGATGCTGCGGGCGCTGGACGGCAAGTACGGCCTGCTGCACGACGTGATCGCCGGCGGTGGGTGAGATGCCGCTCTTCGGCGCGATCGGCATCGCCGGCACGGGCCTGACCGTCTATCGCAAGTGGATGGACGCGGTCTCGGACAACATCGCCAACATCAACGACGTCACGCCCACCAGCGGCCCGGCGTTCCAGGCCCGGTACGTGATCGCCCAGTCGGTGCCGGCCGCCCTCGGTGCCGGCGTGCAGGTCGGCGGTGCGGTGCTGGGCCCGGCCACCGGCCGGCTGACGTACGAGCCCAGCCACCCGCTGGCCGACGCGAACGGCTACGTCCGCTACCCCGACATCGACCTGGGCAGCCAGATGACGCAGTTGATCATGGCCCAACGCGGCTACCAGGCCAACCTCGCCGTGGTCGACCGCGCCCACGACGCCTACAGCGCAGCCCTCGAACTAGGGAGGTCCGCATGACGATCCCACCCGTGGGCGCGATCGCGATCCCGGCTGTACCGCCGATCACGAAACCGTCCACAGCGGACAACGACGCGGCCCAGGGCGGCTTCGCCGCACAGCTGGGACACGGCCTGAACACGCTGCAGCAGACCCAGACCAAGGCCGACGACCTGGCCGCGCAGGCTGCCACCGGTGACCTGCTCGACGTGCACGACTACATGATCGCCGCCACCGAGGCCAGCCTCACCACCCAGCTCACCGTCGCCGTGCGGAACAAGGCGGTGGACGCGTTCAACGAGATCATGCGGATGCAGGCATGATCCAGAGCTTCTCTGTGGCGGGCCGGCGGGTGCTCGCCGCGTTCGGCCGGTTCACGCCCGGCCAGAAGGCGGCCACCATCTGCACCGTGCTGGTGCTTGCCGCCGGCGGCTTCTTCTTCGCGAACTGGGCGTCCCGGCCGTCGTTCGCCCCGCTCTACAGCAACCTGTCCGGCACCGACGCGTCGGCCATCGTGGACAAGCTGAACGCCGGCGGCACCCCGTACCGGCTGGCCGACGGCGGCCAGACCGTCCTCGTGCCCCAGGACAAGGTGTACGACCTGCGGCTGGCGATGAGCAGCGCCGGGCTGCCGGCGGGCAAGGACACCGGCTACGCGCTGCTGGACAAGCAGGGCGTCACGACGTCGGAGTTCATGCAGCACGTCGGCTACCAGCGGGCGCTGGAGGGCGAGCTGGCCAACACGATCGACGCGATCGACGGGGTGAACAGCGCCACCGTGCACCTGGCGATGCCGCAGAAGGACGTGTTCACCGACGACCAGCAGCAGCCCACGGCATCGGTGCTGGTGGCGACCGGACAGGGCACGACGCTGTCGGCGGACCAGGTGCAGGCGGTCGTGCACCTGGTCTCGTCCAGCGTGGTCGGGCTCGCCCCGAACGAGGTGACGGTGGCCGACTCGACCGGCAGGGTGCTGTCGGCCGGCGGCGGGGCGTCCAGTGTGGACGGCACCGCCAGCTACGGCGGCGGCACCGCGTCCGGGGCGCAGCAGACGCAGGCGTTCGAGCAGCGGGTGAACAGCTCGCTGCAGCAGATGCTGGACCAGGTGGTCGGCCCCGGGCACTCGGCGGTGAACGTGACCGCCGACCTGAGCTTCGACCAGGTCAGCACGAAGTCGCAGACCTATACGTCAGACCCGAAGCTGCCGCCGCTGTCGCAGACGTCGACCAGCGAGACCTACACCGGCAACGGCCTGCCCGGCGCGGGCACCGCCGCGGGCGTGCTCGGGCCGGACAACATCCAGGTCCCGATCGGAGCCAACGTGGCCAGTAGCAACACGGGGACCGGCAGCGCGACCGGCAAGTACGCCAAGACCAGCAGCACCAGGGACAACGCGGTCGGCGTGGTGACCCAGACGGTGCTGGCCGCGCCCGGCGGGGTCCGCCGGCTCAGTGTGGCCGTGCTGCTGGACAGCACGACCGCGTCCAAAGTGGACAAGGCCGCGCTGGAACAGCTGGTGTCGAACGCGGTCGGCCTGAACACCAAGCGCGGCGACACGATGGCGGTCACCGCGCTGCCGTTCGACGCCTCGGCGGCCGCGGCGGCCAAGTCGGCGCTGGACTCGGCGAAGAAGGCCGAGCAGCGCAACCAGCTGCTGGCCAACGGCAAGACGATCGGCGCGGGGCTGATCGTGCTCCTGCTGCTGTTCGGCGCCTGGCGATCGAGCAAGAAGGCCAGGGCGGTACCGCTGACCCCGGAGGAGCACGCGCAGCTGGCGGAGATGCAGGCGGCGCTGCAGGAGGCCCGGGTCCGCGCGCTGACCGGGGGCGGCGACGTCCCGGCGCTGGAATCCGGCCCGGATCCGGACCTCGCCGGGTCCCGGGAAGCCCACCAGGAGGAGCTCGCGGTGCTGGTGGAGCGCCAGCCGGAGGAGGTGGCCGCGCTGCTGCGTGGCTGGCTGGCCGATAAGAAGGGCTGACCTGACCGCATGACCGAGAAGCTGACCGGGCTACGCAAAGCCGCGGTGCTGCTCGTGCAGATGGGTCGGCAACGGTCGGCGGCTGTGCTCGAGCGGCTGCGCGACAACGAGGTCGAGGAACTCACCAGCGAGATCCTCCGGCTCGGCCGGGTCGAGCAGAACGTCGCCGACGAGGTACTCAGCGAGTTCCACGAGCTGACCTCGTCGCGGAAGCCGAAGACCCGCGGTGGCCTGGAGTACGCCCGGCAACTGCTGATCGACACGCTCGGCGTGGACAGGGCCGACGAGATCCTCGGCCGGCTCACGGCCACGATGTCGGACCTGCCGTTCAGCTTCCTGCAGGACGCGGACGCCCGGCAGGTGCTCTCCTTCCTGCAGGACGAGCACCCGCAGACCACGGCGCTGATCCTCGCGCACCTGCCGGCCGGCCAGGCCTCGCAGATCCTGTCCGGCCTGACCGGCGAGCTGCAGACCGACGTGGCGCACCGGATCGCGATGATGGACCGCACCTCGCCGGAGATCATCCGGGAGGTGGAGAGCATGCTCAAGCGCAAGCTCTCCACCGTCCTGCAGCCCAGCGATCTGTCCACAGTGGGCGGTCTGCAGCCGCTGGTGGACATCATCAACCGGACCGACCGGACGACCGAGCGGCTGATCCTGGAAGGGCTGGAGAGCCGCAGCCCGGACCTGGCCGACCAGGTGCGCAGCCAGATGTTCATGTTCGAGGACCTCGTCGCGCTCGAGGACAAGGCCGTCCAGCTGGTGCTGCGCCAGGTCGAGGGCGGGGACCTGGCCAACGCGCTCAAGGGCGTCCGGGCCGACGTCCGCGAGAAGATCATGTTGAACATGTCGGAGCGGGCCCGGGAGAACCTGGCCGACGAGATCGACATGCTCGGCGCGGTCCGGCTGCGCACTGTCGAGGAGGCGCAGGCGAAGATCCTGTCCGCGGTGCGGACGCTGGAGGCCTCCGGGCAGATCGTGGTCCGGCGCGGGGACGAGGACGAATTTGTCTCCTGACCCGTGGACCGCCCCGGTGCTGCCCGCCGCCCAGGCGAGCGCGATCCCGGCCGCCCGGTTCGACCTGCCGCTGGGCACCCCGCCGGTGCCGGAGGGCCTGGTCGCCGGCGCCCGGGCCAGCGCGCACGCGCAGGGCTACGCGGCCGGCTGGGCCGAGGGCAAGCGGCAGGCCGCCGACGACACCCGGGCCGCCACCGAGCGGGCCGAGGCCTTCGCGCAGCGCGCCGCCGCCGACTGGAGCGGCCTGCTGGAGCAGGCGGTGACCGCCATCGGGACCGCCGCGCGCGGGCTGGAGCAGCGCGCCGCGGCGCCCGCCGCCGACGCCGAGGAGTTGCTCATCCGGGCCGCGTTCACGCTGGCCGAGGCGCTGGTGGGGCACGACCTGGCTGCCAGCAAGTCGCCCGGCGAGGACGCGATGCAGCGGGCGCTGGCGCTCGCGCCGCTGGACCGGCCGGTCCGGGTCCGGCTGCACCCGGCCGCCTACGCGATGATCACGACCGGGATCAACAAGGACCCGGGTGCCCGCAACCGCTCGGCCGGCGGTCGCTCGGCGGGCGGCGGGCGGGCCGGCGGCCGCGGCGGCGGCCGCATCGACGAGCGGGTCGTCGACGGTCGGGTGGTCCGGTTGATGCCCGACCCGATGCTGGAGCCGGGTGACGCGATCGCCGAATGTGACGCGACCACCATCGACGCCCGGCTGGGCGCGGCGGTGGACCGCGTCCGCGAGTTGCTCAGCGGCCCGGGACCGGCGGTGGCCACGTGAGCCCGGCGTCCCCGAGCCCCGCACCCCCGACCCCGGCACCCCCGACCCGGCCACCCCCGCCCAAGGCACCACCGACCAAGGCACCACCGACCAAGGCACCACCGGGCCCGGCATCCCCGCTGGACCGCCCGGTTCCGCCCGGGTTGGCCGACCGGCTGGCGGCGTCGGTGGCCGTGGCCCGGCCGCGGCTGACCGGGAAGGTCACCGCGGTGGTCGGGTTGTCGGTCACGGTGGCCGGCATTTCCGCCCGGGTGGGCGAACTGCTCCAGATCGGCACCGGGCCGGACCTGGTGCTGGCCGAGGTGGTCGCGCTCGGCCGGGACCAGATCAGCTGCCTGCCGCTCGGACCGGTGGCCGGCATCGGCACCGGCAGCCCGGTCGCCAACACCGGCGGCCCGCTGACTGTCCCGGTTGGACCGGGGCTGCGCGGCCGCATCCTGGACGGTCTGGGCCGGCCACTGGACAGCGGCCCGTCGCTGGCCGGCACGCTCCGGGTGCCGGTGGACGCCGCCCCACCGCCGGCGCTGCACCGGCACCGGGTGCTTGCCGCGCTGCCGCTGGGTGTGCGCACGCTGGACACGATGATCAGCTGCGGCCGCGGCCAGCGGATGGGCATCTTCGCCGGCTCCGGCGTGGGCAAGTCCAGCCTGCTGTCGATGATCACCCGCGGCACCGAGGCGGAGCTCACCGTCGTCGCGCTGGTCGGCGAGCGCGGCCGGGAGGTGCGTGAGTTCCTGGAGAACGACCTCGGCCCCACCGGCCTGGCCCGGGCGGTGGTGGTCGTCGCCACGTCCGACCAGCCACCGCTGGTGCGGCTGCGGGCCGGCTTCGTCGCCACCCGGATCGCGGAGTGGTTCCGCGACCAGAGCCAGGACGTGCTGCTGCTGATGGACAGCCTGACCCGGGTGGCGATGGCGCAGCGCGAGATCGGGCTGTCGGTCGGCGAACCGCCCGCCACCCGCGGCTACCCGCCCTCAGTGTTCGCGCTGCTGCCGCGGCTGCTGGAGCGCGCCGGGCCCGGCCGCACGGGCAGCATCACCGGCCTCTACACCGTGCTGGTCGAGGGCGATGACCACAACGAGCCCATCGCCGACGCGGCCAGGTCCATTTTGGACGGCCACATCGTGCTGGACCGGAGGCTGGCCACCGCCGGGCACTTCCCCAGTATCGACGTGCTCGAGTCGGTGTCCCGGGTGGCCGGCACCGTCACCACCCCGGAGCAGCGGGTCGGCGCCCGGCAGCTGCGCCGGCTGCTGGCCGCGTACCGGGATGTCCGCGAGCTGGTGGAGATCGGCGCGTACGTGCCCGGCACGAACCCGGACGCCGACATGGCGCGCTCCCTCTGGCCACGCATCCAGGCCTTCCTCACCCAGGACCTGGACACCAGCTGTCCGGCCGCCGACTCGTGGGCCGAGCTGGGCGCCCTGCTGCGGACCGGAGGGCCACCCTGATGCCCCGCTCATTCCGGCTCGCCGCAGTGCTGCGCGCCCGCCAGGCGCAGGAGGACGTTGCCAAGGGCGAGGTCATGCGGGCCCTGCTGGAAGCGCGATCCGCGCTGGACCGGCAGGCCGCCCGGGAACGCTCGCTGACCGAACGGCCCATTGTGGACGGTGGGCCGGCCGCGCGGTGGGTGGCGGCCGCGTCGACCCGGGTGGCGCTGGCCGGGGAGGTGGCCGCGGCCGGGCGGCTGGTCGAGCGGGCCGCCGAGGTGGTGGCCCAGCGGACCACCGAGCTGACCGCGGCGGCGATCAGGCGCCGTTCGGTGGAAAACCTTGCCGACCGGCAGCGGTCGGCCGAACAGCAGGAAGAGCTCGCGAGCGACCAGCGCGCGCTCGACGAGGTGGCGACGAACCGCCACCCGACCGGAAGGACCGAGCCGTGACCGGCATCGCTGACATCGCCGGCCGGGTGCAGGAGCTGCAGAACCTGTTCACCCCGCCGGCCTCCCCCGCCGCGCCGGAGACCGCGGCCGGTGGCGACTTCGCGAGCGCGCTGGCGCAGGCGCTGCGGGCCGGCACGGCGGGTCCCGGCAACGCGGCGGGTCCCGGCGGCCCGGCGGCGTTCGGCGGTCCGGCGGCGTTCGGCGGTCCGGCGGGCTCCAGCGGCTCGGCGCCCACCGGGGCCGACGTGGTCGCCGACGCCCAGCACTTCCTCGGCGTCCCGTACGTCTGGGGTGGCACCGACCCGGCCAGCGGGCTGGACTGCTCCGGCCTGGTGCAACGGGTGTACGCCGACCTCGGTGTGCGGCTCCCCCGGGTCAGCGGCGACCAGGCCAGGGCGGGCACCGCGGTGGCCGGGCTGGCCGACGCCCGGCCCGGCGACGTGCTCGCCTTCGGTCACCCGGTCAACCACGTCGCGATCTACCTCGGCGGCAACCAGATGATCGCCGCGCCGGAGCCGGGCGACCACGTGCGGGTGCAGCAGGTGTACGGCACCCCCACCGCGATCCGGCGCATCCTGCCGGCCCCGGCCGGTCCGCTGTGGACACTTCCAGTGGGCCGGCCGGCCAGCCTCGGCGGCCCGGGTGGCGGGCTGTCCGCCGGCCCGTACGCGGGGCTGTTCACTCAAGCCGGCGGCCGGTACGGCGTGCCGCCGGCACTGCTGGCCGCGGTCGCCACGGTGGAATCCGGGAACGACGCCAGCGCGGTCAGCCCGGCCGGCGCGCGCGGCCTGATGCAGCTGATGCCGAGCACCGCGGCCGGCCTCGGCGTCGACCCGATGGACCCGGCCCAGGCCGTCGACGGGGCGGCCCGGCTGCTGGCCGGCCACCTCTCGGACTTCGGTTCGGTGCCGCTGGCACTGGCCGCCTACAACGCCGGGCCCGGCGCGGTACGCCGCTACGGCGGGGTGCCGCCCTACCCGGAGACCCGGGCGTACGTCGACAAGGTGCGGGCGGCGCTGGCCGCCCTGACCGGAGCGGGAGCCTGATGACCACGATCGCGCTACCGATCGTCCCGACCGGGCCGGCCGGTGCCAGCGGCCGCGCGCCGGCGGCGGGCCGTGGTCCAGGCGGAGCCGGAGCCGGGCGCGGGTTCGGCGCCGCGCTGGCCACGGAGGTCGCCGCCACCCGGCCCGAGCGACCGACCACAGTGGACGCCGCCACCCGGCCCGAGCGACCGACCACAGTGGACAAACGCGGCCTGCCGGGGCGCGCGCCGGCCGCCGGGCCGGCCAGGACGGGCCGGTCTGACCCGGCCGGTACCGGCTCGGCGGGAGCCGACCTGACCGGACCCGATCGGGCGGGAGCCGACCTGGCGGGAGCCGGGCTGACCGAGGCCGAGACGGCCGCCGCGGCCGCTGCCCTGGCGGGCGCGCAGCTCGCGGCCGTCGCCGGCCCGCTTGACGCCGGCACGGACACCGCCCGAGCCACGCGAGCACCCGGCGCGCTCGGTGCCGCCACGGCCGCCACGGCCGCCAGCGTGCTGGGGGGCGGGTCCGCCGCCGGAGGCGCCGGCGGCGCCGGCGGCGCGGGTGGCGCCGCGTTCGGCACCGGAGCCGACGCCGGGCTCGGCGGTGGGCCGGGCGCCGCGTTCGGCGCGGGGACGGGTGCCGGACCCGGCGCGGGGACGGGTGCCGGGCCCGGCGCCGGGACGGATGCCGCGTTCGGCGCCCGGACGGATGCCGCGTTCGGCACCGCCGGAACGCACGGACCGCTCGGCGGCGCCACAGCGCCGGAGGCGGCCGGCGCCCGCGCTGGGCTCGATGCCGCCGGAACCACCCCCGCGGGAGCGGCCGGCGGGCTGCCCACGGCCGGGACAGCCGGCGCGGCGGCCCGCGCCGGGGCGACCATGGCGGGTTCGGCCGCGGCTGGGCGCACGCCGGTCGGGGCGCGGACGGCGGCCGGCCGGGACGCGCCGGGCACCGCCGGCGTCGCGACCGGCGGAACGCCGGACCGAGCGACCGGCGGCGTGACGGACCAAGCAACGGGCGGAGCAACGGGCGGAGCGGCCGGCGGGGCGACCGGCACCGGCCAGGCCGGGCCGGGCGCGCCGGGCGGCATGCACACCAGTCAGCCGTCGGTGCCCCGCGCGCCGGCCGTGCTGACCGCCCCGCCGCAGGACCGGCTGCCGATCGGTCAGCCGGCCGCCAACCCGATCACCGGCGCCGAGCCGTCCACAGTAGACAGTCCACACGCGATGGTGGGAGCCCCGGTCGCGCCAACCGGCGCGCTGCCGCTGGCCACGCCGGCCCGCGCCGGCCGGGCAGGCGCAGCTCCCCCGGCCACCGGCACGGCCGGGGCGGCGGGCCCGATCGGCCAGCCGGCGCCGCCCGGCGACACGCTCCCGATCCAGCCGCCGGCCACGCCGGCTCCAGCGGGCTCCGGCCCGCGGATCGTGCCGCTGATGGCAGCGGCCGGCACGGCCAGCACCGAGCCCCGCACCGCCACCGACGGGTCCGTCCCGGCCGGCACCACCGACGCGTCCGTCCTCGGTGGGCTGCCGGCGGTCGGGCCGGCGCCGGCCGCGCCGGCCCAGGTCGCGGCGCCGGCACCGGCCGGCCCGGCCGGCCCGGCCGCACAGGTCATCGCGGCGCTGCACCCGCTCCGCTCGGCCCCGGACGGCGTGCACCAGCTGACCGTCCACCTGTACCCGGCCGAACTGGGCCAGGTCAGCGTGCTCGCCGAGATCCGCAACGGGGACATCCACCTGCACCTGGCCGGGGCGACCGAGGCCGGCCGGGAGGCGCTGCGGGCGGCGCTACCGGAGCTACGCCGGGACCTGCAGGCGGCCGGCTTCTCCGCCGGCACGCTGGACGTCCAGGCCGACGCCCACGCCGGCGGCCAGCCGCGGCAGAACCTCGCCGGCCAGTCCGGCCAGTCCGGCCAGTTCGGTCAGCCCGGGCAGCACCCGACCGACCCGGCCTGGCAGGGCACGCACCACCGGCCGGCCGCGCAGGAGCCGCCCGCCACCCTGCCGATCAGCCGCCCCGACAGCGGCGACCACCGACTCGACCTGCGGGTCTGACCGTCCACAATGGAGGGAACAGGATGACCAGTTCAATCGGCGCGGTCCCACCGGCCAGCCAGGGGTTCGGGCAGCAGCCGCCGGCACCGGCCAGCGCACCCGGCGCGGAGATGGGCAAGGACGCGTTCCTGAAGCTGCTGGTGACCCAGCTGAAGTACCAGGATCCGGCCAGCCCGGCCGACGGCACCACGTTCATCGCGCAACTTGCCGGGTTCACCCAGGTCGAGAAGCTCAGCGACCTCGCCGATACCGAGCAGAAGCTGCTGTCCACGCAGGAACTGCTCGGTGCCAGCACGATGATCGGCCGCACCGTCGACTACACGATCGCGGGCAGCGGCAGCGGCAACGGCAACGGCTCCGGTGTGGTCACGTCCGCGTCGTTCGCCAGCACCGGCCCGACGGTCCGGGTCGGCGACCGGGACGTGCCGCTGTCCTCGATCACCGCGGTCCGCGTCACAGGCACCTGACCGGCCGGCCAGCCAGCGCCACCCACGTCACCGGCCAGCCAGCGCCATCCACGTCAACCGAAGGAAGTCGCACATGCTCCGCTCCCTGTTCTCCGGCATCAGCGGCCTACGCGCGCACACGCAGATGATGGACGTCACCGCGAACAACATCGCCAACGTCAACACCACGGGTTACAAGTCG
>JBBWZH010000673.1:0-11974 GCA_039648995.1 Mycobacteriales bacterium
GACCCGTTCGTGCCCAACCAGGTCAAGGCGAACCGGGTCGTCGGCGAGGTGGCCGGCCGGGTCTGCGTCATCGTCGACGACATGATCGACACCGCGTCCACGATCACCAAGGCGGCCGAGGCGCTGCGCGAGGCCGGCGCCGCCCAGGTCATCGCCGCGGCGACGCACGGCCTGCTCTCCGGCCCCGCGGTCGACCGGCTGAAGAACAGCCCGATCAGCGAGGTGATCGTCACCAACACGCTGCCGATCCCACCGGAACGCCAGTTCGACAAGCTGACCGTGCTGTCGATAGCGCCGATGATCGGCCGCGCGATCGTCGAGGTCTTCCAGGACGGCTCGGTCACCAAGCTCTTCGACGGCATCAGTTAGCCCTGTTTCCCCTGGACGGGGTGGCCGCCGAGGGGGCGGGCGGGGTCGGCCGCGCGGTTCTAGTACTGTGTAAGGGTTGCCCGGCGAGGGCCGCCCTTGTTTGTGGCTGCCGTGATCGACGCGGTGGTCGCTGGGCGCGCCGTCGGCACCTGCCGAGCCCGACCCTGCCCCACCGTTCGAGGAGTGCACCGCCGTGTCCGAGGTCCGAATCGCCGCCGAGCCACGCACCGAGTTCGGCAAGGGTGGCGCCCGCCGCACCCGCCGGGCCGGCAAGATCCCCGCCGTCCTGTACGGGCACGGCACCCCGCCGCGGCATCTGGCCCTGCCGGCCCGCGAGTTCGCCCAGGTGCTCCGGGGCGGCGGCGCGAACGTGCTGCTCACCCTGGTCATCGACGGCGGCACCGAGCTGGCGCTGCCGAAGGCGGTCCAGCGCAACCCCATCCGGGGCGACTACGAGCACGTCGACCTGCTGCTGGTCCGGCGCGGCGAGAAGGTGCACGTCGACGTGCCGGTGGTGCTCGAGGGCGAGGCCACCCGCGAGGGCATGGTCGACCAGCAGGTCACCGCGCTCGCCGTGGAGGCCGAGGCCACGAACATCCCGACCGAGCTGAGGGTCAGCATCGCCGGTCTGCGCATCGGCGACCACATCGCCGCGGCCGCGATCACGCTGCCGGCCGGGGTGTCGCTGACCGGCGACCCGGCGCAGGTCGTGGTCATGGTGCTGGCCGCGCCGACCGCCGAGCAGGTCGAGGCCGACATGGTCACCGCCGAGGCCGACGCGGGCATCGAGCGGCAGGCGCCGTCGGAGGCGCCGGCGGAGGCGTCGACCGGCGCCTGACCCACCCGGGTCGGCCCGGACACGGCGATGTCGGACGAGCCATACCTTGTCGTCGGGCTGGGTAACCCCGGCCCGGCCTACCTCGCGAACCGGCACAACGCCGGCTTCCTGGTGCTGGACATCCTCGGCGACCGCGCCGGCGGCCGGTTCAAGGCGCACAAGGGCCGCTCGGACGTGCTGGCGGGCCGGCTCGGCGGGGTGCGGGCGGTGCTGGCCAAGCCGCGCTCGTTCATGAACGAGTCCGGCGGCCCGGTCGCCGGGCTGACCGCGTTCTTCAAGATCCCGCCGGCCCGGCTCGTCGTGGTGCACGACGAGCTGGACCTGCCCTACGGCTCGCTGCGGCTCAAGCTCGGCGGCGGCGACAACGGGCATAACGGGCTGCGCTCGATCACCCGCTCCCTCGGCACCCGCGACTACCTGCGGGTGCGGTTCGGCATCGGCCGGCCACCCGGCCGGCAGGACCCGGCCGACTACGTGCTGCGCGACTTCGCCCCGGCGGAGCGGAAAGACCTCGGCTTCCACCTCGACCGCGCCGCCGACGCGGTCGAGGCCCTGGTCCGCTCCGGCCTGGAGCCCGCCCAGAACCAGTTCAACGACTGATCCACGACCCGGCGGACCGTTCGGCGCCGGGTCGGCATGCGTGCGGCGGGGGTCAGCCGCCGGGGCCACGGAGCCGATGGTCGACGACGCGGTCTAGTTGATGCTGTCGAAGATCTCGCTGTCGATGGCGGCGCGCCTGGTCGCGTCGAACCGGACCGCGGCCAGCGGCACGGTGCCGACCGGCTCGCCATGGTGGGCCAGATCGACCCAGGACATCGTGTCGACGGTGGGGCGCAGGTCGTCGGGCAGGCGATAGACGCCGTACTTGTCGGGGTAGTCGTCGAGATCCTGGTCGAACTGGCCGTCGAACAGGTACAGCGCGCCGTCGTGCTCGACCAGGATGAGGTGCGGGACGTCGTAGAAGTCGCGGTACCGGATCGGCAGCCACACGGTCAGGTGTCCTCCCGCTCAGTCAAGCGTGCCGATGCGTTCCGGGGTCATTCTCTGCTTGGTCGGGACCGGGTTCTTCTCCAGCGGGCCGAACGGGGTCGAGCCCTCGCCGGTCGTGACGTTGACGTGTCGCTCATTCATGACCCCACTCGGCGCCGGCTCCGGGATGTGCTCCACGGTCCCGCCGCCGGCCCGGATCTCGCCGGCGGTGGTGACGCGGACCTGCCCGTGCGGGACGGCGCCGGACGCCTTCTCCAGTGTCGAGCCCGTCGCGCCGGAGAACACCTCTCCCGCGGGCGGCATGTCGCTGGTGCCGCCCCGGACGACCGTGTACTCGTTCGGGATGCCGGACGTGCACGGTGTCAGGCCGAGCGGGTCGCTCCAGATCGTCGGCGCCAGGACATAGCCGTGCGGGTTGTCGCCGCCGCCGAGGCCGAGCGGGTCACCGCTGTGGTAGCGGGCGGCCACCGGGTCGTAGTGGCGCTGGTAGTTGTAGTTCAGCTGGGTTTCAGGGTCGTGGTACTGGCCGGGGAACCGCAGCGGGCAGTCGACCTCGCCGCCGCCCCCGGCCGGTTCGCTGCCCCACAGGTTGGCCCGCGGGCGCCAGGCGATCTCGCCGGCGGCGGTGACCAACTCGGCCGGGCTGCCGACGAGGTCGGTGACGATCGCGTAGAACCGCTGGTCGATCCACCGCTGGTCGGCGTCCGTCGCCGGGACCCGCTCGATCTGGCTGACCGGCCGGAACCGGCCCGGCTCCCAGTCCCAGACGGTCGCCCGGCTGGCGATCGGCTCGCTGTTCCCGGGCCACCAGTCCCGGTGCGTCTGCTCGGCCAGGACGCGGCCGTCCCAGGCGAAGTCGACCTGCTCGAGCACGGTGCCGTCGGTGTCCAGCCGCTGCTTGGCGATCCGCCGGCCGAGCGGGTCGTACCGGTACTGCCAGCGCTGGCCGTCCGGGGTGGTGACCGCGGTCAGCCGGTCCTCGGTGTCCCAGCGGTAGCGCCAGGTGCGGGGCTTGCCCGACGGCCGGCGCTGCTGCCGCAGCGTCACGCGGCCCTGCCGGTCGTGCTCGTACCGGATCGCGCCGGCCCGCCGGATCAGCGTCCCGGCATAGTCGCGCTGCCCCTGGGCGGCCTCGGCGTCCGGGTCGGCGGCCGGCCAGCTGGCGTCAGTCAGGTTGCCGGCCACGTCGTAGGCGTACCGCTCGGTCCAGGCCGCGGCGTGCACGGCCGTGACCCGGCCCATCGGGTCCAGCTCGTAGGACCGGTCGCCGCCAAGCCGGTCCTCGACGCCGACCAGGTAGCCGTCCGGCCGGTAGCGGTACGCCCGGCGCTGCACGAGCCGGCCTCCCGAGCCGGGCGCGGCCGGCCCGGTGACCCCGGCCGGCCCGGTCAGCGGGGTGTGGGCCAGTGGCGTGTGGGCCAGCAGGGTCTGGGACAGCAGCCGGGAGCCGGCGTCCCAGGTCTGGGCGAGCACGGCGGCGCCGCCCAGCTGCCGCTCGACTTCCCGGCCGCCGGCGTCGTAGCCGAACAGCACGGTCTGCCCGGCGGAGTGCAGGGCTACCGGGCGGGCGCGGCCGTCGTACTCCCAGGTGCTCTGCGCCCCGGACGGTGTCCGCCGCCGCACCCGCCGGCCGAGGGCGTCGTAGCCGGACTCGATGGCCTGCCCGTTGCAGGCCTCGACGAGGATGCGGCCAAGCGCGTCCCGCTCGAACGTCAGGTCGGCCGACGGGTTCGTGGCCCGCAGCAGCCGCCCGGCCGGGTCGTACCGGAACGTGCTCACCTGGTCGCCCGACCGCTGCTCGACGGTGCGGCCCAGTGCGTCCCGGGTGTAGTGGATGACCTCGCCAGCGCCGTTGGTACGGGTAACCAGCTGGCCGGCGGCGTCCAGACCGTACTGGACGACTCGACCGTTGAAGTCGGTCTCGGCGACCAGCCGACCGGCCGCGTCGTAGTCGTACCGCCAGACCAGACCCTGCGGGTTGGTCACCGTGGTCAGCCGCAGCTCGGTGTCGTAGCCGAACTCCAGCCGGGCGCCGTCCGGAGTGGTCCGTGCGGTGGGCTGGTCGAAGGCGTCGGCCTCGATGCGGGTGCGGTGCCCGGCGGCGTCGGTGTGCTCGACGAGGTTGCCCTCCGGGTCGTACGCCCACCGTTCGGTGCCGCCGTCGGGCAGCGTGCGCGCGGTCAGCTGGCCCTCGACCGAATAGGCGAACGTGGTGGTGCCGCCGAGCGGGTCGGTGGCGGCGACCACCCGGCCGAAGCCGTCCCGGGCGTATCGGGTGGTCGCACCGAGCGGGTCGGTGACCGCGACCGGCAGGCCGGCCCCGTCGGTCTCCACCTGCCGGACGTGGCCGAGCGCGTCGGTCACCGCGGTCACGTGCCCGTGGGCGTCGTAGACCGCCGTGGTCGTGCCGCCTATCGGGTCGGTCACCGCGGTCAGGTTGCCCCGCTCGTCGTACTCGTGCAGCCAGGTCCCGCCGTCGGCCTGGGTGACCGCGACCGGCAGCCCCAGCGCGTTGTAGGCCGCCCGGCTGCCGTGGCCGTCCGGGCGGTGCACGGCGGTGAGGTTGCCGTCGAGGTCGTACTCGTGGCGGGTGGTGCGGCCCAGCGGGTCGGTGCGTGCGATGAGGCGGCGCTGACCGTCCCATTCGGACAGTGTCGCGTTGCCCAGCGGGTCGACCTGGCGCACGATCCGGCCGCTGCCGTCGTACTCGTACCGGCTGGCCCGGTCCAGCGAGTTGATGACCGTGGTGACCCGCGCCGCGGGGTCGTACCGGAACTCGGCAGTGAGGTAGCCGTGGCTGCCCTCGGTGGTCACACAGCGGCCGGCCTCGTCGTACCGGTAGCGGTAGCCGGTGCCGTTGCGGTCGGTCCAGCCGACGATCCGGCCGGCCGCGTCGTACTCGAACCGCAGCGGCCGCCCGGACGAGTTGACCACCTCGGTGAGCCGGCCGGCCGCGTCGTACCCGTACCGGAGCAGCACCGTCCCTTGTGGACCGCCGTCGAGCAGGCGCAGCGCGGTGATCCGACCGGCCGCGGTGTCGAACGCGAGCCGGTGGCCGCCGGAGTGGCGCAGCCCGGCCGGCGCGCCGGCCTCGTCGTACTCGACGCTGATGCGGGCGCCGTTCCGGTCGGTGATCGCCACCAGGGGCAGCACGCCGGGCAGCCGGCCGGCGACCGGCGCGAAGTGCCGCACCTGGCCGGTGCCCGGCTCGGTCACCGTGTAACCGTGGGCGGTCGCGGCGAGCGGGAACCGCGGCCCGGTCTCCGGCAGCACCGGCTCGGGCCCGGCCGGCGGGTAGACCAGCACCATGCCGTCCGCGGTCGTGTAGACGCAGCCGGCGTCGTCGACCTCGAGCCGCTGGTCCACTGTGGACGCCCACGATGGGCCGAACCAGTGGCCGGCCCGGTAGGACGAGATGTGGGTGCGGGTGACGACCAGCGGCAGCGCGCCGGGCAGCTCGACGTCGGTCTGGCCGAGCACCACCTGGCCGGTCGCCACGTCCACCGGGTCGGACGCGCAGACCCGCTCGGCCAGCGGGGTGCCGGTCTCGGCCGCCTCGCCGGCCGCGCCGCGGGCGGCGCCCTCGCCGCTGGACAGCGCTCGCTCGCCCCCGGCGGCCGCCTGCTCGCCGCTGGACAGGGCCCGCTCGCCGCCGGCCAGCGCGCGTTCGGCGCCGACCGCGCGCTCCGCGCCGACCAGCGCCTTCTCGCCGCCGGCCAGCGCCTTGCCGGCCGACAGCAGCTTGCCGGCGGGCAGCATGGTGACCGCGTCGAACGCGATCGCGCCCCACGAACCCTTGCCGGTGACGAGTTTGAGCGTGACGTCGATCAGCAGGGCGGCGCCGCCGGCGACCAGGGCCACCGCGCCGAGCCACTGCAGGCCGGGGATCAGCGCGAGCAGGCCGGTGACCCCGGCGACCGCCTTCAGCACACCGGAGATGGCCTGCAGGACGTCGGCGTGGTCGGAGATCCAGTTGGTGGTCGCGTCCCAGGCGCGGTGCAGCCAGCCCGGCTTCTTGTACGGCGGGTCGGTGGCACCGCGGACGCGGCGGGCCGCGGACTGGGCGGCGCCGCGCGCCTGCTCGCGCAGCGCCCGGGCCTGGGACCGCAGCTGCTCCAGGTCGCCGCCCGCGGTCTGTGCCGAGGAGGCGGCTGAGTTGTACTGGGTGCGCAGGTCGGCCAGCCGCGGGTCGTCGGAGGGCAGCCGGACCGCGGCGATGCGGTTCGCCTCGGTGATCGCGGCCTGCTGCCGGCGCTGCGCCTCCTCGGCCTGCCGCTCCAGGTCGGCCGCCCGGGTCTGCATGCCCTGCAGCGACTCGGCGTACTCGGTCAGCGCCTGTGCGGTCTCGCTGTGCGCGCGGGTGGCGTGGTCGAGGTCGCGCGGCAGGTCGCCGAGCGTGGTGCGGAACGCGTCGCCCGCCTCGCCGACCCAGCTGGACGTATCGAGGCCGGTCAGCGTCTGCGCGGAGCGGCCGAGGCTGGCCGCGCAGCCGCTGACCGACTGGCCGGCCGACTGCAGCGCCGACGGGGTGCCGGGCGCAGGATCGAAACCAAGCGCGGGAAACTCACGGACAGCCAACGGGGACTCCGGCTCGGTCGCACGGCAGGGCGGGTGGTCGAACCTCGGGTTACGTTATACCATCTCGTCTGACTTGGCATCGGTATAGACCGTTTTAGTCAGGCATCGCCTGGACGCGGTGCGGAGGGGGTCCGATGGGCCGCATTGAGGTGTCTCCGGAGGTGCTCACGTCGCTGGCCCGCGACCTGAAGGCGGTCGGGCAGACCGTGTCCGGCGCCCGGCAGGGCCTGGACGGGGTCGGCCAGAACGAGACCGGCGACGGCGACCTGGCCTCTGCCCTGCACGACTTCACCGACAAGTGGAAATACTCGCTCGACAAGATCGGCAAGAAGGCCGACGAGGTGGGTGGCTCGGTGCAGGGCGCCGGGCAGGGCTACAGCCAGACCGACCAGGGCATCGCCGACGCCGCGAAGGGCCAGTGACGCCGATGACCGCGGCGGGTCAGCCGGTGGAGATCGGTGTCGACCCGGCGGCGCCGCGGCCGCCGGTCGGCTTCCGGTTGGACGTGCCGGCCGGGTTCACCGAGCTGGATCTCGATCCGTCCACGTCGGACGGGTGGCTGGAGCGGTTCCTGGACGAGCGGTCGGCCCGGGTGCCCGGAGCCGCGGCGCAGCGGGCCCGGGCGCGGCAGGTGCTGCAGGCGCTGATCGGCCGGCACCGCGCCGCGGGTGTCTTCCTCGCCGCGTTCTTCGTCGGCGCGGGCGCGTCCCCGGGCGAGATGGTCGGCGCCAGCCTGACGCTGGCCTGGCGCGAGTTGGCCGGGGGCGTGCTGATCGAGGGGCTGCGGCAGTACTTCGCCGAGGAGGATCCGGGGCCCGGCGAAGACCTCGCCGCCCGCTCGGTCGAGGTGCGGCTGCTGCCCAGGGGCGAGGCCGTGCGGGTGCGCAACCAGCAGCAGTTGCCGGTGCCGCTCACCTCGCGCCGGCTGCCTACGGCGCTCGTGCAGTACCTGGTGCCGGTGCCCGAGCCGGCGGCGACCTGGCTGGCCGTGCTCACGATGTCCACTCCGGACATCGCCGGCGCGGACGAGTTCGCCGCGCTGGCCGACCGGGTCGCCGCCAGCCTCGATTTCCTCGGCGGCGACGGCGAACCGCTGCCGATGCCGGCGCCGGTGCCGGCGCCGCCGCCCGGCACGATCGGCTTCGTCCCGCCGGGCTGACACCGCGCCCCGGCCGCCGGACCCAGCCGCCGCCGGCACGGCCGGCCAGCCGGCAACGGCGGTCAGCCGGTGTTGCGCAGGCCGGCGGCGATGCCGTTGATCGTGAGCAGCAGCGCCCGCCGCAGCGTCGGGCTGTCGTCGCCGGCCCGGTTGCGGGCCAGCAGCGCGACCTGCAGGTAGGAGATCGGGTCCAGGTAGGCGTCCCGGACGGCCAGCGTGCGGCGCAGCGAGGGCTGCGCGTCCAGCACGCCGGACTCGCCGGTGAGCCGCAGGATCTCGGTCACCGTCCGGTCGTGCTCGGCGCGGATCGTGTCGAAGACGTGCCGCAACCCCGGCGGTACCAGCGATTCGACGTAGTGCGCCGCGATGGTGAGGTCGGTCTTGGCCAGCGTCATCTCCACGTTGGACACGAAGGTCCGGAAGAAATGCCACTCGGCGTGCATCTCGGCCAGCACGTCGGCCTGGCCGGCGGCGCGGGCGGCGGCCAGCCCGGCGCCGACGCCGAACCAGCCGGGCACGATCTGCCGCGACTGGGTCCAGCCGAAGACCCACGGGATCGCGCGCAGCCCGGCCAGCCCGGCGCCGCTGTCCGGGCGGCGGGACGGCCTGGAGCCGATGTTCAGCGACGCCAGCTGCTCGACCGGCGTGGATGCCAGGAAGTACGCCGGCAGCTCCGGATCGTCCACAAGCGACCGGTAGCAGCTGTAGGCGGATGCGGACACCAGCTCCATCGTGGCGTCCCATTTGGACAGTGTCGCCGCGGACTGGCGCGGCGCCCGGTGCAGCACCGAGGCGTCCAGCACCGCGGCCAGGATCAGTTCCAGGTTCTCCCGGGCCAGCCCGGGCAGCGCGTACTTGTCGGAGATGACCTCGCCCTGCTCGGTCACCTTGATCTCGCCGTCCAGCGTCCCGTACGGCTGGGCCAGGATCGAGTCGTAGGACGGGCCGCCGCCGCGCCCCACGGTGCCGCCACGGCCGTGGAACAGCCGCAGCCGCACGCCGTTGCCGGCGGCCACGTCCCGCAGCAGCCGCTGCGCCTTGTGGATCTCCCACTGCGAGGTGGTGATGCCGGACTCCTTGTTCGAGTCGGAGTAGCCGAGCATCACCTCCTGCACGTCGCCGCGCAGCCGGACGATCTCCCGGTAGCTCGGGTCGTCGAGCAGCTCGGCGACCAGCCGGTCGGCCGACCGCAGCTCGTCCACCGTCTCCAGCAGCGGGACGAACCCGATCCGCGCGACTCCACTGTGGACATCCACCAGCCCGGCCTCGCGCGCCAGCACGACCGCGGCCAGCACGTCGTCGGCGCCGCGGGTCATCGACACGATGTACGACTCGACCACGTCCGGGCCGAACCGGTCCAGGGCGTCCCGGACCGTGCTGAACACGGCGAACGTGCGCTGCCCGGCGTCGTCCAGCGGCGGCGGGTGCGGCGCCAGCGGCCGCCGCCCGGCCAGCTCGATCGACAGCAGCCGGTGCCGCTCCACTCTGGACAGTTCGGCGTACCGGGGCGCGCCGGCCGTCTGCAGCCGGTCGACCAGTTGGCCGACGGCGTCATGGTGCGCGTCGGCGTGTTCGCGAACGTCCAAAGTGGCCAGTCGCAGACCGAATGCGGTGACCGTGCGCCGCACCCGGGCCAGCGCACCGTCGGCGATCAGCTCACCGCGGTGCGCCCGCAGCGAGTCGGCCACCACCCGCAGGTCGGCCAGCAGGCCGGCGCTGCCCAGGTAGTCGCGGCCGGGCCGGTGCGGGGTACCGCGGGCCAGCCGGGCCCTCGTGCCGGTCAGCCGGGCCCGGATGCACGTCATCTTCAGCCGGTACGGTTCCTCGGCGTTCAGCCGTAGCAGCCGCGGGTCGAGGTCGGGCAGCGCGGCCAGGTCGGCGTCCAGGCTGGCCCGCAGTTCCGCCGAGATGCCGGTGATCTGGTCGGACGAGGAGAGCTCCCGGATCAGCCGGTCGACCGCATCGATCATGGCCCGGATCGCGTGCTCGTGCTGCAGCGTCAGCACCTGCTCGGTCACCCCGGCGGTCACGTTCGGGTTGCCGTCCCGGTCGCCGCCGATCCAGCTGCCGAACGAGAGCGGCCGGGCCTGCACGGCCAGCGCCGCGCCGTGCTCGGCCAACTCGTCGGCGAGGTCGGCGAGCAGCTCCGGCACGGTCTCGCCGATCAGCTGATCCAGGTAGTACGTGGCGTTGCGGGCTTCGTCCAGCGGCTCCGGACGGTCCAGCCGCAGTTCGTCCGTCTGCCAGATGAGGTCGATCACCTCGGCCAGCCGGCGATCCTGCCGGCGCCGCGCCGGCCCGCCGCCGGCGGCCGCCAGCAGCAGGTCCGCCACCGTGCCCAGCTTGTCCAAAATGGACCGGCGGCTGGCCTCGGTGGGGTGCGCGGTGAACACCGGCCGGACGGCCAGTTCGGCAACGGCGTCGGTCAGCCCGGCCGGGCCGACCTCAGCGGCCACCGCGGTCACCGCCGCGGACAGCCAGCCCGCCTCGGCCGGCCGGGCCCGCAGCAGCCGGACGCGGTGGGCCTGCTCGGCCACGTTCGCCAGGTGGAAGTACGCCGAGAACGCGCGCACCAGGTGGATCGCGGTCGGCAGCGGCGCGTCGGCCAGCAGCCGCCGCAACTCGGCCAGCGCCGCCTCGGCGCCGGTGTCAGTGCCGGTATCGCCGCCGGCGCCCGGCGCGTCCAGGTCAGGAGGCGGCTGGGGGGCCAACCACCGACCACGGTCGGTATCGGCCGACTTCGACAGCCGGGTCAGCGCCCGTACGCGTTCGACCAGATCGAACAGGTCCTGCCCCTGCTGGCGGACCAGCGATTCGCCCAGCAGCGCGCCCACCCGGCGTACGTCGGCGCGTAGCGGCGCGTCGGCCGCCCCGTCGGTATCCACGGTCGAATTCTCCTCAACGCCGCTGCCAGGGCGCGAATGCCCAGGTGAACGGCCTGCTGGCGGCTACCTATGCGTCTGGTCGCGGAGTCCGGCGGAAGGGCGGCCATCACGGCTCGTGCTCACACACAATCGGTTAGTGACGAAGAATCACCCATGTAGGGTAGCGTGCGGAGAGTAGTTGAGAATGTAGTTTGTCCGGATTCTCGATTACACACAGTAGTCAATTCGGTGAGTCGTGGCGTGTTTCGGGTCGCAGTCCGAAGATCTTTGGCGGATCTCCTAACCGTGTGTGATGGCAGCCGCTATGGTCGGTCTTGCTCTTGGGGGGCTGCTCGACGTTGTGTACCGGGGGGTACGTGGCGCGCATCGGGCAGGGCCAGGGGTTATCGCACAGAGAGGGAGTTCGCGGGGACGGCGCGCGCAGGCGTGCCGATGGGGGGAATTTCACATGCGTGTTGACGAGCAGGTCAGGGATGGCCTTCTCGGAGCGAGTGTCGTCGTGGACAGCCGTCGCTGGATGCGCCGATACGTCGCCAGTCTCGCCGGTATCGATGCGTTCGTGGCCGTGCTGGCCGCGATCACCGCGTACCTGGTCCGCTTCAGCGATCATGCCGGTAGCTACCTCGCCTTCAGCCTGGCGTTCCCGCTGCTGTGGGTGGTGGCGGTCGGCCTGGCGCGAGCCTACGAGACACCGGTTCTCGGCCTCGGTTCGGAGGAGTTCCAGCGGGTCGGCCAGGCCTTCGTCGGGCTGACCGCGGCCGTCGGTTTCTTCTCGTA
Source organism: Mycobacteriales bacterium (assembly GCA_039648995.1). Lineage (GTDB taxonomy): Bacteria > Actinomycetota > Actinomycetes > Mycobacteriales > CADCTP01 > JBBWZH01. The sequence continues at coordinate 11,597 of JBBWZH010000673.1, forward strand.
CGCCACTAAGGCCGAGGTCGCCCGCGGGTACGTGGTGCTCGCGCTGCCGATGGCGGTGACGCTGTGCCTGCTCGGGCGGTATGCCGCCCGCAAGCGGCTGCACGCGCTGCGCCGCCGCGGCCAGTGCATGCACGACGTGATCGCCGTCGGCGGCGAGCACTCCGTGGTCGACCTGGTCACCGAGCTGCGGCAGGAGCGGTACAGCGGTATGCGGGTGGTCGGCGCGTGCCTGGCCGCCGGCCGCGGCTACCAGCTCGAGCTGCTGGGCATCCCGCTGCTGGGCAACCTGGACGGCGTCGCGGACGCGGTCCGGCTGGTCGGCGCCGACACCGTCGCCGTCACCTCGTGCGCCGACATCGATCCCGCCCGGCTGCGCCG
>JBBWZH010000680.1:0-13086 GCA_039648995.1 Mycobacteriales bacterium
GGCGATGTCGGCGAACCGGACCTCGGTCGAGCCGCTGTCCCGCATCCGGGCGAGCGCCGTCTCCTTGATCTCGCGGACCGTCGCCTCACGGGTGATCTCTCGCCGGGTCTGCACCGACCCCACCTCCATCTGCGCCTCCCACCCCCGCGCTGTTATCTGTTTTTCATCTTCGCAGTAGTGAAACCCCTTGACAAGGCTACGCCTCATCGCGTTAGTTAAGCATCGTCACATGATTACAGATCTTCACGACTGACCTCAGGGGGCACTGTGTCCACGTCCACCCTCGATCGACCGCCAGCGGCGCAACCGCCGACGGCACCGCGGGTCGGTGTCCTCGGCCGGCTCGCCGACCTGGCCTACCGTCGGCGCGGCACCGTGGTGCTCGTCTGGCTGGCCGCGGTGATCGCGACGATCGGCCTGTCCGCCGCCTTCGCCGGCGAGTTCCGGGCCGACTACACCGCCCGCGGCTCCGACTCGCGCACCGCGCAGGACCTGCTGACCGCGCGGTTCCCGGCACAGTCCGGGCAGACCGTCGACGTCGTGCTGCACAGCACCGGCCCGCTCACCGCGCCGGCCACCAGGGCCGAGGTGAGCGCGCTGCTGCGGCAGATCGGCGGAGTGGCGCACGTGCGCGCCACCGCCGACCCGTACCAGGTGCCCGGCGCGATCGCCGCCGACGGCCGCACCGGCCGGGCGACCGTGCAGCTCGATGTGGTGACCCCCGACGACATGCCGATCGCGGACACCAAACAGATCATGTCGCTGGCCGGCGCGGCCACCACCCCGGGCCTGGACGTCGAGGTCGGCGGACAGGTGGTGGAGCAGGCCCAGCAGGGCAGCATCGGCTCGGAGGGTATCGGGCTGGCCGCGGCCGCGCTCATCCTGCTGATCGTGTTCGGCTCGGTGGTCGCCGCCGGCCTGCCGATCGTGGTCGCGGTGACCGGCATCGCGATCAGCGGCGCGCTGGTCGGCCTGTTCGCCGCGGTGCTGGACGTGCCGGCCTGGTCGACCTCGCTGGCCGCGATGATGGGCATCGGCGTGGGCATCGACTACGTGCTGCTGATGGTCACCCGCTACCGCGAGTACCTGTCCCGCGGCCTGCCGGTGCGGTCCGCGGTGATGGCGACCGCCGACACCGCCGGCCGGGCCGTACTGGTCGCCGGCACCACCGTGATCATCAGCCTGCTCGGTCTGTTCGGCATGGGGCTGACCGCGATGCGCGGCGCCGCGGTCGTCACGATCGGCGCGGTCGCGGTCGTCGTGCTCGCCGCGACGACGCTGTTCCCGGCCCTGCTCGGGTACGTCGGCACCCGCATCGACCGGCTGCGGCTGCCCGGGCTGCGCCGCCACCCGGAACGCGACGGCGCGCTGTCCGCCCGCTGGAGCCGGTCGCTGCAGCGCCGGCCGTGGGTCGCGGCGCTGGCCGGGTTCGGCATCCTGGCCGTGCTCACGCTGCCGGTGCTGACCATCCGGTTCGGCTTCCCCGACGCCGGCAACGACCGCGCGTCCACCACCAGCCGGCAGGCGTACCAACTGCTGAGCGACGGCTTCGGGCCGGGCGCGAACGGCCCGCTGCTGCTGTCCGCCGAGCTGTCCGGCCCGGCCGACCAGACCGCGCTGACCGGGCTGGCGGAGCGGCTGCGGCAGACCCCCGGGGTGGCCGCCGTGCCGCCGCCGCGGCTGAACGACAGCGGCGACACCGCGGTGCTGACCGTGGTGCCGACGACCAGCCCGCAGTCCACGCAGACCGAAGACCTGGTGCACGCGCTGCGCGACACGGTGGTGCCGGACGCGACCGCCGGCAGCGGCCTGCACGTCTACGTCGGCGGCGCCACTGCGGCCGCGATCGACAGCACCTCGGACACCGCGTCCCGGCTGCCGCTGCTCATCGGCGGCGTGGTCGGGCTGTCGTTCCTGCTGCTGCTCACCGTGTTCCGCAGCGTCGTGGTGGCGGTGAAGGCGGCCGCGCTCAACCTGCTCTCGCTCGGTGCCTCCTACGGCGTGGTCGCGCTGGTGCTGCAGGGTGGCTGGGCCGGCCGGCTGGTCGGCATCGACACGGCGACCCCGCTGCCGGCGTTCATCCCGGTGCTGATGTTCGCGGTGCTGTTCGGCCTGTCCATGGACTACGAGGTGTTCCTGCTGTCCCGGATCCGGGAGAACTGGGTGCGCTCGGCCGACAACGGCCAGAGCGTGACGGACGGCCTGGCCGCCACCGCGCGGGTGATCACCGCCGCGGCCGGGATCATGATCGCCGTGTTCGCCGCGTTCGTGCCCAGCCCGGACGTGGTCCTGAAGGTGATCGGGGTCGGCATGGCCGCGGCCATCCTGATCGACGCGACCGTGGTGCGGCTGCTGCTGGTGCCGGCGCTGATGCACCTCCTCGGCCGGCTGAACTGGTGGCTGCCCGGCTGGCTGGGCCGGGTGCTGCCGCGCGTCAACATCGAGGGCCGGGACGACCACGGGGTCGATGAACCGGCCGCGAGCCCGCTGCCGGCCGCCCGACCCGGCCGGCTCACCCCGGAACTCGACCCGGTGGGCTGACCCGGCCGGGCCCGGTATCCGGGCCCGCCAGCCGCCTCCCGCGGCGAGCCGGTGGGGTGGACGCACACCGCGTCCACCCCACCGGTGGTTCCGCTACCCGGCCGTCGGGTCGGCGTTCTCCCGGCGGCGCACGTGCGCCACGATGTCCTCGATCGCCTGCGGCAACGGGACGCCGTTGCGCTGCGAGCCGTCGCGGTACCGGAACGACACCGAACCGCCGGCCACGTCGCCGTCACCGGCGATCAGCACGTACGGCACCTTGCGCCGGGCCGCGGTGCGGATCTTCTTCTGCATCCGGTCGTCCGAGTCATCCACCTCGACCCGGATACCGGCCGTGCGCAGCCGGTCGGCGAGCACGGTCAGGTACGGCACGTGCGCGTCGGTGACCGGGACGCCGACCGCCTGCACGGGCGCCAACCAGGCCGGGAACGCGCCGGCGTAGTGCTCGGTGAGGATGCCGAAGAAGCGCTCGACCGAGCCGAACAGCGCCCGGTGGATCATGTACGGCTGCTGCCGGGTGCCGTCCGAGGCCTGGAACTGCAACTCGAACCGCATCGGCAGCTGCAGATCGACCTGCAGCGTGGACAGCTGCCAGCGCCGGCCGATCGCGTCCCGGACGTGCACGTCGATCTTCGGCGCGTAGAACGTGGCCTCGCCGGGCGCGACCACGTACGGGATGCCGGCCTTGACCAGCGCCTCCTTCAGCGCGGCCTCGGCATGGTCCCACTGCTCCGGGCTGCCGACGACGTCGTCCTTGCGGGTCGCCAGGTCGGCCTCGAAGTCCGTCAGCCCGAAGTCGCGCAGCAGGTCGAGCACGAAGCCGAGCAGCGAGGCCAGCTCGTCGGCCAACTGATCGGGCGTGCAGAAGATGTGCGAGTCGTCCTGGGTGAAGCCGCGGGCCCGGGTCAGGCCGCGCAGCACCCCGGACTTCTCGAACCGGTAGACCGTGCCGAGCTCGAACAGCCGCAGCGGCAGCTCCCGGTACGACCGGCCGCGGGACCGGAAGATCAGGATGTGGAACGGGCAGTTCATCGGCTTCGGGTAGTAGTCCGCGCCCTCCATGTGCATGGGCGGGTACATGTCGTCCCCGTACCACTGCAGGTGGCCCGAGATATCGAACAGCGTGGACTTCGCCAGGTGCGGGGTGACCGCGAACTGGTACCCGCCCTGCTCGTGCCGCTGCCGGGCGTACTCCTCCATCACCCGCCGGACGATCGCGCCCTTCGGGTGCCAGACCGCGAGACCGCCGCCGATCTCGGCGGGGAACGAGAACAGGTCCAGCACGGCGCCGCGCCGGCGGGTGTCGCGCTTCTCCGCCTCGGCGAGCAGCCGCAGGTGCTCGGCCAGCGCGCCGGCCGATTCCCAGGCGGTGCCGTAGATCCGCTGCAGCTGCGGGTTCCGCTCCGAGCCGCGCCAGTACGCGGCGGCCGGCCGGGTCAGCGTGAACGCCGGGATGCGGCCGGTGCTGGGCAGGTGCGGGCCCCGGCACAGGTCCGTCCACACGCGACCGCCGGTGGCCGCGTCGACGTTGTCGTAGAGGGTCAGCTGGCCGGCGCCGACCTCCGCCGAGGCGCCGTCGGCCACATCGCCGGGCCCGCCACGCAGGTCGATCAGCTCCAGCTTGAACCGCTCACCGGCCAGCTCGGCGCGGGCCTCGTCGTCGGTCACCGGCCGCCGGACGAACCGCTGGTCGGCCGACACGATCTCGCGCATCCGCCGCTCGATCGCGGCCAGGTCGTCCTGCTGGAACGGGCGCTCAGGGAGGAAGTCGTAGTAGAAGCCGTCCTCGATCGGTGGGCCGATACCGAGCAGGGTGCCCGGGAAAAGGCCCTGCACCGCCTGCGCGAGCACGTGCGCGGTGGAATGCCGCAGCACGTCCCGGCCGGCCGGCGAGTCGAGCGGCACCGGCTCCACCTCGGCGGCCACGTCCGGCGCCCAGACCAGGTCGCGCAGCTCGCGGCCGGGCAGCGAGCGCACCGCGACCGCGCCGGTCGGTCCGTCCACCGGCACCCCGGCCGCCCGCAGCGCCGTCTCCGCGGTCGTACCGGCCGGGACCGGGACGACGACGCGGGCGGCCGGCTGCGGGAACTGGGACACGGGGGCACCTCTCCTCAGTGGTCACGATCAGTGACTCCGAGGGTAGTCAGCGGGGGCAGCCGGACGCGCGTCCTTTCCCGGATGCGGCGTTCGCGACAGGAACCCGACATCCCATGTTTCACGTGCGACATCGATGTCCACCCCCGCGCACTCCGTGACCGCTATGCCGGCGGGTCACCCCGCCGGCGCCAACCGTCGCCCGTCAGTTGCTGGTGACCACGCCGACGAGCTGGCCGCTGGCGGCGGCCAGGCGCTGGATCGCCGCCTCCGCGTCGGACTTGTCCACGCCGTCGCCGAGCCGGGTCGGCGCGCTCAGCACGTACACGGTGAAGCGGTAGTGGTGGGTGCCGGACGGCGGGCAGGGCGCCGCCCACGCGGCGGCACCGGCGGAGTTGGTCGCCTGGTGCGCGCCGGCCGGGACGGCGGTGGCCGACGGGAGGCTCGCCGTGCCGGGCGGCAGGTCGAGCACGACCCAGTGGACGAACGTGCCGCCGGGCGCGTCCGGGTCGTCCACCACCAGCGCCAGCGGCCTGGCCGGGTCGGCACCGGCCCAGGCCAGCGGCGGCGCGTCGCCCGCGCCCGCGCAGGTGTACCGGCCGGGGATCTGGGCGCCGGCGGCGAACGCGGAGCTGGTCACCGTCACCGCTGCCGGCGCGGAGGTGGTGGGCCCGGTCGGCGCACCGGGCGCCGGCGCGGAGCCGCCGCCACAGCCGGCGCAGCCGACGAACAGCAGCGCGGCGATCACGGCGCCGCGGGCCGTTCGTGCCGTCACCGGCACATGATCCCACCCGGTGCCGCCGGAGCGGCACCCCGTCCCCGGGCGTATGTCACAGGGTTGCGCCGCGCCGCCACGGAGGTGCGGCACGACGCGAGCCGCCGCCGCCCCCGCCCGGGACGGAGGGAAGGGAGGGCGGCGGCGGCTATCCGGAATCCGGGGAGAAGCTACGGCCACCCGCCGGATCACGGCGGCGCGGCCGCGCCGGAGCCCGGCGTCGGTGCTGGCGGAGAACGAACGACGCCCGCGGGGCCAGCCCTCAGACCCCCTGCAATCCGAGGGCAAAGCCACCGACCGAGAACACGGGGTCCGCCAGGAGTCCCCCGTCTCCTCCAGCTCCCCGGCGTCACTGGCCGCCGCGGGCGTCGTCCGATGCAAGGGTCCCCTGCGGGTCGGGAGCCGGCTAGATTAGTGGCCCCTGAGTTAGACCTCGGGCAGCACGGAGTTAAGCGGCGGCACGTCATATCACGGCGCCCCAGCCGTCCGCTGGCCCATCCGGGCGCCGCCCGCCGTGCGATCGCTCCATACCGTAGCTCGCCCGGCCCATCGGCGTCTCCCGGCACCGTGGCCTTTTCCGGACACCAGGGTCGCTCGGACGCACGATAGCGTCAACCGATCGACCTCTCCGCGTCGGGTATCTGTCCGCGCGTGTCCGGCGGTCGGTCTGTCGGTGTCGGGCGGTCGGGCGGACCCGTCGGGCGGTCGGTCAGGCGCGGCCGGCCCGGTCGGCGGCGCCGCCGATCTCCTGCCGGAGCTGGTCGACCAGGGCGCTCAGGCCGGCGCGCCCGTCGACGTTGGTCTTGGCCAGCAGGTTCGCCACGTGCGTCTCCACGGTTCGCGGGGACAGCACCAGCCGGCGCGCGATATCGCCGTTGGACATGCCCTGCGCGACCAGTTTGAGCACGTCCATCTCGCGGCTGGTGACCCCGCACCGGGACAGCTGGCCGGGCACCGGGGTGTCGCCGCGGCCCTGCCGGGGGACGGGCGCGCCGGCCCGGCGCAGCACCTCCCGGCAGCCGGCGGCCAGCCTGTCGTCGCCGCGGCGGATGAACGCGGGCAGCGCCTCCCGGGCCCAGCCGACCGGGTCGCCCCAGCCGTCGGCGAACGCGGCGTCGGCCAGCAGCAGCCGGAGCCGGTGCCGCCACCAGGCGCGGCCGGTCATCGCGGCGTCGGCGGCGGCGAAGTACGCGTTGGCCCGGGCGTTCTCGCCGCGGCGGCCGGCGGCCACCGCGTCGGCGTAGCCGAGCAGGGCGCGGTTCTCCCAGTTGACCACCGACGGGCGGGCCTCGTCCCGGGCGGCCGCGCCGTCCCGGTCGTCCAGCGTGCGGACCAGCGCCCACAGTCCCCGGATCGGCGCCGGGTTCGTGGTCGGGCTGCGCCGGTAGTACGCCATCGCCTTGTCCAGGCAGCCCGCCAGCAGCCGCCGGTCGTCGTCGATCAGCGCCACGTGGGCGTGCACGGCACCCCAGATGCCGGCGTTGACGTCCAGGTCGTCCGGCGCCAGGTCCTCGGCGGCCCGCACGCAGCGCTGCATCTCGGCGCGGTCCCGGCGGTGCGCGTGCGCGGCGGCCTCGAAGAACAGCGCGGTCGCGCGCAGCTGATCCATCCGCAGCCGGCGGGACAGCTCGGCGCAGCTCTGCGCGTGCCGCAGCGCCGCGTCGGCGTCCTTGTGCAGCAGCGTGGCGGTCAGCTGCACTTCCAGCGTCGCGGCCAGGCCGAGCATGCCGGCGTTCTGGGCCAGCCCGAGGGCCTCCTCCAGCGCTCCGGTCGAGCCGTCCACCAGCAGGTCCACGGTGCCCAGCTCGTGCAGCGCGGACACCCGCTCCACCGGCAGGTCGTGCTCGCGGGCCAACTCCTCGGCCGCCCCGAACGCGGCCCGGGCCGCCTCCGCGTCGCTGACCCGGGCCACCCGTCCGAGCACCTGCAACGCCTGGCAGGCCGCCGCCCAGCGGCCCTGTCGCCGGGCCGCCGCCAGCGCGTCCCCGGCCGTGCCGCGGGCGCTGTCCGGCTGCCCGCTGGCCAGCGCGAGGCGGGCGGCCAGCACCATCGCCCGCGGGTCATCCGGGTCCGGGACACCGGCCAGCCAGCTCGCGGCCGCCTCCGGCCGGCCGGCCGCGACCGCGACCTCGGCCAGGGTCAGCCGCACCGACGTCTCCCCCGACGCCAGCAGCCGCTCCCCCAGCGCCAGCGCCCGGTCGGTCTCGCCGGCGGCCGCCAGCGCGCCGAGCAGCGCGACCTCGGTCTCCCGGCGCAGCTCGGGATGGTCGGTGGCCAGCGCCGCGGCCCGGGACAGCAGCGCGTCGGCGCTCTGCAGCGCGCCCCGGCGCTGCGCGGCCGCGCCGGCGTACCCGAACAGCCGCGCCGCGCGGGCATCCTCCCCGCCGGCCACCCACAGCCCGGCGGCCAGGTCGCAGGCCTCCGGGTCGCGGCGCTCCACCGCCACCGCGGCGGCCCGGGCCAGCGCCCGGTGTTCCGGCGGCAGCAGGTCACCGCGCACCGCGTCGCAGGTGAGCGCGTGCCGGAACCGGAACGTGTCGGCGCCGCTTCCGGTGCCGGCCGGTCCGGGGCCGCCGAGCCCGGGGCTGCCGGGGTCAGGGCTGCCAGGACCGATGCCGCCGGACCCGAGACCGCCAGGGCCAGGGGCGCCGGACCCGAGACCGCCAGATCCGAGACCGCCAGATCCGAGTGCGCCGGACTCGAGACCGCCGGACCCGGGGCCGCCAGGGCCGGGGCCGCCGGACCCGGGACCGCCAGGGCCGGGGCCGTCGGGCCCGGGGCCGCCGCCGGCCAGGATCAGACCGCTGGCCACGGCTGACCGGAGCCCGGCCAGCACCGCGAGCTCGGACAGCCCGGTGATCTCCGGGATCAGCCGCCAGTCGAACCGCCGGCCCAGCACCGCGGCCACGTCCACCACCCGGCGCGCGGGCGGGTCCAGGTCGGCCAGCCGGCGCCGGACGGTCGCCGCGAACGTGCGCGGCACGTTCGTCGCCAGCGGCCCGGTCAGCTGCCCGTCCGGGGCCAGCGCGCCGACCGCGGCCAACCCGGTCAGCAGCTCTTCGATCAGGAACGGCAAGCCGTCGGCGTGCTCCTGCACGAAACTGACCAGCTCCGCGGGCGGCCGCGACGCGAGGCACGACTCGACCACGCTCTCCGTGTCGCCGCCACCCAGCCGGCCCAGACCGATCAGGTCCGCGCGGGCGGCGGCGGCCAGGTCGAGCAACGCGGCCGGCGGGTCCACCTCGTCCCGTGCGGTCGCCACCACCAGCAGCGGCGTGGTGTCCGCGGCGTGCGCGAGATAGCGCAGCACGTCCAGGGTGTCCGGGTCGACCCAGTGCAGGTCGTCCAGCACGAGCATCGCGCCGCGCCGGCCGGCGAGCGCGGTCAGCAACCGGAGTACGGCCTCGCCCAGCACGACGCCACCACGCGGGTCCGGCCGGCCCTCGATCCGGGCGTCGGGCAGCAGCGCCGCCAGCACCGGCAGGTACGGCCGCAGCCCGGCGTCGGTCGGCATCGGCCGCTCGCGCAGCGCGACGCTCAACGCCTCGACCAGCGGCCGGTACGCCTCCCCCGCCGGCACCGCCCGGCCGAAGAACACGGTCACCCCGGCGTTCCGGGCCAGCGCCATCGTCTCCCGCACCAGCCGCGACTTGCCCACCCCCGCCTCGCCGGTGACCAGCACCAACCGGGCCGAGGTGGCGGCGTCCATACCGTCGAGCAGCTGGTTGAGGTGCGCGAGCTCGGCACGCCGGCCAACCAGCCGGGACGAGTTCGCCTGCCAGGGCATGAGCACCTGTTCCGCGGGGTGTCGGGGCGCAGCGCCACCGGCGTCGCGCACGGCGATATACAGCCTGCATACAGTAGCGGTCACGGCAAAGGTGAACGGCGTATATCGCCTCAGCGTGACCAATGTGACGTGTTGTCGCGGCGCCGGGGGCTGCCTGGCCGGGTTCTAGCGCCGGCGTGACCCGGCCGCGCGCCGAGCCGCCCGGGGTGGTCGCCGGGGGTAACTACGCTCCGCGCCGGAAAGCGCCAGCGCATTGATGCCAATGAGCGCTTCCTTTGGCCAAGGACGGTGAAGTAGCGTCTTTCTGCGCGGTCGGGGGCTCCCCCCGTGGCCCCCGGCCGCCTTAGTCATCGCCGCGCGGTCCCCGTAGCGGCACCATGGGCCGTGGCGATACCGTCGCCACGGCCCAGCCCATGTTCCAGGGCCGCCGCCGCGGCCGGGCCGGTCATCCAGTGCCGACTGACCAGTACCTATTGACGCCGACAGGGCATTCCCGACAGGCTCCGCGCAGTTCCGTTGAATTGTCGGAAGGATGCCCATGTCATTACGTCTGCGCAGGCTGCTCGCGGTCACCGCCGCAGCCGCCGCCGCTGTCTCGGTCACGCTGCCGGTAACCACCGCGGGCGCGGCCGACCGGGTCACCCTGGACGCCGCGCCAGCCTGGACCCACGCCGCACGGGCCGCCGGCGCCACCCCGTCCACCGCCCCGGTCAGGCTCACCGCTGTGCTGCCGCTGCGCGACGCCGACGCCGCCGAGCGGCTCGCGCTCGCCGTCTCCACCCCCGGCGACGCCCAGTTCGGGCACTACCTGACCGCCGCGCAGTGGCGGAACCGGTTCGCCCCGACCGACGCTACCGTCGCCACCGTCACCAGCTGGCTGCGGGCGCACCGGTTCACCGTCACGGCGGTGCCGGCGAACCACCGGTACGTCGCGTTCAGCGGCTCGGCCGGCGCCGCGAACGCCGCGTTCGGCACCGGGCTCACCAACTACGTCAAGGACGGGGCGCGCGTCACCGCGCCGAGCAAGGCGGTCACCGTGCCGGCCGGGCTCGCCGCCTCGATCACCGGCATCACCGGGTTGGACACGTCGGCCCGGATGACGCCGACACACTCCACGCAGGGCGCCGCCCCGGACGCGTCCGGCCCGCCGAACCCACGGCCGCACGCCGCCGCCCCGGACGCGTCCGGGCCGCCGAACCCACGGCCGCACGCGTCCGGCCCACCCGACCCGAGGCCGAAGGACGAGCTGCCGCCGCCGGGCGCGGTGTTCCGCAACGCCCCGCCGTGCTCGGACTTCTTCGGTCAGAAGCTGGTCCCCAACGTGCCCCAGCCGCTGGCCACCCCGCTCACCTACGCGCCCTGCGGCTACATCCCCGACCAGCTGCGCAGCGCGTACGGGCTGACCGCCTCGCAGAGCCTCGGTCTGGACGGCCGCGGCGCCAGCGTCGCGATCGTGGACGCCTACGCGTCGCCGACGATCTTCGATGACGCGGCCACCTACGCGCGGCTGAACGACTCCCGGCACCCGCTGCGGGCCTCGCAGTTCCGGCAGCTGCTGCCGGCCACGTTCACCGACACCGAGGCGTGCGACGCCGCCGGCTGGTACGGCGAGGAGAGCCTGGATGTGGAAGCCGTGCACGGCACCGCGCCGGCCGCCTCGATCCTCTACGTCGGCGCGTCCAGCTGCAACGACGTCGACATCGTGGCCGCGGTGAACTCGGTGGTCGACAACGACCTCGCGCAGATCATCAGCAACTCGTACGGCAACGCCGGCGAGGTGTCGGCCACCGACGCGGCCGAGGAGCACCAGACCTACATGCAGGCCGCCGCGCAGGGCATCACCGTCCTGTTCTCGTCCGGCGACGCCGGCGACAACATCGCGGCCACCGGCACCCGGCAGCCCGACTACCCCGCCGCCGACCCGTTCGTCACCGCCGTCGGCGGCACCTCGCTCGGCGTCGGCGACCGCGGCCAGTACCTGTTCGAGACCGGCTGGGGCAACAACCGCTCCGTGCTCACCAACGGCGCGTGGACGCCGTTCCCCGGCACGTTCCGCGGCGGCGGTGGCGGCGGCACCAGCTTCGTCTGGGACCAGCCGCGCTACCAGCTCGGCGTCGTCCCCACCGCGATCGCCAACGTCAACGGCAACGGCCCGCATCGCGCGGTGCCTGACCTCGCCCTGCTCGGCGACCCGAACACCGGCTACCTGGTCGGCCAGACCCAGCAGTTCCCGGACGGCACCTTCCGGTACAGCCAGTACCGCATCGGCGGCACCAGCCTGTCCTGCCCGCTGCTGGCCGGCATCCAGGCCGTCGCCAACCAGATCGCCCGCCGCCCGCTGGGCTTCCTCAACCCGACCGTCTACCAGCTCGCCGGCAGTGCCGCCTTCAAGGACATCAAGTCCAGGGCCGTGACCAGCGGCGTCGTCCGGGTCGACTACGTCAACGGCGCCGACGACACCGACGGCACGATCACCTCGCTGCGCACCCTCAACGACACCGGCACCATCTTCGCCCGCCCCGGCTACGACGACGTCACCGGCGTAGGCACCCCCAACGGCGCCGCCTACCTCGCCGCCGTCAGCCGCCCGCCGGTTCCGCTGAGCCGCCGCCACTGACCCGGCCCACACCCCGCGGGCGGGGCGCCCCGGCGTCCCGCCCGCACTGAGCCTCGATCGCCGCTTCGATCGCCGGCCGGGTCAGCTGGCCCAGAGGGCGGAGATGGGGAAGGCACGCAGACGATCGCCGAACGGGAGTGGTTGACGGCCGGCGTACAGGACGATGCCGGCGAGAAACCGCTCGCCCAGCCGGGCGGCGAGGTGGCGGATGCCGCGGAAGTCCTCGCCCCGGACGGTCTCACCGGCCTTGACCTCGATGGCGACGACCTCGCCGGAGGCCCGTTCCAGAACCGCGTCGACCTCGACACCGTCCCGATCACGGAAGTGGTAGAGCCGGACCGGCTCGTCCGACCAGCTCAACTGCCGGGCCAGCTCGGCGAGCACGAAATTCTCCATGATCGGACCTGCTGGCGCGGTCGGCAGGCGAAGCCGCCGCGGCGAGATACCGGCGAGGTGGGCGGCGAGGCCGGTATCGGTGACGATCAGCTTCGGCGTCGCGACGGCACGGGTGGTCAGGTTGTTCGACCAGGCCGGGATCCGGCGCACTACGAACAGCAGGTCGAGCAGGTCCAGATACCGCTTGACGGTGTTCGCGGACAGCGCCATCGCGCTGGCGATCGCCCCGGGCGAGGCCATCGACGCCATCTGCCCGGCCACGACGTTGAGCAGGCGGCGCATGTCGGCCGGCCGCTCGATCTCGGACACCTGCCGGATGTCCCGGTTGATCAGGTCCGAGATGTACGAGTCGAACAGGCGAGACCGCCGGCCGAGATCAGCGCGTCGCACGGCCTCCGGGTAACCACCGCGTAAGGCCCGCTCCAGGTAGTCCGGGCGGCGGAGCTCAGTCGTCGGGACGTGCAGCGCCGGACCATGCTCGAAGATCTGATCCACGAAGCAGTCCGCCGTCCGGTCGATCTCCCCCTGCGACAACGGCCAGAGTTCGATCGTCTCGGACCGCCCGGGGAGCAGGTCGGGGATGTCCTGCAGAGCGAACAGGCGGGCCGACCCGGTCAGCAGGAAGCGCCCCGGCCTCGGATCCACATCCACCTCGTGCTTGATCGCCAGCATCAGCTCGGGCACCCGCTGGACCTCGTCGATGATCAGCAGATCGTCATGCCGGACGAACGCCACCGGGTCCGCCTCGGCCGCCGACCGGGCCGCGGCATCGTCCAGGTACCGCAGCTCGGCCCGGGGCCGGTCGCGCATGACCAGCCGCGCCAGCGTGCTCTTGCCGGTCTGCCGAGCGCCGTTGATCACGACGACCCGGGTGTC
>JBBWZH010000728.1:0-2703 GCA_039648995.1 Mycobacteriales bacterium
ACCACTACGTCGCGGCCACGCTGCACTACTACGCCGGCCGCTGGGAGGACGCCGCCGCCGAGGCCGAGACCACGGTCACGGTGGCCGGCGAGATCGATACCCGGACCGGCGTGATCGGCGGCGCCGCGCTGCTCGCGCACATCGCGCTGCACCGCGGCGCGCTGGCCGAGGCCGACCGGCACCTGACGCTGGCCCGGCGGACGCTGCACGAGGCAGGGCCGCAGTGGGGCGTCGACTGGCTGCAGTGGGGCGAGGCGCTGCTGGCCGAGGCCCGCGGCCGGCCCGCGGACGCGCTCGCCCGGCTGGCCCGCACCTGGCGCCAGCACGCCGACCTCGGCCTCAACCACACCCTGCTCCGGATCGGCCCCGACCTCCTCCGCCTCCTGCTCGCCACCGAGCCGGCGGCTCCCGCCGACCGGGCCACCCCGGGGGACACGGCGGTGCCGGGCCCGGTGGACGTGGTGGCCACCGTCCGGGAGCTGGCCGAACGGGCCGGGACGGCGTCCGCCCGGGCCACCGCGCTGCGCTGCCGCGGGCTGCTGGCCGGTGACGCCGAACTGCTGCTCGCGGCGGCGGACGAGTACGCGGCGGCTCCCCGGGCGCTGCCCCGGGCGCTGGCGCTGGCCGAAGCCGCCGCGGCGCTCGCGGGCCACGGCCGGGCCGAGGAGTCGGCGGCCAGCTACGCGTCGGCGCTGGCCGGGTTCGACGCGCTCGGCGCGACCCGGGACGCCGCCCGGGTGACCGCCGCGCTCCGTTCGGCCGGCATCCGGCGCGGCGTACGCGGCGCCCGGCGCCGGCCGGCGTCCGGCTGGGCCAGCCTCACCGCCACCGAGCTGCAGGTCGCCGGGCTGGCCGCCGAGGGGCTCACCAACCCGCAGATCGCGCGCCGGCTCTACATCTCCCGCTACACCGTGGAGACGCACCTCAAGCACGTCTTCGCCAAGCTCTCGCTGACCAGCCGGGTCCAGCTGGCGGCCGAGGTCGCCCGCCGCGCCGGCTGACCCGGCCCGCCGGCTGACCCGGCCCGCCGGGTGACCCGGCCCGCCGGGTGACCCGGCCCGCCGGCTGACCCGGCCCGCCGCCGGATGGCCGGCTCAGCTCACCGGGCCGGCCGCCGGCACGGCGATTCCGCCCGGATCGAGCCGGACCGGCCGGCTGCCGCGCTGCCGGAGCCGCCGTTCCAGCCAGGACGCGAGCAGGCTCAGCAGCGTGTTGATGACGATGTAGATGGTGGCCACGACGATCATCGTGGGCACGATGTTGTCGTACGTGTTGAAGACGGTCTTTCCGTGCCGCAGCAGGTCCTCGTAGCCGATCACGAAGCCGAGCGCGGTGTCCTTGAGCGCGACCACGCACTGGCTGACGATCGCCGGCAGCATGATCCGGACCGCCTGCGGCACCAGGATCATCCGCATCACCTGCGACTTGCGCAGCCCGATCGAGTACGCCGCCTCGCTCTGCCCACGCGGCACCGCGAGGATGCCGGCCCGGAACGTCTCGGCCAGCACGGAGCCGTTGTAGAGCATCAGCCCGACGACCAGCGCGCCGAACGCGTTCGGCACCTCCGAGCCGACCAGCTGGCCGATCGGCTTGAGCTCGTTGCCCAGCCCGAGGAACAGGAACAGGATCAGCAGCAGCAGCGGGATGGCCCGGAACAGCTCGATGATCGCCGCCGCGGGCAGCCGCACCCAGCGATGCTCGGACAGCCGGCCGGCCGCGAACACCACCCCGAACGCCAGCGCCAGCACGATCGCCACCGCCGCGGCCTTCACCGTCGAGGCGAGCCCGCTGAGCAGGAAACGCTGCACGCCCGGGTCGGTGAACGGCTCCCACTGGCTGTGCTTGAACACCCCGTGGTCGGCCAGCCGGCGCACCGCGATCACGAACACCGCCAGCACCAGCAGCGTGCCGACCACGCTGCCGATCAGCACCCGCCGCCGCGCCCGCGGCCCCGGCACGTCGTACAACGCGCTCACCGGACCACCGCCAGGCGGGATTCGAGGAAGCGGAAGACGCCGGCGATGGCCAGGGTGAGGATCACGTAGCCGAGGGCGATGCCGATGAACAGCGGGTAGAGCGCGTCCGGGTTGCGCCGGCTGAGGTCGTCGAAGACCTTGGTGGCCTCGGCCGCGCCGAAGAACTCCGCGATCGAGCTGTTCTTCACCAGCGCGATCATGATGCTGGCCAGCGGCGGCAGCGTCGAACGGACCGCCTGCGGCAGCACCACGAACCACAGCGTGCGGCCGAACGAGAAGCCGATCGCGCGGGCGGCCTCGGCCTGCCCGACCGGTACCGCGTTCACCCCCGACCGCACCGCCTCGCAGACGAAGGCCGCGGTGTAGACGCCGAGCGCCAGCGCGCCGGCCTTGAACGGGGCGAGCCCCAGCGCCAGCCGGGGCAGCCCGAACAGCATGAACACGAAGATCAGCGTGAGCGGCGTGTTGCGGACCACGCCGACGTACGCGGTGCCGGCCCAGCGCAGCGTCGGCACCGGCGAGACCCGCATCGCGGCGAGCACCACGCCGAGCGACAGCGCCAGCAGGGCGGCGAGCCCGGAGAGGTACAGCGTCTCCCGGAACCCGCGCAGCAGCGCGGGCAGGTTGTCGAGCAGGACGTCCACAGGCCACCTTCACGCCGTGGGTGGCGACCGGTCGGGCGGGCCGGCCGGCGGCCGGGTCGGGTACGGCGCGGGGGGGGGGGGGG
>JBBWZH010000082.1:0-4128 GCA_039648995.1 Mycobacteriales bacterium
GCGCCGCACCGCCAGTCGCCGTGCTTCTCCCCGAACGGCCGCAGATCCTCATCCCCGCAGTACGGGCAGTAGAACGGCGGCGCGTGCGCGCTCACCGCAGCCAGGCCTCGTCGGCGCGGGCCACGTAGCCGGCGAATGCCTCGCCCGGCTCGCGCCGGGACTCGAAACCGCGAAGCACCCGCTCGATGTAGTCGGCGGCGTCGTCGGCGTAGACCTTGAGGCCGCGGAACTTGCGGCCCAGCGCCGCGTCGCCGCCCAGGTGGCCGCCGAGGTGCACCTGGTAGACCTCGACGTCGCCGCCGTCCGGGCCGGTGGTGACCGAGCCCTTGAACCCGATGTCGGCGACCTGGAACCGGGCGCACGAGTTCGGGCAGCCGTTCAGGTTGATCGTGATCGGGGTGTCGAAGTGCGGCAGCCGCCGCTCCAGATCGGCGTACAGCTCCTCCGCCCGGACCTTCGTCTCCACGATCGCGAGCTTGCAGAACTCGATGCCGGTGCAGGCGATCGTGCCGCCCCGGAACGCGGACGGGCGCACCGGCAGGTTCTCCGCCGCCAGGTCGCCGACGAGCGCCTCGACCCGGCCGGCCGGTACGTCGGTGATCACCAGCTGCTGCTGTGCGGTGGTCCGCACCCGGCCGCTGCCGTACCCGTCGGCCAGCGCGGCCACCCGGGCCAGCTGCGTGCCGCTGGTCCGGCCGGCGCGCAGCGCGAAGCCGACCGCGGCCCGGCCGTCCAGCTGCCCGGTCACGCCGGCGTGCCCGCGCAGCCCGCTGAACGGGGCCGGCGCCGGCCCGTCCGGCAGGGGCGCGTCCAGGTACTCCTTCTCCAGCACCTCCCGGAACCGCTCCGGACCCCAGTCGGCGAGCAGGAACTTCAGCCGGGCGTGCGTGCGCGAGCGCCGGTAGCCGTAGTCGCGGAAGACGGACGTGACGCCGGCCCACACCGCCGCCACCCGGTCGGGCTCGACGAACGCGCCGAGCCGGACCGCGAACCGCGGGTTGGTGGACAGCCCACCGCCGACCCACAGGTCGTACCCGGGCGTGCCGTCCGGGCCGAGCACGCCGACGAACGAGATGTCGTTGATCTCGTGGTTCGTGCAGTGCCGGGCGCAGCCGGAGATCGACGTCTTGTACTTGCGCGGCAGGTTGGAGAACGCCGGGTCGCCGATGTACCGCTCCCGCACCGCCCGCAGCGCCGCCGTCGCGTCCAGCACCTCGTCGCCGGCCACCCCGGCCAGCGGGCAGCCGAGGATCACCCGCGGGGTGTCGCCGCAGGCCTCGGTGGTATCCAGGCCGACAGCGTCCAGCCGGCGCCAGATCTCCGGCACGTCCTCGATCCGGATCCAGTGCAGCTGGACGTTCTGCCGGTCTGTGACATCGGCCACGTCCCGGCCGAACTCGGTGGCGATCCCGGCGACCGTGCGCAGTTGCTCGTTGGACAGCAGGCCGCCGTCGATCCGGATCCGGAGCATGAAGTACTCGGCGTCCAGTTCCTCCGGTTCCAGCACCGCGGTGCGGCCGCCCGGGATGCCCGCCGCCCGCTGCGTGTACAGGCCGTACCAGCGGAACCGGCCACGCAGGTCGGCCGGATCGATGCCGGCAAAGCCCGTGTGCTGGTAGATGTCCAGAATGCGCCGCTTGACGTTGAGCGGGTCGTCGTCCTTCTTGGTCCGCTCGTTCGGGTTCAGCGGCTCGCGGTAGCCCAGGGCCCACTGGCCCTGACCAACGCCCGGTCCGGTGCGCGGCATGCGCGGTGTCCTTCCGATGCGGGATCTGCCGGGAATACGCACCGATCAGGACATGCGGCGCTGCCGACCCGCTGCAGGTCGATATGCAGCCGGGCCACCAGCGGCACGCCAGCGGACGTCACGGCACCCAGAATCGCACAGCGGCACGGATGCGGGCGACCGGCGCCGGCCGTACCGGTCAGAGCCCGCTCGACGCGACCGGCTGCCTGTGTCAGGATTTCTAGCATGCTGTATTCGGCTGGGCTCGTCGCGCGCCTGCACGTTGATCTGCTGCGCGTCTCCAGCATGGTGTGTCGCACCCGGTAACCGGGTCGACCACCCAAACAGCGACACGCTGAACCCTCGTCGACCCGGCCGGGCTACCCGGCCTGGTGCGGCTTACTCTCCGCTCCCGACCGGATGCGCCCGGCACCCGCCTGCTGCACCCACCGACGGGAGCGTCCGTGACCACCGCGACCACCCTGCCGACCACCGGCCAACGGCCGGCGGACTCGGCTGACCAGGCCGACGCGCCGGCAGACCCTGCCGGCGCGCCGGCCGACCAACCGGGCGGCACCGTCTGGCTGACCGGCCTGCCCAGCGCCGGCAAGACCACCGTGGCCCGCGCGGTCGCCGCCGAGCTGATCCGCCGCGGCCGCCGCGTCGAGGTGCTGGACGGCGACGTCGTGCGCGAGTCGCTGTGCGCCGACCTCGGCTTCTCCCGCGCCGACCGGGACACCAACGTCGCGCGGATCGGCTTCGTCGCCGAACTGCTGGCCAAGCACGGGGTCATCGCGCTGGCCCCGGTCATCTCGCCGTACGCCGCCGCCCGCGACGCCGTCCGGGCCCGGCACGCCGCCGCCGGCGTCGCGTTCCTGGAGGTGCACGTGGCCACGCCGGTGGGGGAGTGCGCGGCCCGGGACGTGAAGGGGCTCTACGCCCGGCAGCGCGCCGGCGAGCTGACCGGCCTGACCGGCGTGGATGACCCGTACGAGCCGCCGGCCGCGCCCGAGCTCCGGGTGCGGACCACCGGCACCGTCGACCAGACCGCCGCCGCCGTCCTCGCCGCCCTCACCGAGCGGGGCCTGGCGTGACCGTGTTGCCCGGCGGCCTCCTCCACTCCGCTCCTCGCTCGCTGGCGCTCGCTGCGATGCTCACTCCGGAGGCCACCTCATGACTGCGCCCCCCGGCGGCCTCCTCCGCTCCGCTCCTCGCTCGCTGGCGCTCGCTGCGATGCTCACTCCGGAGGCCACCTCATGACGGTGGTGCTCGGCGTGGAGCGGACCAGCCTCACCGATCTTGAGGACGAGTCGGTCCACATCCTGCGCGAGGTGGTGGCCACGTTCGAGCGGCCGGTGCTGCTGTTCAGCGGCGGCAAGGACTCGATCGTGCTGCTCCGGCTGGCGGAGAAGGCGCTGTGGCCGGCCCGCGTCCCGTTCCCGGTGATGCACATCGACACCGGCCACAACTTCCCCGAGGTCATCGAGTTCCGCGACCGGCGGGTGGCCGAGCTGGGCGTGCGGCTGGTGGTGGCCAGCGTGCAGGCGTCGATCGACGCGGGCCGGGTGCGCGAGCGGGCCGGCCAGTCCCGCAACCCGCTGCAGACGGTGACCCTGCTGGACGCGATCGCCGAGCACCGGTTCGACGCGGTGCTCGGCGGCGCCCGCCGGGACGAGGAGCGGGCCCGGGCCAAGGAGCGGGTGTTCTCGGTGCGCGACGAGTTCGGCCAGTGGAACCCGCGCAACCAGCGCCCCGAGCTCTGGGACCTCTACAACGGGCGGCACGCGCCCGGCGAGCACGTCCGCGTCTTCCCGCTGTCGAACTGGACCGAGCTGGACATCTGGCGGTACATCCGGGCCGAACGGATCGAGGTGCCGTCGATCTACTACGCGCACGGCCGGGACGTGTTCGAGCGGGACGGCATGCTGCTCGCGGTCACCGAATGGACGCAGCCGCGGGCGGCCGAGCAGGTGCGCCGGGAGACCGTCCGCTACCGCACGGTCGGCGACGCGACCTGCACCGGCGCGGTCCGGTCCGGCGCGGCGACGGTGGACGAGGTGGTGACCGAGACCGCGGTTTCCACGATCACCGAGCGCGGCGCGACCCGGGCCGACGACCGGGCCAGCGAGGCCGCGATGGAAGACCGCAAGCGCGAGGGGTACTTCTGATGACCGTCACCCCCGCAGTGGAGCAGGCGCACCTGCTCCGGGTCGCCACCGCCGGCTCGGTGGACGACGGCAAGAGCACGTTGATCGGCCGGCTGCTGTACGACGCCAAGGCGGTGCTGGCCGACCAGCTCACGGCCGTGCAGGACGCCAGCCGGCGCCGCGGCTACCCCGACGCCGACCTCGCCCTGCTCGTCGACGGGCTGCGCGCGGAGCGGGAGCAGGGCATCACGATCG
>JBBWZH010000569.1:0-6421 GCA_039648995.1 Mycobacteriales bacterium
ATGGTCAGCGGCGGGCCACCGGCGGGGATGAAGACCGTACCGGTGTAGGTGCCCGGCCGGATCCCGATGTACCGGCGTGCCGTGCCGCCGGCCCGGAAGGCGGCGTTCACCGCGGCCTGGACGCTGGTGTGGGTCACCCCGTGCACGCCCGCCCGGGCGCCCACCATGAAGTCCGGACGCCGACCCTCGACCCGGATCGGGCCGGGGTGCCACGGGTCGGCAACCGGCGCGGCGTACGTGCCGGAGAAACCGAGATAGTTCATCGGCGCGTAGGCCGCGGCCTCGGCGCGCGACAGCACAGGGCGGGTAGCGGTACCGGGTGGTGTCTCGCCGCTGTGCGCCTCTGCGGGCGTCGCGAGCGCCACAACAGCGATGCCACCGACGGCGAGAACGGCCAGACCGCGTGGACATTTCATAATATCGACCTCGCAATACCATCCACGGCGGAGCTTACGCTCAATCCCGGCGCGAGCCGACGGGCTCGACGGGAGGACGCGGCTCGCCGACCGAGGGCCGACCCGGCGCCGGTACCACCTGCTGACCTGCTTTCGCCGCCGGACAGACCCGCATCCGGGCCGCGGGTAGAGCTGGTCGGCCAGAGGGTCAAACCCCGCGACCATGCTCCTTGGGCAAGGCGTCTCACCGATCCGGCGATGTGAACCGTCGACCCGGTTAGCGGCTGCGGGTGTGCTGGCGATGCACCGTCTGGCGCGTCGTCGTCGCTACGGGAACGCCACTGGTCTCAGCTCATGTCCGGTGCCGAGAACGAGCAGTTCGCCCTCGCCTCGGAGCGTGCCGCCCTGGAAACTTCCCTGATGGCCAGCGGGAGGACCTGATCAGGAAGATCCAGGGACTCGATGATTCAACCGCGCGCCAGGCCCCGACCGCGAGCTCGTTGTCGCTCCTGGAGCTCGTGAAGCATGCCACGACCTGGGAGCGGCGCTGGTGAGGACTGGCCCACCGTCAGAGGCCAGAACGACGCCACCTTCATGGTCGGTGAGCACGACACGGTCAAGGACTGGGTCGAGAAGTACCGGGAGCAGATCGAGCAGTCCCGCACTGTCGCGGCCGCCATGGATCTCGACAGTACGTGTGCGCGTACAGACCTCATCGACTGCAACCTGCGGTACGTGCTGTTCCACATGCTCGAAGAGACCGCGCGCCATGCCGGCCACGCGGACATCATCCGCGTGGCTCTGACGGTCGTATCTGGCCCCACCGCGACGGCCGTAGCGGGCTCCACCGGGACTGGGTCGAGGCAACGCGACCTATCACCCTCCGTTACTGCGGTGGCCCGCACGCAGGTCGGATGTATGAGCGACTTGCGGAAGATCCGGGGCTGCAAAAGGCACAGTCAGCCTCGGTCGAACTGCGTGGCGGTCCGCCCCGCAGGAAGGCTCTCGGTAACCTGCCGGATGTCCTCATCGAACTTCAGACATGACGAGGTGTGGGGGCAGGTTGCCGCCGAGTCCATTCGGTGGTGGGCGGTCGAAGGAATTCGGGGTGTGTGGGCGGCGGGTTGTGGTTCCGGCGGGGTCAGCCCGGGACGATGACCAGGCGGCGGCCGCGCAGGTCGGTGCGGGTCCATGCCTCGGCGATCCGGCTGAGGGGCATGGTGACGATCGGGATGGTGAGCGTGCCGGCGCGGACCCACTCGACGATCTGCTGGTAGGCGGCGGCCATGCCGGCGGCGGCGTTGCGCGCGGCGCCGTAGACCTCGAGGCCGGAGGTGCGCAGGGCGTCGCCGGTGAGCCGGATGTGCGGCCCGGCGGCCTCGCCGATCTGTACCAGCCTGGTGGGCTTGGTCAGGGCGAAGCTGTCCGGGATGAGGGCGCGGGTGAGCAGTTCGGTCGGGCGGCCCCACAGGTAGTCGACGACGACGTCGTATCCCTGTCCGGCGTGCTCGCGGAAAGCCCGCACCAACTGCGCGTCGTCGACGGCGGTGTCGATGACCGTGTCTGCGCCGAGGGCGGTGACCTCCCGCAGCGCGGTCCGGTCGCGTCCGGTGGCCACGATGCGGCCGGCGCCCAGCAGTCGCGCGACCTGGACGGCGAGACGGCCGGCGACGCCGGTGGCGCCCTGGATCAGCACCGTCTCACCGGTCGTGAGGCCACCGGCGGTCCGCATGCACATGGCGCTGATCGCCGACGGCAGGGCCGCGGCGATCGGCGGCTCGATCCCGTCGGGGATCGCGACGGTGTGCGCCGTCGGGACGACCACGTGCTCGGCGAGAGCGCCGCGAGGTGGTTCCAGGCCGCCGAAGCCCACCGTCGTGCCATCCGGGAGGCGGCCGATGCCGTCGAAGCAGGGAATCGCCGGAAGCGCGGATTGGAACTCGGCTGCGGTGTAGTGGGTGCCGGCGACGATCGCCCGGTCCACGTTCTCCACGGCGACCGCGGCCATGGTCACCAGCACGTCACCGCCGAGCGCCTGGGGATCGGGGACGTCTCGGACCTGCGGGATCCCGCCCGGCCGGTCGACCACTGCTGCCTTCACGTCGAACCTCATTCTCTTACGGTGTTAGAGAGGTACCGTATCTCTAACACCGTAAGAGGCGTCGCGCAAGGAGTAGTCGGTGCCGCTCAACCGCGATCAGGTCCTGCTCGAGGCGATGCGACTGGTCGACGACGACGGCCTGGACGCGCTGAGCCTGCGCACCCTCGCCGCCCGCCTCGGCGTCCAGGCGCCGACCTTGTACTGGCACGTCAAGAACAAGGCCACGCTTCTCGACGCGCTCGCCGACGCGATCATGGACGAGGCGATCGGCGCTGTCTCGGCGCCAACACCCGATGGCAGCGACGGCCGGGAGTGGCTGCTCGCAGCCCTCGGGCAGTTACGGGCGGCGATGCTGCGGCACCGCGACGGCGCCCGCATCGTCTCCGGCGCCCGCTACTCGATGCGCCGTGGCGACTTCTCCGAACTGGCCATGGCCACGCTCGTCGAACACGGCGCCGATCTACACCATGCCCGCCTGCTCGTCCTAGCCGGCGAGCGCTACACAGTCGGCTGGGTCCTCGAAGAACAGTCCCCAGCTCCCGACCCGCCCGACATCGACATCGACACGCTGCGAGCCCGCTTCCCGGTAGTCACCCGCGCAATCACCGAGTACTTCAGCGCCGGCCGCACCCCCGACGACCTCTACCGCGACATCGCCCGTCTCGTCCTGCATCTACCCGACGAGACCCGGTAGCGGCTCGCCCGACCCCACGCGCGTCAGCCCTCGGCCCTCACCCTACGTGACCATGCCCGACCTGACACCGCCTCGCCTCCTGGGGCCAACTACGGCCGTCCTTGTCGACAAAAGTGGAGCCAGGTAGAAGCGTCAGAACCATCCGCGAGACCCTCGACGGCTCGCGCGGAATCTGAGCTACCGGCGCGGCGCGACACCCTCCCAGACAGGTCCGTTCACGAGGCCGATCGCCGCGGGCACCGTCTCCCGCGCGACGCCGGACACGTCGACAGGAAGCCCAATGCTGAGCCAGCCGGCGGGCGGCCCCCGGCCGGACCTTCGCTCACTGCGGGCAATCGGGTGGCCCCGCGGGCCGCGCGCTGGCATGGTCGCGGGCATGGGCGAGCCGGATCGGGCGGCGATCACCGACATCTACACCTACGCCGGGATGCCGGACGGGGCGGAGGAGCTGATCGCCAGCAGCCGTGCGCCACGGCCCCGGTCGATGCTGCTCGAACTGGCCGGCGAGCTGGACGCCGGGCCGGGCACGGTGGTGCTCGACGCCGGCTGCCGCGACGGCCGGTTCGGTGTCCCGCTGGTGCGGCGGTACGGCTGCCGCGTCGTCGGGGTCGACCTGGTGGCGCGGGGTTTCGCCGCCGGTCGGGCGGCGGCCGCGGCGGCGGGGGTGGCCGAGCGGATCGCGTTTGTCCGGAGTGACGCGACCGCGTTGCCGCTTGGTGCCGGCGCCGTCGACCTGGTCTGGTGCCGGGACATGATCGAGCACCAGGCCGACCCTGCCGCGATGCTGCGGGAGTGCCGCCGGGTGCTGCGGCCCGGCGGCCGGATGCTGCTGCACGCGGTGTACGCGACCGACCTGCTGGAGCCGCGTGAACGCGGCCGCATGTTCGCGGCCCTGTCGCTCTCGGCCGTCGCGATGGACCGCGCCGCGCTCGAGACGGCCATCTCCGGCGCCGGGTTCACGATCGCCCACGCCGACCGCCTCGCCGGCGAATCCATCGAGTACGACCTGGAACACGACCCCGACCGCGTCATCTCCAGCCTGCTCGCGGTCGGCCGGCTCACCCGCGACCCGGAGGGCTATCAGGCCGCGCTCGGCCCGGTCTGGTACGAGCGGCTGCTGGGTTTCGAGCAATGGCGCCTGTTCCTGCTGCTCGGCAAGCTCGACACGTTCGTCTACCAACTGACCGCCGGCTGAGGCCGTTCGTGCGCCGACCGTTCCGCTCGCGGAATCTGCTGTGGGTGGTTCCGACCGCCCAGGACCTCCATGATCAAGTGCACGATTCTGCCGTTGCGGGCGCGTTAGCCGAAGGAGCGTCCTCGCTCCCGGTGTAGGCGGTACAGCGTGTGATGTGCCGGTGTTTCGAGGCGCTGGTGATCTCGACCCGGCGTCGCGTCATGCGGTTTGCTGGCTGCGATGTAGCAGGTTGGTGTCGGTATCGGAGATGGCGGCGGCTTTGTCGGCGAGGATGCGTTGGGCGGCGGAGGCGCCGTCGCGTTCGCGGGTGGCGGCGACGAGGTCGTCCCAGAGCAGTTCGGCCTGTGGTTCGACCTGCAGGCCGGCCCGGGCGGCCGCGGCCGCGCCGTCGTAGTTGCGGTCGGCCAGGTAGGTGACGGCCAGGCGGTGGGCGACGTCGACGACGTAGGCGGGCATCTCGTGGGTCACCCGGTCCCGGGCGATCCAGCTGTAGCGGCGCGGCAGGTGTGGGGTCACCAGCGGGCCGCGGAGGAGTTCCAGTGCGCGCGGCATGTCCGGCTCGTCGCCATGTGCGGTCAGCGCGACGAACAGGTGCCAGTCGAGCTGGACCTCGTCGGACAGCCGCAGCCGGCCGTCGTCGTCGTGCCGCAGCCGGGGCTGGCCGGCCGCGTCGGTGCCGAGCCATTCGGTGATCCGGCTCAAGGTGGCGTCCCGCTCGGCGGCGGTCACCCCGTACGGCCAGACCGCCGCGGCCAGCGCCCGCGGGGTGACCGCGCCGGCCAGCGCCACGTAGGAGAGGATCTCCACGGCCAGCGGTGTCCCGGGCGGGAGGTCCTTGCCGCCGTCGGCGAGCGGCTCGCCGAAGATCCGGACCAGGACGGCCGGGTCGACGTCGGGATCCAACGGCCGCGGCAGCTCCGGATGCACCCCCGGCTCGGCGGCCGGGGCGAACCCCGGCGGCACCCCCTGCGGCACCCACGCCACCGCCGCGGCCGCGGCCGCCGCACGCTCGGCCTCCGCGGCGGCCGCCTCGGCCTGCAGCAGCCGGGCCAGCGCGGCGTAGCTGCGGGCGGACAGCAACTGCGCGCCGACCTCGATGCCCAGCACCCCGGCGGACAGGATGCCGCCATCGTCGATGCCGAACCGCCAGCGGGCACCCGGCACCGACCCGGCGACCAGAATGCCCAACGGTGCCCGGGTCGCCGAGGCGGCCCACTCCTGCAACTCGGCCAGCTGCGCCGGGTCCGGCGGGGAGGCGAACACCAGGAAGTCGGGGGCCAGCCCGGCCGGGTCACGCAGGCCCTTCACCCGGCCGGTGAGCACCGAGTCGGTCCCGGCCGCGGTCAACGCCTGCCGGCTGGCCGACAACCGGTCGGTCACCCCGTCCAACACCTCATCCAGCGAGTCGACACACCGCAGCCGCCGCTCGCTGATCGGCGCCAACGCCGACCCGAACCCGACCAGCGTCACCCGCATGTCATCCGACCAGCGGTTGG
Source organism: Mycobacteriales bacterium (assembly GCA_039648995.1). Classification (GTDB taxonomy): domain Bacteria; phylum Actinomycetota; class Actinomycetes; order Mycobacteriales; family CADCTP01; genus JBBWZH01. The sequence goes on from JBBWZH010000569.1 coordinate 5,882, forward strand.
TCACCAACTCCACCGCCGCCGCGGCGACCACCGACCGGGCCCGGTTCAGGTCACCCTCCACGCAGATCGTGCCGCCGGCCCCTTCCAGGTCGACAAACACCCGACCGTGCCCGTCGCCACCGATCGACACCAGCCCGGGCAGCGGTGCCGGGGTGCCCTCCGGCGCGGCCAGCGGGGCCCGCTCGGTCCGGTCCAGCACCCAGCGGGCACCACCGTTCTCGGACGTGAACGGTGGCGGCGCCTTGTCCAGCGGCACCGCCAGCAGTAACTCCAGCGCGTCGGCGGACAACCGCGCGGCGTAGATCTCCGGCACCGGCCGGTCCTGCTCGGCCAGACCGGCGGCCAGCATCCGCAGCGCCCGATCGAGGAAGTCGGCACCGGCCGTGTCCGCGCCCAGCCGGACGGCGACCTCCACCCCGGCCGCCTCCGCGTCCGGCAACGCCACCCCGGCGCCGGCCATCCGCTGCCGGGCCCGGCGGCGCCGCATCGCGATCAGCGCCTCCAGCACACCGGCGGCCAGCAACTCGGCGCCCACGATGT
>JBBWZH010000007.1:0-9181 GCA_039648995.1 Mycobacteriales bacterium
CAGGCCGGCCAGGCGCGCCGTCGGATCCGCCGGGGTGAGGCGGGCCAGGTGGGTGGTCGAGTGGGCCGGGTGGGCGGCGTCCGGGGTGGAGGCGGCCGGAACGGGTGTAGGACGGCCGTGGGCGGGCCAGCTCGGCATGCCGCCGGCCGGGTCGGCGGGACCGGCCGGGTCGGCGGAGCCGGCCGGGTCGGCGGAGCCGGCCGGGTTGGCCGGGTCGGCCGAGCCGGCAAGGCCGGCGGGGCCGGCGGGGCCGGCGGTCGCCTGGGCCGGGGCGGTGGGGTGGCCGAGGTCAAGGACAGCGACGACGCGCGGGCGGCCGTCGGTCCACGGCACGCCGAGGTAGTCGTCGGCCAGCGCCAGCTCGGCCAGGCGGAGCCGGAGCGAACCGGCCGACGACACGACGCGATCGTCCGGCTCGTGTGCGAGGCAGTCGGCGAACAGCTGCCGCCAGCCCGGGCCGAGCCGGTCGTCGATGCTGTATTTCCCCAAGCAGACCAGCTCGTACTGCTGCTCGGGGGTGGTGCCCGGCGTGATGTGCCGGCCGGTGAGCATCCGGTGCATGCTCACCGCGAGCGCCCAGACGTCGCCGAGCTGGGTCGCCCGCCAGCCGTCGACCGGCGGCCGGCGCACCCCGTCCGCGCACAGGACGCCCTGGCTGGCCGACTCGGGCGGCCAGAACGCGATTGTCCGGGCCAGCCCGATGCCGGCCGAGCGGGTCGTCTCCAGCGGCGCGGCCACACCGAAGTCGGCGATCGCGAACCGGCCACCGATCCGCAGCACATTCGTCGGCTTGATGTCGCCGTGCACCACCCGGCGCGAGTGGATGTGGTCCAGGCCCGCCGCGACCTGCTCGAACACCGCCGCCCAGGCCCGCTCGGACGGCAGCGCGCGGGCGGCGAACCGGCGCAGATCCTCCTGGGCCAGCTCCAGCACGAGCCCGACGTAGTGCGCCTGCGGGCGGTCGGTGCCGTCGAAGCGGAACGCGCTGACCAGCCCGAGCACGTTCTCGTGCCCTTCTACCGCGGCCATCTTCGCGGCCTCGCCGCCGATCGCGGTCAGCTCCGCCGGCGTGCCCCACAGGCACTTCAGCGCCCGGTGCCGCGGCCCGTGGGCGCGTTGCGCGGCGCCGCTGGCTGGCCGTACCTCGTACACCGAGGAGAACCCGCCGTCGGCGATGTGCGCGACGACCTGCCAGTCGCCGCCCTCGCCGTCGCCGACGACCTGGCCCGGCCGTAGCGGGACGTTGCGGCCGACCGTGGCGGTCCCGGACAACGCAGCAGTCACCTCCCTGACGCGGCACGCGGCTCGTCCGCCTGGGACGCGACCCGCCGCTCGCCCGGTGCGGCGAGGTCGGCGTATCCGGGGCCACTGGCGGGCCCGGCGGCCGCGGCCCCGACCGAAGCAGGGTATCCGGACGCGGGCTCACCGACAGTGGCCACCAGTGCGGTCACGTCGTCGCGGGCGCCCGCGGCCGCGGCGGCGCCGACCAGCCGGCCGGCGCTGGTGTCCGGCCGGGCCAACAGCGCGGCCAGCACCGGCGCCGGCAGCGCCCGGGACAGCCCGTCGCTGGCCAGCAACAGCCGGTCACCGGCGTACAGCCGCGCGGTCGCGAGCTGAGGACGGAGCTCGCCGGGCATGCCGAGGTGCCGGGTGAGCAGGTTGTCCAGCCGGCGGGCGGCAGGCGAGTCCCGGTTCACCGCACCTGCCCCGACCAGTACCGCGGCGTACGTGTGCACCTCGGTCAGCCGGATCAGCGCGCCCCGGCGCAACAGCCAGCAACCCGAGTCGCCGACGTGGCCGACGACCAGCCGGTCGCCGAGCACCAGCGCCATCGTGAACGTGCTGCCGGGGCGCAGCGCGTCCGGCAATCCGGCCGGCGCCGCCGCCCGCACCCGCTCGTGCGCCCTGCGCATCGCCGCCGTCACCGCCCGCACCGCCTGGCCCTCGACCGCCTCGACCGCCGCCGGCTGGACGTTCCGCGCGGGTGCGGTGGCGAGGGCTGCCGCGGCGAGGGCGTCTCCGACCGGGTCAGTGGGCAGCGCGGGGGCAGCGCGGGGCATCGGGTTGACAGGGCCGGCAACCGGTAGCGGTTCCAACGTGGTGTCCGGGTCCGGCGGGTCCGGCGGGTCCGGCGGGTCCGGCGGGTCCGCCGCGCCCCGTGGGTTCGCCGGGTCCAGCGGGTTCGCCGCGCCCCGTGGGTTCGCCGGGTCCAGCGGGTTCACCGCGCCCCGTGGGTTCGCCAGGTCCAGCGGGTTCGCCGGGTCCGCCAAGTCCGGCCGGTCCGCCAAGTCCGGCGGGTCCGGCGCGTTCGCAGGGTCCGACGGGGTGGCGGTCGGGTCGGGGTCGGCGGCCTGCGCGGGGGTGAAGTCGACGAGTTCGAGCAGCGACCGCAGGGCGATGCCGGCCGCCGTACCGCCGCCGACGGTGCCGCCCATGCCGTCGGCGACCGCTAGGAGCAACAGGTCGTCGGAGCCGAGCAGCGCCCAGCGGTCCTCATTCTGGCCGTGCGCCGGGCCGCGCCGGCTCGCCGCCGTGACGGCCCCGGCGAGCGGAGTGTCTGCGCTGCGCATGCCGCCCACGATCCCGTGGGGGTTACCGGATCGGGAGGGGGGATTCCCCCCTTGGGCCGGCCGGTGCCGCCACGCAGGCTTCGGGGCACGTGAACGACCCCGCTGATCTGGAGGAGACCGATGATCGACGCACCGGCGGCCTGGGCCGAGGTCCTCGCCACGCATCGGGCGGAGCTGGTGCGCACCGCACGGGTGCGGTTGCCCCGCCGATCCGACGCCGAGGACGTGGTACACGACGTGGCGGTGCGGGTGCTGCGGACCGGCCGCGCGCCGGTCGATGTGGCCGCGCCCGCGGCGTACCTGCGCCGGGCGGTGCTGAACGAGTGCGCCAGCCGGTGGCGCCGCAGCGGCCGGGACGTGCTCGTCGCCACCGTGCCCGACCAGCCGGTCTCCGGCGCCGTCGACGCGTGCCTGGACCGGATCGTGCTGCATCGGGCGCTCGCCGGCCTGACCGAGCGGCAGCGCCGGGTGATCACGCTGAGCCTGCTGGACGACCGCGCCGACACCGAGATCGCGGCCGCCCTCGGCGTCACCGACGTCACAGTGCGGACCACCCGCCTGCGCGCCCTGGCCCGGCTCCGGCTGCTGCTGGCGGACTCGCTGCCGGGTCGGGGCACGGCGGGCCGCCGCCCGACCGCCGCCGGCTACGCCGAGCCGCCCGCCCCGGCCCGCGAGGTGGCCGGATGCCCGGCCACCAAGCCGGCAAGCTGGTCCACCGCGGCCTGACCGATCGTCCCCCGCGGTGGCCCCGCCGGCCGGCCCGGCACCACCCCGACCGACGGCGGGCCGGCCGACACCGAGCCCACGGGCGACGAACCGGCCGACGTTGACCCCACCGGAGGCAGGCCGCCCGACGCTGACCCCACCGACGGACCGGCCAACGCTGGCCCCACCGGAGGCAGGCCGGCCGACGCTGGGCCGGCCGGGGGCACGCTGACCGGTAGCGGGCCGGTCAGTGGCGGGGCCGCTTGCGGGCCGGGCGGCGGGTTGGCCGGCGGGCCGGGCGGCGAGGTCGGTGGCGGGGTGTCGACGTGTCGGGCGGCGGCGATGAGCCGTTCGGGGTCGGCGAAGCGGAGTTCGGGGATGGGCTGCTCGACGACGTGGGCCGGGGTGGACGGTCCGCCGGCGCGGTAGGTCAGCGTGCCTGCCACGGCGAGCGCGGTCCACTCGGTCTCGTCCTGCCGGGCGGGGTCGGTGGTCGCACCGGTGACCACCACGACGTAGCCGGTGCCGGCCAGCGGCACCAGCACCTCGACGGTCCAGCTCCGAACGCCGGCCGCGGACCCAGGCGGGCGCAGCCGCCGCTCCAGCACCAGCTCCGCCGCCGGCAGCCCGTTGACCAGCAGGTACGCCGGCGGTCGCAACCAGTCCCGGGCGTCCGCGTCCGGCGGAACGGCCGTGCCATTCGATCCGGCCGGCGCGGCGGGTTCGGCCCAACCGAACACCCCGGACCCGCCAACCGACCCACCCGGGCCCATCCGATCCGAGGCCCCGGGCGTACCCGACCCGGCCCAGGCATCCGGCACTCCGGACCCAGCCGGGCCCGCCCAACCCAGCGACCCGGGCGCACCGCCCGACCTGGCCGTGGCATCCGGCCCGGCCGCCACAGCCGGGCCCGTCCAGCCGAACAAGCCTGCCGGTGGGCTTGACCTGCCCGGAGCCTCGGGCGGCGGACCGGCGGGCGGAACCGACCGACCAAGCTCCACAGTGGACTGGTCCACAGCGGACGGAACGGGTTCCACTGTGGACTCGGAGGCGGACCAGTCGGCGACGACGGCGACGGTGAGCTGGATGAACGAGATCGGGTCGGTCGGGGTGCCGGCGCCGCGCCGGAACATGCCAGCCGCCTGCACGCCGAACTGACGCGCCCAGCGGTAGCGCGGGTCGGCCAGGTCGAGCAGTTCGTAGTCGGTCGGGAGCCCGACGCCGACCCGTGGCGGCACTTCGGCCAGACCCCCCATCACGAGGCGGCCTCCGCAGTGAGCATCGCAGGGCCGCCGGGGCCCGAGGAGCGCAGCGCAGGAGGCCGCCGGGCTGGCACTGTCATGCCGTGTTGGCCAGCGGCTGCGTGTAGCCGCCGGGCGGCCCGGTGTACGGGTTGCCGTCGATCTGGGGCTCGCCGGTCGCCCTGCTCCAGGATGTCGACCAGGGCGTGCACCGCCTTGGACACCTCCGGGTCGAGCGCGACGCCGATGATGGCGGCCACCGGCACGACCGCGGTGACCACCTTGTCCAGCAGGCTCTTGGGCTTGGCCGCCTCGGCGACCTCGTGGATGATCCGCTGCTTGGCCTGCCAGGCCTGGTCGTCCAGGTTGCGCGCCTGCGTCTTGCCGGCGGTGATCGCCTGCCGCGCCTCGGTGACCAACGGGCCGAGCGCCCGCAGCGCCGCGGCGGCGTCCTCGTACTCCGGCGGCAGCGCCTTCACCCGGTCGATGAACGCCTTCGCCCCGTCACCCTCCCATGTGGACGGATCGGGGTCGCCGAGCAGCTTGATCAGGGAAGCCACATCGGCCAGCGTCCGCGCCTGCTGGGCGGTGCGATCTTCCAGGCCGGACCTGGCCTTCGGGTTGGCGCCGACCGGGTTGAAGCCGAGTCCTTTGTAGACGTGGCCGTCGAACGGGTCGAGGCCGGTCAGCCCGATCATGTCGTCCATGCTCGGGAACTGGCGCAGCACGAAATCGGACGCGTGCTGGACGATCGAGGTGGCGTCCATCAGGTCTTGCACGCTCCGGCCACGTCAGAATCGGTCTGCGCGTAGGCCTTGCCGGCGGCGGTGACCATCTTGCCGATGATGCCGGTCTCCTGGGCCATGTCGTCCAGCGCACGCTGCCAGCGGTCAATCAGGTTGTTGATCGGGTGGTCGACCTGGTTCGCGCCGAACGAACTGTCGCCGCCGGTGCCGACCAGACCCTTGCGGACCTGGGCGACCTGGGTGGACGCATCGGTGAGTTGCTCGCCCACCTTCCCCAGGGCGTCCGGCGTGACCTGAAAACCGCCCACTTGTCGTGCCCCTTCTGGCAGAAACCACAATGTGCGTGGCTCACTGCAGCAGAACCCGCATACAGCTCGCTTACCGTTGAGGCCGCGCGGCGAGGCGGGCCGGACGGCTCCGTCTCCTGGCCGGACCGACAGTGCGGGGCCGGCCGCGGTCAGCGGTTGTAGAGGCCGCGGTAGCCGACCACGCGGGCCAGCACGGTGCCCACCAGGGCGAAACCGTCCGCCGCCTGGGCCGGCGGGATCGCGTCGCCGGCGGCCAGCCCGACCGCGGCCACCAATGCCGCGAAGCTGACCGCGCCGAGCACCGCCTGCGCCTGGTACCGCCGGCTGCCGCGGATGAGGCTGCGCGCGTAGCCGCGGACCGCGACCGGCAGCGCCCGCCAGCGCACCCGGGCGACCACGGCCAGCGCCGCCGTCGGCACGGCGGCCGCGACTCCGATGAACTGGCCGGCCTGCGCGCTCAACGGCAGCCACAGCAGCGCGGCGAGCAGCCCTTGGCAGTACAGCAGCCGGCCGGCGAAGACGCGCAGCGTGACTTCCAGGTTCCGGCGGGCCACGTCCACGTGCGGGTCGGTGGCGACGGCCGCGGCGAACCCGGCCGCGGCGCCGGTCACCCCGCCGCGGTGCAGCGCGACCAGCGCCAGGTTGTTGCGGGCGGCCGCGTTCGACGGCTCCAGCGCCAGCACCTGCCGGTAGGCGCCGTCCGCGGCCGGCCAGCGTTTCAGCTCGATCGCGACGGCGCCGATGGCCATGTGCGTCTCCGGCTCGGTCGGCGCGAGCTCCACCGCGTGCCGCGCGGCCGGCCACGCCTCGTCCGCCCGGCCGGCGTCGCACAGCGCGTGCGCGAGCCGGGCGTGCGTGCGCCACTCCCGCGGCGCCAGCCGGACGCTCTCGGCAGCCGCCCGCACCGCCTCCGCCGATCTGTCCATTGCGGACAGTGCGAGGCTGGCGAGCCGGTAACCCCACTCGTCCTCCGGGGCGAGCTGGATGCGGGTGGCCGCGGCCTGGTACGCCTCCCCCGGCCGGTCGGCGGCCAGCAGCGCCATCGCCAGCTGGCCCCAGAGGTCCGCCCGGCCCGGGTGGCCGGCGAGCGCCGACCGCAGCACGGCCACCGCCTCGCCCGGCCGGTGCAGCTCGACCAGCAGCTCGGCCCGCTGGAACGCCGCGCCGGGGTCACCGGGCACGGCCGCGGGCATGGCCGGCGAGCTGGTCACACCAGCTTCTTCGATTTCAGGTAGGCGAGCAGGTCGTCGTACTCGCCGCCGCTGTTGGCGAACATCGCGACGTTCCGTGCGGTCTGCAGCCACGGCCCGGTGGACGGCGCCAACTGCCGCAGCGCGGCCTCCACATCGGACATGTCGATCGGCCGCACCTGTCCAGTTCGGACAGACGACTCCAGCGCGAGCTCGGCGGCGCTGTCACAGAGATGGGCGAGGTCGGCACCGGAGAAGTCGTCGGTGCGCCGGGCGATCGCGGGGATGTCGATGCCAGCCAGCGGCCGGTGCCGGAGGTGGTAGCGCAGGATCGACTCGCGGGCCGGCTGGTCCGGCGGCAGCACCAGGATCGTCCGGTCCAGCCGGCCGGGGCGGCGCAGCGCCGGGTCCACGTCCCACGGGTGGTTGGTGGCCGCGAGCACGAACACGCCGGCCGGGGCGCCGGCGGCCGGGTTGGCCACGCTGTCCATCTCGTGCAGTAGCTGGTTGACCGCGCCGCGCATGCCCGACCAGCCGCTACCGATCCGGGACCGGCGGTGCCCGAGCGCGTCCACCTCGTCCAGGAACAGCACGCACGGGGCGTTCCGGCGCGCGGTGTCGAAGATCGCCTTGACGTTCTTCTCGGTGTCGCCCAGGTAGTGGTCGAGGATGTCGGCCAGGCTGACCGCGTAGAACCGGGCGCCCAGCTCGCCGGCCACCGCGCGGGCCACGAAGGTCTTGCCGCAGCCGGGTGGCCCGTACAGCAGTAGCCCGCCGGCCAGGCTCTTGCCGTAGAGCCGAGCCAGGTCCGGGTTGCGCATCGGGCCGAGGAACGCGATCTCCAGCCGCTGCTTGACCGCGGCCATGCCACCGACGTCGGCGAGCCGGACCGTTGCCGACTGCACGTCGTCCGGCGACGCCGAATCGCCGGCACCGGCGCCCGCGTCGACCATCGGCGGCGGGACGATATCGCGTACCTGCTCCTCGGCCGCCGTCCAGTCGAACTCCGCCGGCCCACCGTCGGCAGGCCCGGCCGGCTCGGCCACCGTGGCAGGTTCGGCCGCCCCGGCAGGTTCGGCAGGCTCGGCCGCCGCGCCCCGCCCCGGCTGCGCGCCCGGCTCCGGCTGGGCGCCCGGCTTCGGCTGGGCGCCCGGCTCCGGCTCCGGGCCCGCCTGGCTGCCGGATGTAGCTGGGGTGGTGAGGGCGCGGGTGGCCCGGGCCAGCAGGGCGAGCGCCTCGGCGTTGCCCACGTCCCGCTGCAGCGCCGTGCTGCACAGCTCGGCCGCCTGTGCCGGCCAGCCGCGATCGAGCAGCACACCTGCCACGTGCAGTCGCAACGGGATGTCGTCCGGGCTGGCGGCAACCGCAGCCAGCAGGCTCGACACCAGCGGGTCGGTCATGCGGTCAGGTTAGTGCGTGCCCGAACGGATCGGCTCGACCCGGTCTGCACCTTTACAACATCGACGCCTCAGTCTTCCCCTTCGGGCAGCACCGGCCGCGCGGGCAGGACGAGGGCGGTGGCGATCGCGGCCAGCCCTTCGCCGCGGCCGACCGCGCCCAGCCCGTCGGTGGTGGTCGCGGTCACCGTGACCGGGCCGCCGACCGCCGCTGACAGCACCGCCTCCGCCTCGGCCCGGCGCGGACCCACCCGCGGGGCCTCGCCGATGACCTGTATCGCGACGTTGCCCACCGCCCAGCCGGCCACGGACAGCAGGCGCGCGGTCTCGGTCAGCAGCACCACCCCGGACGCGCCGGCCCAGCGCGGGTCGGCGGTGCCGAAGGTGGCGCCGAGATCGCCCAGCCCGGCCGCGGACAGCAGCGCGTCGCAGGCGGCGTGCGCGGCGACGTCCCCGTCCGAGTGGCCGGCGCAGCCGTCCACCCCGGGCCAGAGCAACCCGGCCAGCCAGCACGGCCGCCCGGCCTGCACCGGATGAATGTCCGTCCCGACGCCGACCCGCGGGATGCCCCGCCCATCTCGCACAGTCGAATCCAACCAGCCACCACCGGTGCCGCCCGCGCCACCCCGGCGACGCGGGCGAGGTGCACGGGCCGGCACCCGGGCGGCGGCCTCCGCGAGCAGTGCCGCCCCGGACGCACCGGCCCACGCCGGGTCCGCCGTACCGAAGTTGGAGCCGAGGTCGCCGAGCCCGGCCGCGGACAGCAGCGCGTCGCAGGCGGCGTGCGCGGCGACGTCGGCGTCGGAGTGGCCCTCGAGGCCCTGCGGCTCGTCGGGCCAGTGCAGGCCCGCGAGGTGCATGGGTACGCCGTCGGCGAGCCGGGCCTGACCGGCCACTCCGACGGCGACGCCGCCGCGCACGCCGCCTGCGACGCGCGGCTGACCGCAGCCGGGCAGCGCGACCAGGGCGCCAACTTCGGAACCAGCCGCCCCGGGGGGAAGGGTGCCCGCGGCACCGCCCAGCT
>JBBWZH010000576.1:0-4054 GCA_039648995.1 Mycobacteriales bacterium
CGTCTGCCCGATCCGTCGCCGCAGATCCGGCTTCGACCAGCAGCGCTCGTTCGTGATCGTCGGCATCGTCTCGGAGAGGCCGCCGACCCCGTCCACCCGCTCCCGCACCGACAGCGGCGGCTCGCCCACGACGACGACCTCGTGACTCTCGGGCAGCAGGCTGAAGCCGATGCTGCTGTGGCCGCGGAACCTGCCGGAGACCGCGCCGCACCGGCCGTTCCGCCAGTCCAGACGCACCAGCGGTCGCCACTGCGACCAGCCGGTGCGGTCGAGCAGGTCGGCCAGGCGCCGCTGGAACTCCGGTACCGGGATGCAGTCGGCGGTGTTCTCCAGGGCGATGATGTCCCGCTGCAGCTGGGCCGTTCTGCGCTCGGCGGCGGCGTAGCCGGCGGGCACGGGGCGGTAACCGTTGCGGGCACAGTCCGTGGTGGCGGCGTGGCCGCCGATGACTACGATGCCGCGGTCCCACGCGCACGCGACCAGTGGCGGCACCGGCTGGCCGGCATGCCGGAACTCGGCGGCGCAGACGTCGATCGGGTCGCCGGCGCCGGCCCAGTCGCCCACGCTCATGTTGGTGCCGAGCTGGCAGGTGAGAGTGCCGGCTGCCAGCTGCTCAGGGGTGCGCGACAGCTTGGCCGCCGCGGCGACCCCGCCGCCGGCAACGGCCATCGCGACGGTGGCCACGCCCACGCGCCGGGCCCAGGCCCGGCGGCGGCGGCGAGCGGTCGCCGGCGCGGCGATCGCCTCGTCGAGCGCCTCGCCGAACTGCTGCACGAACGGGATCTGGTGCTCGATCATGCGGTCACCTCCAGAAGGGTCGCGAGGCGGCCGAGTCCGCGGTGCACCCGCACCCTGGCGGCGCCCTCGCTGCACCCCAGTCGTGTGGCGATCAGCGGGTAGTCGAGCTCGTCGACGACCCTCAGCTGGACCGCGTCCCGTTCGGCGGCCGAGAGCCGGGACAGCGCCTCGGCCAGCGTCGTGCGGTAGCTGGCGATGTCGGCGAGTTCCTCGATCCGGCTGATCGAGTCGTCGTCCAGCGCCGGGCGGCGCAGCCCCAGCCGGCGCAGCGCCTTGGTCTGCGCCTGCTCGTGCCGGAACCAGTGCGACAGCTCCTTGTTCGCGATCCCGTACAGCCAGCCGGCCCCGGGCCTGCCCATGTCACGGAACCGGTGCCGGCGCGCGAACGCGACCGCGAACGTCTCGGCCATCAGATCCGCGGCGGCCTCCGGATCGAGCGTGCGCCGGTAGAGGTAGGCCAGCAGCCGGGTCGCCCAGCGGTCGTAGAGCAGCCGGAACACCTGGGGGTTCTGCCCGGACGCCACGATCAGCTCCGCGTCGGACAGTGCCCCGGACGCCCCGCGCGCAGCCAGCTCTGCCAGCGGGACGGGCGCGTCATCGGCCGGGGGTGGATGGTCGGTCTGGTCGGGCAGGTTCAGCTCGATCATCGCGGGGCCCTGTCTACTCGGCGGCACGTCATGCCCTATCACGCCCGCCGCCAACGCCGGCGTTACAGAGCGCCTGACCCGGCAGCCCGGCCGGAACAGCTCGACGCCGTCGCCGTGCCGCGGCGCCGAGACGACCCGCGGATCTCCTTGCGGGGTGACGCCGACCGGCGGTAAACGGTCCCGGACGGTCGTAACCTTGTCGCACCCGACTCGATCGCCGGGTGCGGTCGGGAGAAAGGCTCAACATGGCACGGGAGCGGGCGATCAGATCAGTACCAGGTAGTGACCGAACTCGGCGCCGCGGCGGCGGCAGCTGACCCGGGTGGGGGCTGGGGGCGTGCGGGCGTGCTGCAGGGCCTGACGGTCGGCGTCGTGTCGCCCTTCATCGGGGGCGACTACTACGGTGCCGTCATCGCCGGCGTCACCCAGGCGGTCGCCGCGGCCGGCGGCCGGGTGGTCGCGGTGCAGTCCCTGGACCCCGGCTCATACAGCTCCGACACGAGCGGGGTGCCGGACTTCCGGTTGCCGGTGTCCTGGCGGCGGACCGCGGGCTTCGTGGTCATCACCGGGGCGGTCGGCCGGGACTACCTGCTGGCGCTGCGCCGGGCCGGCAAGGCGGTGGTGCTGGTCGGCGCGGAGGATCAGCATGCCGGCTGCCCGGCGGCGCTGTCGGACAACTGGTCGGGTGTGCGCGCCGCGCTCGACCACCTGGTCGGGCACGGCCATCGTAGGATCGGTTTCGCCGGGTACCTCGGCGTCAGCGACATCCAGGAGCGGTACGCCGCCTACCGCGCCGGGCTCGCGGCGCACCGGTTGGACGACGATCCGGCGCTGCTCTACCTCGTCGAGGACAACCACGAGACCGGCGGGGACGCCGCCGCCGCCGCGATGGTCGCGGCCGGGATGCCCAGCACCGCGGTGATCGCCGGGACCGACCGCAACGCCATCGGCGTCATCCGCACACTGGCCGCCGCCGGGTACGCGGTGCCGCGGGACCAGGCGGTTGTCGGCTTCGACGACATCCCGGCCGCCCGGTTCCAGGTGCCGGCGCTGTCCAGCGTCCGGCAGCCGCTCGAAGGGCTGGGCCGCCTCGCGGTCGAGCTGCTGCTCGGGCAGCTGGGCGGGGAACCGCCACCGGACCGTGCGCGGCGCATCGCCACCTCCTTCATCGCCAGGGAGTCGTGCGGCTGCTCCCGCAGCGCGCTGCCGGCGGACCCCGATCCGACCGCGACCGCGCGCCCGCCCGCCGCGCCTCAGCTCGCGGCGCGCCCGCCGTCCCGGGACCGGCTGGTCGCGGACCTGACCGCGCTGATCCCGCCGGCGCAGCTGACCCGGGCCGGCTCGGTCGAACCGGCCCGGGTCGCCGACGCCGCCGACGCCGTCCTGGGACTGCTGCGCGAGGCCGCGGCCGGCTCGGTACCTGCCGAGTCGCGGCTGAAGGTCGTGCTCGAACGGCTGTACCGGCTCGGTGCGCAACCGGAGCTGGTCGCCGAGATCGCCCACCTGGTCCGGGACTTCGTGGACGACCTGCCGCCGGCCGAGGACCGCGACGCCGTGCGGCGGCTGGAGCGCTGCGTCCAGCAGCTGATCCTGGTGCTGTCGCACACCCAGGCGCGGGTCCAGTACGAGGACATCACCCAGTTGCAGTCGATGATGAATACCCAGTACGAGCTGAACATGGAGTTGCTGCGCGGCCACACCCACGACCCGCGGCAGCTGGACTGGCTGGCCCGGACGGAGGCACGAGGCGGCGTACTGGGCCTGTGGCACCCCGACCCCTCCGCCGGCGACGGCGACGGCGTCGGCGACGACGGCCTGCTGGGGCTGGCCGGGACCTTCCGCCGGGACGGCCCGCCGCCGGGACACGCCGAGCGCTGCCTGCCGGTCAGCGAGTTCCCGCCCGACGATCTGTTCGACCTCGCCGACGAGGCGGCCGGCGACATCGTCTTCGTGGTGCCGGTGCGTTCGGACTCCCGCGACTGGGGCATGCTGGCCGCTGTCGCCGCGATCCAGGCGACCACACCGCCCGGCCGGGAGCTGATGAACCAGTCCGGGGCGATGCTCGCGGTGGCGCTGGACCGCGACGCGATGCTCCGCTCGCTGCGCGAGCAGGAGGAGCGGCTGCGGCAAGCGGCGCTCTACGACCACCTCACCGGCCTGCCGAACCGCACGCTGTTCATGGACCGGCTGCGGCAGGCGGTGCTGGCCACCAAACGCCATCCCGGCACCGGGTTCACCGTGCTGTTCGTGGACCTGGACGGGTTCAAATCCGTCAACGACCGTCTCGGCCACGCCGCCGGCGACGAACTGCTGATCCAGGTGGCCAAGCGGATCAGCGTCGACCTGCGGGCCGCCGACACCGCAGCCCGCTTCGGCGGCGACGAGTTCCTCATCCTGCTCGACGCGACCAGCAAGGAGGAGATCGACAGCGTGACCCGCCGCCTGCACGCCAGCCTGACCGAGCCGTTCGATCTCAGCGGCCACCGGGTGACGATCTCCGGCAGCATCGGCGCGGCCGACTCGCGCGAGCAGGACACCGTCGAGGACCTCCTGCGCGCCGCCGACGCCGCGATGTACCGCGCCAAGTCGAATGCCTGCCGCTGACGCCT